>NZ_JAUORD010000012.1:0-175791 GCF_030547345.1 Anaerobacillus sp. 1_MG-2023 | reverse complement strand
GGCAATGTTCTACAAGGTGCTGTTTACGATCTGCTTACAGAAGATGGAGATAATATTGCAGAAGGCCTTGAAACGGACGAGGCTGGACAGATTTCTGTTGCTGAAATCCCTGTAGGTAGCTATCAGCTTATCGAAACAAGTGCACCATTTGGCTATGAGCTTGATGAAGAACCAATCTTATTTGAAATTGAAAAAGGCCAGGAAGAAACACTTATGTTAATTCATGAGAATGTCGTAACACCAGGTTCCGTTCTTCTAACCAAAGTCGATCAAGAAGATAAATCAACAATGCTTGCTGACGCAGTCTTCACACTAGTAGATTCAGAAGGCAACGTAATTGTAGAATCTCTTAAAACAGATGAAAATGGTCAAATTCAAGTAGATGATTTAACTCCAGGTGATTATCGTTTCATTGAAACGAATGCACCAAAGGATTATTTGCTTGATGAAACTCCAGTTGCTTTCACAATAGAAAAAGGTCAATCAGCACCGCTTGAATTGATTGTTGAGAATGGAAGAGATCCTAACTCTGATAGATGGAGAGTGAATAACAATCACAACGAGGATCAGGGATCAGATCAAGATAGCGATAGTGGAAGCAGTAATGGAAATGACTCAGCCAATAACGACAACGGAAGCAAAAACGGAAATAATTCAACGAATAGTGAAAACAAGGGAGACAATAATTTCTTACCGGTTACTTCAAATCCAATGTACAATTGGATTGTGGCAGGTGTGCTCCTAATTGTTGCGAGTATGATTACTCTTTATATCATGAGAACGAGAAGAGTAAGAGAAGAATAGATTTAGGCTAAGCCAAGAGAAGAGGAGTTCTTCTTTTGGCTTTTTTTTTTGATAATAAGAAACGAATCACGGGGAATCAATGGTTTCGAACCGTCCTTGTAACTATTTATAGTAATATAGAATAAAGAAGGAAGCTCCCAGTAATTTTAAAAAATAAAAATGAAGCTTCCATTTGCGAGCAAGAATATACAGCTCTCGCCTTAGATTCAATTAAAGAATATTTGTTTATTAGGTAGATATCGGGAATCACCGGGACGGTTTGAGACCAGTGAAAAACTTACGTTTTTTTCTTAGACTCAATAGCTAACCTTAAATAAAGAGTATAATAGAAGCTTTTCAACCAAATATACATAAAAAAAAGAGGACGCTATCGCAGCGATCCTCTTTATGTTTACCGCGACGGCGGCTAATTTCAATTGAATGGATGCACTTAATAGACCATATCCCCTGATTCGAGATAGGCCATGAAATCGTTTGAGCTCCGCATTCTTTCCTTCTATAGAAGCTCGCATTTTATATTTTTCTTTAAACGCTTCGGACTTTTGGTGTTGAGATATTTTATAAAATTCAGCTGTGTTAACCCCTACCACCAAAAATCTCCTTGCCCTTTTCTTTGCACATTCGTCATGAAGTGGGCAGCCTTTACATTGCTTCAATCCAAAGTAATATTTATATCCTTCTCTGCCACCGTCTTTTCCTTTTGTCCTAAAGTATTTCTTTTTTTCGGTGATGTTTCCTTGGCTACACTGCCATTCATCAGCGTCTTTATTATAGGTGAATTGACTTTCGTCAAGTCGGAATACAAGAGAGCTTACGGGTATATAAGGGTGCGCATTTAAGGATTTTATATCATCTAGTATAGAGTTTCTGAAATAAGCTTTATCCCCATACACTTCCGTGATGGTCATGTTTGATCTTAAAGTTTGAGCTAACATTTCTTTGGCATAACTACCATCTGTGTAAGCACCATCCGATGTGCGTACGGACGTAATTATCCGTTCTTTTGTTGTTATCACAAACTCAGTTTTGTATCCATAAAAGTCCTGTGTCCTACTTTTTCTGCCGACTCTCGCATCTTCGTCAATAAGGGATCGGATGCCTTTCTGGTTGATAAACTTGGGATCCGTTAGGGTTTTCTGAGCTTTTTGTATTGATTCCTTCGTATTTTGATTGTGATTTGATGCTTGTTTTTCTACTTGATTCATTACGTTCAATAAGTAACCTTTCATCACAGCCTTCGCTTCTCGGTGATCCGCAATCTCCTGATAATCTAGAACCTCTGGTAAGTTCTCAAGTGATTGCCCCGTTTCTCGTTCATAGGTATGAATGATATTCTGAGCCAGATGTCTCATCAATCGCTCAAGCGTTTTCTTCTTAGTATTCGCTTCGATATGGGTAGCGTCAATACTGACACTTTTTCCTTCAAGAATCCCTTGTTCTACACATTGTCTCGCCATTTCAGTCATCATTTCATCAAGCGTATTTTCTCCGAGTCGCTGCGTTCGAAACTTGGCCAGAAGACTTTTGTCTGGCAGGGAATCTTCTGGATTGAGACCGAGAAAGTACATAAACGCGAGGTTCCGTTCAGCTTCTGGCTTCATTTGTTCATCGGAATAATTATATAGATGTTGTAAAAATAAAAGTTTACACATTAACTCTGGTTCTTTGGCAGGACGGCCAAAACGTTCGGAGTAACTCTCTTTCAAAAGATCGTTAATGAAAGAAAAATCAATAACGGTCGTTATCTTCTTAAGGATATGACTTTCCGGAATTTTATCGTATAATATAGAGTGAAAACTTGATTGCTTTGACTGTAATCGAAGCACAAGTAACCCCCCCTAATGGTCGGTATTTGGTCGTACCCATTATACCATTCAGGGGGTTTTTTCATGGAGAATGATAGATTTAACTCACCGACCTGGTCTTAATCCGACTTTTTCACTGGTCTCGGATGGTTCCTGTGATTCCCTTCATCTAATATGAAGAATCCTTCTCTCCTAATCCTCAAAATGTCACGCTATACCGGGAATTGTATCCACTTTACCAATCAGTATATAGACAGACGATGGAATTGAGTGAAGAACTAGAGAGATTTCGTTCCCATAAAACAGATGAGGGATCGGAGAATCACAAGAGCGTGTCTCATGATTCATTCCAGAGTGTAAAGTCTCTTACCTAAATAGGGTTAGCAAGGACTGTGCTTATGAATCTCTTGTAAGTTAAACATGATAAAAATATTAGAATTAAAAACAGGAAGCTATTACGTAGCTTACCTGTTTTTTTAGTGTGCCCGGCATGTGCACACGCTATAGGGTTCAAGTCCCGAACGGTGAAGGTTGTAGTAACCGTTAGCCAAAGGCAAGGGTCTCCAGGGCGACTTGGAATCTGAAGGAAGCTGAAGGCAAATCTCCGACCTGAGGAACACGAACCTTATAAAAGGCTATCATTCTTGGACGAAATGGCTAAACACATTAAAATCCATACAACCAAAGGGAATGGTAGTAAATAAGGCGGGTATATGGAGAGGAAGTTTGTGCACTTACCCGGGGAGATCTGATGACGAGCCGCACACTCGCGGTAACTGACTTTCAAGAAGCCACTTAGTTATCAGAAGTCAGCCGAGATCGTAGTACCACCCCAAACTCGAGATGGGACAGGAAAGACCGAATCATGAAAAGAGAACAGGTTTCTCCGATGTACGCATCATTCGATGACACAGAACATATCAGCTCAACTTATGAGGGAAGAGTGAAGTCTCGGAGGGCATACGGAGCGTGGAGAATCAATGTCACACAAGGAACGAAACCAGTCACGTGGAGGAAGAAAGCATGTTGGAAAAGATACTTCATCGAGACAATTTAAATGGAGCCTATCGACGAGTGGTGCGTAACAATGGAAGGCACGGGGTCGATCACATTCCCACGTCCGAACTGAAATCCCAGATCTCGGAGTCCTGGAACGACATCGAACCCCAACTCCTGGATGGAACCTATCAACCGTCACCCGTCCGTCGTGTCGAAATCCCAAAACCAAACGGAGGCAAACGGAAGCTAGGAATTCCAACCGCCATGGATCGCTTGATCCAACAAGCTATCAACCTTTATCTTCAACGGATCTACGATCCGTCGTTTTCCAACTCAAGCTTTGGATTCCGACCAGGAAAACGAGCGCACGACGCGGTTCGAGAAGCGCAAGAATATATCCATGACGGATTTCGGTGGGTGGTAGATATCGATTTGGAGAAATTCTTTGATCGCGTTCGCCACGATCGACTCATGCGTCCATTAAGTTATCGTGTTAAGGACAGTCGTGTCCTTCGAATCATTCGGAGATAACTACAAGCTGGAGTTATGGAGAACGGCTTAACATAGACGAACCAAACAGGAACACCACAAGGTAGTCCTTTAAGTCCCCTTCTCTCAAATATCGTGTTAGATGAATTGGATAAAGAGCTAGAGTCAAGAGGCATTCGGTTCGTCCGATACGCTGACGATTGTCAGATTTACGTAGGCTCAAAAAGGGCAGCCGAGCGCACTCTTCGAAATATCAGCCAGTTCATCGAGAAGACATTAAAACTGAAGGTTAATAAAGAAAAGAGTGCGATTGACCGACCGTGGAAACGAACGTTTCTAGGTTTTAGTTTCACCCCATACCGAAGCGCGAAGATCAGGGTCGCAAAGCAGGCGATTCACCGTGCGAAACAGGAATTCCGACGCCTAACGTCACGAAAGTGGAGTATAGCAATGGAAGAACGAATCAAGAAGCTCAACCGATTCATCGTGGGGTGGCGTAACTATTTTCAGCTCGCTGAGACACCTTCAATCTTCAGAGAATTAATGGCATGGTTGAGAAGAAGATTACGGATGATTCGATGGAAAGAATGGAAAACCCCAAAGACAAGGAGAAAACATCTTTTTTCTTTAGGTGTAAGAAAAGCGAAAGCTTTTGAATGGGCAAACACCAGAAAAGGCTACTGGCGAGTTGCCAGTAGCCCAATCCTCCATCGAACCCTAAATGACGACTATTGGCGCCAGTTAGGATTGAAGTTGTTAGAAGAAGAACGTTAAATTTTCATGAAACCGCCGTATACGGACCCGTACGTACGGTGGTGTGAGAGGTCGGGGGTTAGGCACCCCCTCCTACTTGATTTATGATAAATCCAGTAAATCAGTAGAACTATTGTTTATAAGATCTGAGCTTACGTTTTTAAGTGTAAAAATATAAATGATCGGAGTGGGATAATGATGATCGTACCCATTCAGACTAGGTAAATTTCTTATTAAACAAACGTTTGATTAAAATGCTTTTTAAACTAGCCCAACTAATTATATTCACAAAATCTAGGGAAACAATGAAATGAATCGCTTCAAGACGATTCTTCACTCTTACTCTCTACTTAGTAAGATGGCCGTTGTTAGGAGGGAATCACGGGGACGGTTCTCATGATTCACTCCCAATTAGGTTTACCACAGGGACAAGGGGACAGGTTCCTTGTCCCAATCAGTGAAGATAGGTTAAGACCCACCTCTGCCATCTATTTGATCCACTTAGGACAAGAAATTGATCCACTGGTGCCATAAGTGAGCCCTTATGACAAATGAGAGTAGCATTGGTACAACTGTTGTATGACGTGATTTATTCTCATAGACTCTAGCTGGTCCAGCAATTTGAGTGGATCTTGTTAACCAAAATGAGAATCACGGGGACGGTTCTCCTGATTCTATTTTGAAATAATAAAGTCAGGGTTTTATAGGAATGGTTTCGTTAACTAAAGAAATACATACCATAGATCCACCAAGGACAAGAAATTGTTCTCCTCGTGCCATAAGTGAGCCACTTAGGACATCGTCAAGACCAATAACCGTTGTATTAGACTCTCAAAACACCAATGTGCAAGTCTGTTACATCGGTGGTTTTTTGTTATAAAGTATTTAAGAACCATAAATACTACGAATCAAGTAGGTCGATATGATCATTCATTTTAAGTTGCATACAACCATATCGTTAAACAAACGTTTGATTAAATAGCTTTATAACAATCATTCTTAAATATGTAGTGTGGTGGTAATATAAAGAACAACACGAGGAAGGAGTATGAGAATGAAACGTAGAAAGATTAAAATGGATAACAACTACATTCCTCTTCCTAGTCATCTAGGAGATGAAACCTATCCAAACGGGATTTTCCATTTCAATATCTCCAGAATTGTCGAGGACATCGATTCTGGGATTCTTCATGTTGAACGGGAAACGATTGATGTGAAAAGGTGGTTCAAAACACATACACATGGAAAAATTAA
Organism: Anaerobacillus sp. 1_MG-2023; assembly: GCF_030547345.1. Classification (NCBI taxonomy): domain Bacteria; kingdom Bacillati; phylum Bacillota; class Bacilli; order Caryophanales; family Bacillaceae; genus Anaerobacillus; species Anaerobacillus sp. 1_MG-2023. The sequence continues at coordinate 169,687 of NZ_JAUORD010000012.1, read as the reverse complement.
TGAAACCCATCTTCCAACGGTAGACGTAAGCAGTTCGATTATTCAAGCTGAAATCAGGCCTGGGAGGTTTGAAGTCATAGATGGGAACCATCGTATAGAGAAGGCATACCTAGAAAACATATCTACTATCCCATCTTATAAAGTTAAAGGGGAGCAGCTTATACCTTATTTTAAAGCAAAGGATGGATATATGGCTTTCGTTGAGTATTGGAACTCGAAATTATAGATTATCAAATATTAAATGAGCGAAAGTCAAGATATTCAATATTATGTCTTTGCGAATGAAGGAATTCTTACCGGAAAGAAGAATTAAATAACTAATCATAAAATTAGAAGGTTATTATTATTTATTCCTTGGGAGGGCGTCATGGACTTTATTGATTATCTGCAGATGAGACACACGATAAAAAAAGGAGAGAAACAAATAAAAGAGCGCTCTGCTAAGCAATATCAAAACCGCCTCACCAACTTGCAAAAGAAGAACATATATAATGGAGAAACACAAATCAGGGAAGATATGCATGAGAAAATCCAAAACCATTATAAAGATACAAGAAATCAATACCCCAGAACGATTCAATACTATATCGAATACCTTCAGTTTGATTCCACGAATAAACTTAGTAATTAGCATTTAATCTCTTTTCTATAAACACTTAAACTATCAGCTAGCCATAGTTTCAGCACTTCATTTATACCACCTCATACCAATCCACTTCCATCATTTTTAAGAGAAAACAAATCATCCTCATGCAAATGAATTTAATTGCATCTAGCAACCCTCAGCATTCACTTCGTTGGTGCAATATTTCCATTCATGCTCATTCAAGAAAACAAAATAAAAAGGAGATAATCCATGTCCGCAAAAGTCACAAGCATCGGATTAAAAGGTTTGGAAGGTTATCGTGTTCAGGTAGAAGCGCAGGTAACGGAAGGAATTGAGACGGTTATTATCGTCGGCCTACCGGACGCATCTGTTAAGGAATCGAAGGAGCGGGTGTCGGCAGCGCTTTATAGTATAGGTTTTCCATTAGTTGATTCCAAAGTCGTCATCAATCTCTCGCCATCGGAGCAGAAAAAGAATGGGCCGTTATTTGATCTTCCTATTGCGATTGGGATTCTGAAAGAACTTAAAGCGATCAGAGACAATATCCCTTTGAACACCGGATTTATCGGTGCGCTATCCTTAGACGGAACGATTTTACCAGTTGAAGGAATGATTGCCGCGATTTTGGCCACAAAAAAGTTGCGGCTTCAGACATTATTCCTTCCATTTGACCCCACAATTCCTGCGGTAGAAATTGACGACCTTGAATTGGTCTATGTTCAAACAATTCAGGATGTGATCGATCTTCTTTCCGGTCAACAGATCCTGCCAGTGACTAATCCAAAAGAATCGATAGATGAACTCATCCACTTTCAACGAAATTTCAATCAAGTAATAGGACATGACTTTGCGAAGCGAGCTTTAGAAATAGCCGCAAGCGGAGAGCACTATCTTCTCATGGACGGTCCACCAGGCTGTGGTAAAAGTCTTTTAGCTGAAACGTTCCCGTCTATCCTCCCATCATTATCAAAGGAAGCGCAGCTTGAAAAAATCAGCTTATACCAATTAGCTGGCGCACCATATGATTCTCTCACGTTGCCATCCTATCGCCACCCCCATCATTCGGCTTCATCCGTATCAATCATCGGTGGAGGAACCAACCCAAAGCCTGGGGAAGTTTCGCTAGCCCATCGAGGCGTGTTGTTTCTCGATGAATTAGGTGAATTCTCAAAGAAGACGCTCGATATGTTGCGGCAACCTATGGAGAATGAGAAAGTGACGATCAGTCGTGTGCATTCGACCGTTACGTATCCAGCGAAATTTATCTTCATCGCAGCCATGAACCCCTGTCCATGTGGCTATTGGGGCTCAAGTGACCACTACTGCACCTGCTCAGAAAAACAAATCAGATCTTACAAAAGCCGCGTATCGGGTCCAATTTTAGATCGGATTGACATTCTACTCTCGCTAAAGCCCGTTAATCTAAACGAACACAAATTTGATGGTATCGAATCATCTGAAGAAGTGAAAAAGCGGGTGATGGCTGCAAGAGAGCGACAGTATGCTCGTTATGGCAAAGAAGTTTGCAATGGGAGCGTTTCATTTGAAAAGCTCACAAGCAGTAGACCTCTCACACCACTCCAGCAACAAAACCTCCAATCCGTATCAAGTGCACAAGGTTTTAGCAATCGCGTCCAAATCAAAATCATCCGACTCGCAAGAACCATCGCTGATTTGAACGGCGACGACTTCATTTCAGATGAAGCCATTGAAGAAGCCCTTCTATTAAGGAAACTATCTCTCCGCTCAATCCAATCTTTCCACAAAAAATCACTCACAGGAGAAAATCATAATGTGCACTACCAATAGAAACGTCACCGTCATTTGTCATGCCTCGTAAAGCGAGACAAAAAAGCCGTACAGGAATCTATCATATTATCTATAGAGGAGCAAACAGACAGGAAATCTTTCACGATAATGAAGATCGGCTTCAATTCCTTCAAACCCTCGAAAAGTACTCAAGCCTGTACAAGGTGAAAATCTATGCGTGGTGTTTAATGAGCAATCACGTTCACCTTCTTATGAAAGAAGAGAACGAAGACATCTCTATCACCATCAAACGCATCGCCGTAAGCTTCGTCAAATACTATCATTTAAAATACAACACAACCGGCCATCTGTTTGAGGATCGGTTTAAAAGTGAGAATGTCGAGACAGTGGACTATCTCCTTACCGTCGTTCGCTATATTCATCAAAACCCTCTAAAAGCTAGAATTGTAAGGACTTTGGATGAATGGGAGTGGAATAGCTGTAGGGCGTATTATCAACTAACTTCTGTAACGCGTTTGGTAGATTGTAATTTGATATTAAACATGTTTGGAGAAGACCGAGCGGTGGCTATTGAGAGGTTCAAGGAGTTTAACGAGACAGTAAACGATGATCGGTGTTTAGAGGATTACGACTCTGACAGGAAAAGGTTGACCGATGATGAAGCGAGAGTTGTGATTAAAGGATTACTTGGAAAGGTGGAAATCGCTCAGGTGAAAAGTTTGGCGAGAGAGAAACGGGATCCGATATTGCGAAGGTTGAAAGGTGTAGAGGGATTATCGCAAAGGCAGATGGCGAGGATCTTGGGAGTTTCGCAGACTTTGATTTATAGGGCTTGAATTATTAAATAACTATTCAATAATAGGTGATGTTTAATGGTTGTGGTTTGGTATCTTTATTAATGATTAAAACACAATGAATCCATGTGATTATGTGCCAGTAAGTGAATCAGTAGAAGCTTCTCGGTGATTCACGTTTACTATTTCATGATTGAAATAAATTGAAGGTAAGTTATGGAAAGGGATAGAATACTCTCTAATAAATAAGGAGTAGTTTATTACGTTGTTCATTTAAAAGAACGGAGGAGTGTTTATTGAGAAATTTGTTTGTATCATTAATGGTTCTAGGTATATTTATTTCAGGATGTAGTGATGGAGGTGAAATATCCACCGAAGAAAGTGGTACATCAGAAACAAAGAAGGCAGAAATGCCGGAACAGTCTGTTGAACTTGTAGATAAGGATCAAATGGATACTACTAAGGAAGATGAAAATAAACTCATAAGTAAGGATGATCGAGAGTTTCATACCATTGGTGGTGACGAGAACGGCCCCTTTACAAGAGGGACATGGGGACAGGTACCTCGTCCCACTGGATCTGTTCAAGCAAGCGAAAATATTATACGCTGAAGAAGTAATGAAGGATACCCACTGAGTTGGCTGATGCAGCCGCAGCCGCTTGGTGGGCTTTTTTGTTGTTATGAAATTTTTATTTTGAGACAGGCCTTTTTATTGATATGGTAAAATTATCAAAAAGTTATGATTTATGCTGGGGAATAGATAATGAATGAAACGATCAAACATACTCCAAATGATATACAAATTATTAAAGTCCCTAAAGATGAAGCAGCTAAACTCATTAAACATTATGCTATCCAATATAAGGAGGGACATGGAGACCGATTTCTCGTCTCACCAGAAATCGCGGTACTAGTAATACAGTAATGCTTCAGTAATTGTAGAAAGGTTATGATTATGTCTGCAGTGTTGATCTATTAGTTATCTGCTGGGAAAAGGTACCTGTTTGGATGTCCACTCAGGAATTACTGAGCTAAAACACGACTATTAAGTTTAATCAGTACATGTTTCCCCTACTATTTGCTCATTTTTATGAAAAAAATTAGATTGGAAATAAATTGAATTGGGTAAATGGTAAGATAGGTATCGGGATAAATCCTTTTGTGAAGAGGAATTCATATTGAAGGTATTGAGGTGAACTCATGGGGATTTATGGAGAGTTAAGTAGTCTTCAAGGATTGATAAATGGAAAAGCAAGTGAAATAGCTGATCAATTGCGTAGGTTACGAGAAGCGAAAGCTGAAATTAATCGAGAGCAAAATTTGTTGCTTGGGGAAATTCGGAATTTGCGACGACCTGATTTATCAAATCAATGGGTAGGGCCACTTTCCGATAAATATGATGCGGATCGAGAGGGTTCGTATCAATCCATGGTTCAGATAGGGAATGAACAATATGATTTGTACCAAAGGGATATAGATTCACGTATTCACGCTCTTGAATCGCAGCAAAGTCACTTTAGCTTTCTCGGAAGTCTCGCACATGAAGCTGAATCTTTGTTACATAAAGGCGAAGATTATGCCGAGGACGTCACAGCGAAAATCAATCATATTAAAGGGAGGATTTTCTGATGTATAAAGCCGTTTCAGGAGGAGGATCTTCTACGGAGATTCAACTTCATTATTCAGAAGTGATCGCGAAATTGGAAGAAGCAAAAAATGCCGTTCAACATCTAACGTTACCCGAACCTCCGTCAGGTCAACTGGGTCGCAACAAATTGAACTATACAGATGCCTGGATCAATCGTGAACAAAACCTCCAAAGCTTATTGAAGGATTATGTGACGGTTGTGCAAAAAAACCTTGAAGATACGAAAGCGAATGTGAATTCACTTAAAGAGCAGGATGAAGCTATTACAAGATCTTAAAGAAGGGGTAGTCGTTATAAGTGAAAGTCTATGAAGCTTCAACCTTATTTGATACGATGTCGACAAGAAGAAGGGAATACGAGACGCTAAGAGAACAATTGATCACCCTTCAAAAGGCTTTTCAAGGCATCGTTGAACTTGATGAAGCCCTTAAAGGCAAAGGTGCCGATGCAATCAAAGGCTTTTATCAGGCTCAACTTGATGTGTTAAGTCTATGGCTTCAACTCGTTGATCGAAATATTGCTTTTCTTAGTGAAATTCCTGAAAGGGCTGCGTCAAGAAATCTTGAAAATGAAACAGTTGAGCTTCCTTTTTTAGAAGATGAGCTATCGAACAGCGAGAATAGAGCTAAAGAAATGATTGCAGATCAGCAGGAAGATCTGCAACGGATTTTCGATCGCATCAGCGACATTCAACCACTACAAGTGTTCTCTAGAAACGAAGTCGATCAACAACTTGATGAAGCAAAGATGAAACGAGAAAAGACGATCGAGAGCGTTGAACAATTTGATGAAGAACTAACGAGTAAATACACGATGATGGAAAGCGATGAGCAGGTTCTAACCGCTTTGTTCAGTGAATTAATGAATGCCTCGAGTCAAGGGAATCAGGTGTCATCGATCTACTACGATGCGGAGTCTTTTCATTCCAGTGATATTTATTCTGCGATCGCTGCGAGCCAAGCGGAAGCGACTGGTGTAAAGAAAGAGCAAACCTCACAGGAAGTTGAATCCGCTGTGGAGGAAAATGAAAATCCTTTTATTGAATCGGTTAATAGTTTCAAAGAGATAGGTTCTGATTTCTGGTCTGGCTTTCAAGAGCGTGGAGATAAGAAAATGGATTCTCTTTACGACTTCGGGAATTACCTCACATCTGGATTGTTCGACGGCGTAAGAGGTGCTGTTAATGCAATGGACGAACGATCTGATAAAGCTATGGATTCACCTTATGATTTTGTGAACTACTTGACGAATGGCGGAGCGGATCTTGTGAAAGGTGCAGTAAATCCTGAAGACGATTTTTCTAAAGAGCATTGGTTGAGTAGTTTTGGGCTGGCTGCTATGGTTGCTGGGGCGAAGGTTGGTTTTAGTAATGAGAGCTTGAGACACATTACACCTAATCATTACTCGGATATAAAAACAAAATTGAATATGAAGAGTATGTGGAATGAGATTAGATTAGGCAATAGGGAGATAGATAACAAGTTTCCAAGGAATACTGACAAAACATCTCTTACCATTTCAAACTTAATAGAACAAAATGGATATGAATTAGGAGAAGTAAAAAAATTATTAGATCCCGATCGCATTTTAGATACTAGTGAATTAAATATTGTTAATAATTTAAGAGAACAAATTGGTCAACCTTCTTCAAATACTGTAATGGCTAAAGTGATTCCTCAGAAAGATATTTATAATTATCTTTATAACCCTAGTTTCAAGGGGATTAGAGGCTTTACTGCAGTCAAAGACCATACTAGTAACTTAGTAACGTTAGAAGATAACATTAAAGGTGCTCGTTTGGATTACAACAATACGCCTTTTAAAATCACTAGAGGCATTGATGGTATATCTGAGTCGACTGGTGATCCAGATAGATATTTTGGTGTGATTAATTATAAAGTAAATAACCCTGAACTTTTATCAGTTCCAGACTGGAAAGCTACTCCTGACTCTTATCCTTATACTGGGAGAGGATTTACTGGAAGTAAAGAGATTATCCTTCCAGAATTCTACCAAAATGAGAGGCCTTTTTCTAAAGGGGATATTTTAAAAGTGGTTGATGCTAAAGACGGGCAAGTATCATCAATGTTTATATATGATAAGAAACTGGGCTGGTTGTTAGTAGAATAATTGGAGGATAAATATTATGATTACGAATTATGCAAAATATAATAACAATGTTTATAAGTTAGATATGGACGGTGATATTCTAGAATTAATGAGTGAAGATCCAGCAGATCTAGAAAATGGATTCTCTTTTTATGTAGATGTTTTAGGAAAAAAACACAATGACTTTTTTATAAAAAGGGTTAAAACGGAAGATTTAGATTTAGCATATAATATAAAAGTGAATGTCATTTATAAAGGAGAAGAATTTGAAACATTGTCTTTAGGACCTTTTAATAACCAAGAGGGAACAGTTTCGCTGTTTACAAATGATTATGTAGTGGCAAAAAAATTCGACTTTTATAAGCAAGAGCAGTTCGTATTTGTTAAAGAAGTTCCGCTTCAGGAAATTGAATCTTTAATTGAAATTCATATTCCAATACTCGATTTTAGAGAATTACCGACCTCTCGAAAGGTTATTAAAAGGACTGAAATTAAAAATTACTTAAAAAAATTGTGATTTAAAATCACTAATTTGTTTCATAGGGACTTGGGGACAGGTTCCGCGTCCCACTGAGGAAGGACATGAGTTTAGGTCCACTTCTGCCTCCATTTAGGACAAGTAAAAGATCCACTAGTGCCATAAGTGAGCCACTATCACAATGATAGTGGCTCTAATACTATTTTTGCTGTCCTCATGCCATACTAACTTATTATTGAGACGAGGTACCTTTCGCTCCGTCGGTTTGTCCATTGGTAAATATGGCGGCATAGCCTGGTAAGATTCATGGCGAACAGTGGTAATCAACTATGGGGACAGGTACCTCGTCCCACTATCTGCTGGATTGAACCTCCTACTTCTATTGAGATTATGTCATAATAAAGAAAACGTAAGATATTATGACTTAATCAAGGGAGAAATACCTATGAAAAAGTGTGATCGTTGTCAGAATAGAGAAGCTACAATTGTTTTATCAGATGTTAAACAGGAGCACCTTTGCAATCTGTGTTTTAACGAGATGGTTTCTGATGAAATAGGAGTAAGGTTAGAACCTATGCCTGAAGAATTAGAAGCGACCGATTACTTAGGAACTAGAAGAATCTTTAAGGTCCGGCCGCAACTTTATCCAAATGGGATATTCTTGGAGGCTATTGAGGATATAGCATATGGATACGAGTTTGCTGTGCATGGTGAGCTAGTGTGCAATCAAACAAAGTTAGTGGAGAGACTAATAGATAAAGTAAAACGTGGTGTTTCAACACGGTTTATAAAAGTAGGAGAATTTCCGAATGGTCAAAAATATCAATCCATTTTGGATGATGAAGTAGTTGGGCGTATTGATTACGATGAGATGAGCCCTTCTTCCCCTATGGTTGTGATTGATGGGAAACCTTATACCTGGGAACAGTTAGGTAAAATGGTGAAAAGCTTTGAAGGCTTTCAAGTTCAAATGAAATTTTTTGATAAGACTGCCGATGTGGAATAAGTACATAAAGATTGAAAGAATTTTTTCCTTTTTACAAAGGTGTTGACGGCACAAAGACACATACTCCAGCCGTCACCCTTCTTTTTACGTTTTTCATCATAAAATATGATTTTGTTGAAGGATTCTTTGCACTCGTGTCAAATAAATAAAAGTGCCCCAGTTTCGTTTTGATCATCTACTTTCCCCTTTTTAGAATTCCCTCGAATATGCCGTTACAACATTTGTATTTCACTTTCTGTTTCGGTGCACTATCTCCTTCCTTAGAACGCTAATCTCAATTTCGTTCTTTATAACAGATCTATAAGAGGTGATGTCATCCTGCCAAGAAAAGCTAGAAAGAAAAGTAGCTCTGGGATCTATCATGTTGTCTTTCGAGGGATTAACCGTCAGACGATTTTTGAAGATGAGGAAGACAAGGAAAAATTCTTAGAAGTCCTTGCTCGATACAAAATGAAAAGCGGCATTGAACTATACGCCTACTGCTTAATGGATAATCATGTTCATCTGTTGATAAAGGAGACAGTGGAGAGCATCTCGCTGTTTATGAAGAGGCTAAGCTCGAGTTATGTATATTGGTACAATTTGAAATACGAAAGATGCGGCCATCTATTTCAGGAGCGATTTAATAGTGAAAACGTAGAGAGTGATGCCTACTTTGTGACCGTTTTGAGGTATATTCATCAAAATCCCCTTAAGGCAAAGTTGGTTAGGAGTGTATGGGACAGTAAGTGGACAAGTATCCATGAATATGTACGTATGGTAAAACTAGTTGATATCGACCGGGGCTTACGATTATTTTCTGAAGATCCGAAGGTGGCTCGACAGCGTTTTATCCTTTATATGCAAGAGACAAATGAAGATCAATGTCTGGATATAAAAGAGATAACAAAGGTTACTGATGACCACGTTAGGGACTATCTTCGTACAATTGGCATTCTTAGCAACAGTATGCTCCAGCAAATGGATAGGGAAGAGCGGGATGCTGTTTTAGTAAAGATGAAGAAATTAAAAGGGGTATCCATCCGGCAGATCTCAAGGGTTACCGGAATCTCGAAAAGTGTGATTGATCGATTAAAGTGAGGGATTGAGGCCAGGTTTCCCGTCCCACTGAAGAAGGAAATAAGTTAGGACAAGACTATATTCTCGTAACCGTTATCCAAGTGAAAATGCTCAAGCTATTTGTTTTAACCTCTGAAAATATAATGTGACGAACACCCTCATTGAAAGAGTGACCTTTCGTAAAGTAGACACGATACATAACTTCTTCTCTATTCCCATAGAACAATCACTTCACACAATTTGTTATGAATTTCACTCCTTGCACACATGTCCGAAAAAACCAACGATTAATTGGAAAACAAGAAACCTAAATAAAAAGGAGCCAAACGATGTCCGCAAAAGTCATGAGCATCGGATTAAAAGGGTTAGAAGGTTACCGTGTTCAGGTAGAAGTGCAGGTAACGGAAGGGATTGAATCTGTTGTCATTGTTGGTCTACCAGATGCTTCTGTTAAGGAATCGAAGGAGCGGGTGTCGGCTGCGCTTTATAGTATCGGTTTTCCTTTAGTCGATTCCAAAGTTGTGATTAACCTTTCCCCATCTGAGCAGAAAAAGAATGGTCCGTTATTTGATCTTCCTATCGCGATCGGTATTCTGAAAGAACTTAAAGCGATCAACAACAAAATCCCTCCGAACACCGGATTTATTGGTGCACTTTCATTAGATGGCACCGTGCTACCGGTTGAAGGGATGATTGCCGCGATTCTAGCAGCGAAAAAGTTGAAGCTTCAAACGTTATTCCTCCCACTTGACCCGACAATTCCTGCGGTAGAAATGGACGACCTCGAATTGGTCTACATTCAGACGATACAGGACATAGTCGATCTTCTATCCGGTCAACAGATCATGCCAGTGACGATGCCAAAAGAACCGACAGATGAACGCTTCCATTTTCAACGAAATTTCAACCAAGTGATCGGTCATTCCTTCGCAAAGCGAGCTTTAGAAATCGCTGCAAGCGGTGAACATTACCTCCTAATGGATGGTCCGCCAGGCTGTGGGAAAAGTCTTTTAGCTGAAACATTCCCATCGATTCTCCCGCCTCTATCAAAGGAAGCACAGCTAGAAAAAATCAGTTTGTATCAATTAGCTGGTGCGCCATTCGACTCGCTCACTTTACCATCCTATCGTCACCCTCACCATTCCGCTTCATCTGTATCAATCATTGGTGGCGGAACCAACCCAAAGCCCGGAGAAGTTTCGCTTGCTCATCAAGGTGTGCTATTTCTGGATGAACTAGGTGAATTCTCAAAGAAGACGCTCGATATGTTGAGGCAACCTATGGAGAATGAGAAAGTGACGATCAGCCGGGTGCATTCGACTGTTACATATCCTGCGAAATTTATCTTCATCGCGGCAATGAATCCCTGTCCATGTGGCTACTTTGGATCAAGTGATCATTATTGTACCTGTTCAGAAAAACAAATCAACACATATAAAAGTCGCGTATCGGGTCCCATTTTAGATCGAATCGATATTCTACTCTCGCTAAAACCCGTGAATCTAAAAGAACACAATTTTGGTGGAATTGAATCATCAGAAGAGGTGAAAAAGCGGGTGACCACCGCAAGAGAGAGACAATACGTCCGCTACGGAAAAGAAATCTGCAATGGGAGCGTTTCATTTGAACATCTCATAAGCAGTAGCCCTCTAACACCTATCCAGCAACAAAATCTCCAATCCTTATCAAGTGCACAAGGTTTTAGCAATCGTGTGCAAATCAAAATCATTCGACTGGCAAGAACCATCGCTGATTTGAAAGGCGACTCCAACATATCAGATGATGCCATTGAAGAAGCCCTTCTATTAAGGAAGTTATCCATTCGCTCGATTCAAACCTTTCATAAAAAAGCGTTAACTGGAGAAAACCGTAATGTGCACTACAAATAGAAATGTCACTGTGATTCACGAATATGGCGACAGGTTCCCAGTCCCACCAGAAATCGCTGCGTTAGTATAGAAACGATACAGTAATGGTTTAGTAAATGTAGAAAGTTAATGATTATGTTTACAGTGTTGTTTTATTGGATATTTGCTGTGACAAGGTACCTGTCCCTCGTGGTCCTGAAGGATTGTCTACGATTTGAAGTTTGGCATGCAGGTGACAGCTGCGGGGAATGAAAAGATGGCGTGGCGGTTGAGGAAGAAAGGTAAGCCTCGTACGAAGAAAAAGTGAATAAGATGCGTTGTTGATAAAGGGGTTTTAAGGCCCCGTCACGAATATATATAGAATTGAAATTAGCATAATATGTAGAAAAAAGAGACCACTTTCCTTTTTAATATTGTTCAATACATTAAAAAAGAGATAGAATGGTAAGTAATTGTAATATTACTTTGGGAAGTGGATTAAAATGGTAAAAAATACAAAGGTTATTCCATATGATTATAAATTCAGTCTTCTTAGGAATTTTGGGGTAAAGGAGCTAACTAATTACCTCAAACCAAGAATTCCGGAATATAATAAATTGTTTCGATTGGCATCGGGAAGCAATTCTTATCAAAAAATTCGAACACTGTTGAATGAAAAGGTTGTAAAAGGGTTTAACGATACTGAAATAGATAAGACTTTTTTTGAGGCCATAGTACACTTGTTTCCAGAAAGGTCTTACTACCTTAATATTAATACCGATATAACAGCGGATAAGGCATATGATGAGTTGAATATTTCAAGTAAATTTTCTCCATACTTAAATAGAAAGTTATCTCACGTTCTCCCTCAAGATGAAAAGTTAATTACTATAAGAAAAGAAGGACAAAGAATTATTTTTCTTTTTAAATTAGGTAAGGCAGAATTAGGATTAAAAAAAGAAGAATGTGCATTTTACGTTTCTTGTATATTGGATTTTAAACAAAATCATTTGGAAGTTCGTTTAAATCAATATTTATTAAGAAACGCTAGTAAAGGAACAAGATTGCTATTAAAAGACGTTATTAACTACGTAACTAATTTTGTGAATAATCAGTTACCTATTGCATTAAGTACTTCAAAGTCTGGAGAGGCAAAGATTCACAAGGGTTTATACAAACTTTTTTTAGAGGAATCAAATAAATCCTTAAAATTAATAAAAAAAGAAATTACCAAGAATGAAGCTAAAGAGAGCATAAAGGTGACGGAGAAAGATTTAAGAGAAAATATAGCTAAGTACCTCAAAGAGGAACTTCATATTTCTAACCCGGATCCATTTGTAGAGAAGGTAATGACTGTAAAATACCAAGATACTGCTAAAAATATGGAACAAGTAGACTTTATTAGGGATGGAGGCTATATTTTTGGATTCAGTTTTATTGACCGAAGAATAACCCGTTCAATCAATAGAAATGAAGATCATAAACCGGTATATTACTCTAAGATTTACTGGAGCTTAAAAGATGTGGTCAAGGAATATGAGGAAGTTTCTGAATTGGGGATTTATTGGAAGTTTAATAAAAATGATTTTACAAAAAAACTTAGCGGTAAAGAGGCTGAAAAAGACCTATCTTTTGTAGAGATAGGCCTTAAAGAAATCCACGGTGTATTAGAAATACATTATTATGTTGATTACACACAGGCAGACCCATTAACTACTTCTGTAGAAGAAAGGAGGATTAGAGAAGAATATGTTATACACAAAATTAAGGGATTTGTACAATGAAAATAAAATTTTAGCTGAAGAATATCCTATAGACCAATATTACCCTTTACTACAAAATTTTATTTCCAAAGAGGTTGATTTGGGTGCAGAATATCTCAGCCCTTATAGGTTTGCACTATCCTTTTCTAAGCCTCCTAAAGAAGCGATTCGTTTCTTTTTAGGGCTGACTGACAGTAGTGATATACTAGAGCAATTTTATAAATACGAATGTGATGAATGCGGAAGAATAAATATTATTAAAGATGAAGAAGCACTTATGAATTTTAAATGTAAAGAGTGCGGCTTTGAAGATCACCTTATAACATCAGATCACTTAAGCGAAGTTAAGCTCCTATTTAGGATAAACCAAGAGTTATTAAAGGAAGTAAAAGTAAGTTTAAAGGATAACCCCCTTTCTAAGGTACCAGAATCGGCTTCAGCTGTATTAGGAGGGGGAACAGATATAGAAGTAACTTTTAAAACAGCTGAAGAACTAATATATAAGAATGGCAGACCTATTGGTAAACAATCTGCAGATCGTGCTGAAAGAATGAAAAAATATAGAGATATATTGTAGGAGAATAACGAATGTTTAGTAATAAAGGAAAAAGGGGAAAGTTCTTCTCTCCATTTGAACTAATTCTAATAGTGATTTTTTTGGCAGTATTTGCTTGCTTTTCGCTCATACTATTGATCATTAATCAAAATATTTTAATTGATCAAAATAGCATAGACCTTTTAGATATGTACATAAGAGCAAGTTTTGTATTAATAGGAAGCACATTATCAGGAATTGTAGCTTTTTTTATATTTTCTCTTCAAGAGAATGTAAAGAAAAAGGAAAAGGTAGAAAATGAAATGAAATTCTACGACAATATCAAAGAAGAGTACCATGACAATCTTGAAGCACTAAAAAAGGTGTCAAAGATGATGAGACAAAACTCTATATCAGATTTAGCCAATGATCTAGCTGAGGAAAAGGAAGTAAAAGAGATCCTTCGTGCAGTACATACACAGATGAACTTTACGTTTTACTCAGATTTTCTTAAAGAATTAAAAAACAAAGAATACAGTAACCACATAAAGGCTTTCAAAAAATCACATCAAGTATATAAATACTTAGAATTGATCATTACTAATTTAGAAAACAAGGAAAATATTGAAAAAATATTAGTTTTAATAAAAGATGATATAATTGAAATGAAAGAATTATATGGTAACAGTTCTTCAAATGAAACAGAGGAAGACTAATTTAAAAGGTTGTCGTCATGAGACCTTTTTTTTTGAGTAAATTAATAATTAGCAAGCTTATCTTAATATTTCAAGTTATGCTCATCGCCTCACCTGGTGGTGAGCTTTTTTTGTTACTACGGAAGTACCTAGACTATTATGGTATAATTTAACTATTATTTTAATGAGTATGGGGACTAGAAAAATGAAGCTTTTTGATGTGTTACCAGACAGATTTTTTTCCTTGTTTTCAGGAAGTAATAAGGAAATATATTCCGAAGCAATTCTAGAATTATATGAACAATACAAGATTAACCGAATCGGGATTGACTACGATATTATGAGAGATTTGTTACAAGAGTTGATAGAAGTTAAAGAGGAATCTGGAGTTGAATTCGAATTAGAAGAAGATAGCAATTTAGATTCTAATGAAATAGAAAATTTGCATCGTGCTAAAGCGAATGCGCTATTAAGAAAACTATTATATTTAAAATGGATTGATGTAGAAACCAGGAATAATTTTAAGCAGTATATCATTTTACCGCATTATTCTATTCGTATGTTAAGTGTTCTGCATGATCTTTGCCAGGTGAGATCGATAGAATACCAAAGTTATGCGTTAAGTACGTATCAGCTTTTAAGTAACGATGGGATGGAAAGACAACCTAGTATTGCTATTATCGAAGCGGAACGGATTACAGAGCAGTTATTAGAAGAGTTACGTCTGCTGATTAACAATATGAAAAATCATATGGAACAAGTAATAAGCAAGCAGTCTCTTGAAGAAGTATTAGACCACCATTTTGATGTGTACATGAAAAAAATTGTAGATAAAAGCTATCATCGATTAAAAACGTCTGATCATGTTGCGAGGTATAGGAGTAAGATATTAGAAACGGTACAAAAGTGGTCTTTAAACACAGACTTGCTAAACATAGCAATAGAGGATGCTATGAAATCAGAGCTATATAAAAACGAAGATGAAGCGGAGCTTAAAATTAGGCAATCCTTACAATTCATTGAGGAAACCTATGACAGTCTAGATGAATTATATGAACAAATTGATATTAGGCATCATCAATACATTAAATCGTCTTATGACCGTGCTAAGTATTTAACACAACATAATCAAGGGCTGGACCAGCAAATTGCAACCGTCTTAGAAAGTTATGAAAAAACACAAGATCATTGGGTTGAGTTTTTAAGTAACGTTTTTCGACTACATAATGTAGAACATTTATCAGAAAAATCATTGCTTACTCCGCGTAAAAAGAAAGCTGCCCATCAAGCACAACCGCACACAGTAGTCCCTATCTCTGAGGAAGTAAAAAAGAAAATCAGAGATAATAATATTAAAAGATTAGAAAATGCCATCACCAAGCAAAAGGTTAATGCGTTTGTTTTGGAACGATTAGGAGACCGTGAGGAAATGGGGATGAGTGAGCTAGCACCCCAAACAGTTGAAGAGTATATATATTTACCTTACGTGTACTTATATGGGTATGATCAACACTCGGAGTATCGACTGGTGCGCAAAAAAGACCAACGTATCTTGCATATCGGCGAATACCGTTTTGATGATCGTAATGTTATACGAAATAGCTAAAGAGAAAGAGGTGTTACCCATGTTCACAAGCGTAAGTGAGTCGGAGCAAAAAGAGTTACAAGATGTTATTAGTAAATTAATTTCTACCAACTTTCTTGTGAAAGAGTTGGATCGTGCCTCGTATTATTTAGCGAGTCGTCACAAGGAGAAATTAGAAGAGTTTTTTCAGTTTTTAGGGTGGGATTTTGTTATTGATGATAGGCATGAAACAATATTTGTATCTTCTCACAAGGGGAGCCATCGAAAAAGGCTCAGTCGGGAAGAAAGTATATGGATGCTAGTTCTTAGAATTATTTATCAGGAAAAAAGAGAAGGGCTTTCATTGTCAGAGTTTCCGGTCACAACATTATATGAAATAAGGGCAAAATATGAGACCTTTCGCTTACCAAGCTTCACAAAATCAAAAGTAAGTGATTATATACGTTTATGCACTAGCTATCAATTGTTGGACCCGATAGACTCAAACTGGCATTCAGATGATTGTAGATTTCGCATGTTTCATAGCTGGTTACATATGATTGATGCAGAATCCATTCAACAATTAAATCAAAAGATATTGCGTTATGAAGTGGGAACTGGAGAGGAGGATGAAAATGAAATGGATGAAGAAACTGAAACTGATTAATTGGCATTATTTTAAAGATGAAGAGATTCCGTTTGGGCATCAAACGATGATAACAGGTAGAAATGCTGCAGGAAAATCAACAATTATTGATGCCTTACAAGTCTTATTTATTGCAAACTTGAAAATGATACGCTTTAATTCCTCTGCCCACGATGATGCAAGACGCTCCCTAATTAGTTATTTAAGAGGGAAGATAGGGAGTGACGATCAAAGGTATGTCCGAGAAGGTGATTTTACCACTTATCTGATGGCAGAATTCTTTGATGAGAAGAAATTAGATTATTTTGTTGTCGGTGTTGTTATCGATGTTTATAGAGATGATTCAACTGATCACGAGTATTTTATAATTAATAATTGTAAGTTGAAAGATGTCGAGTATTTAAAAGAAACAGGCCAATTAAAAAACCGAGATGAATTTCATCGCTATGTAAACAGTTTGAAACATCGTTCAGTGTTGGAGAGGACGAAAGATGGTTATCAGAAAGCTTTATTAAATAGAATGGGGCAAGTAAACCATCGTTTTTTCTCTTCTTTTTCAAAAGCATTATCTTTTAAACCAATACATAATGTAAGAGATTTTGTTTATGACTACATTCTAGACAAGAAAGAATTACAGCTGGACATTATGAAAGAGAACTTTGAGGTTCATCAAAAATATAGGCGTGAATTAGATGATTTACGAAATAGACAGACCAGATTAATTAAAATTAAAAGCCTTTTTGAGCAATATAAGAAATTATTAGATACCGTTGAGCAACAGGAATATGTAATCAGGAGATTAACGGTCGCTAAGCAACAAGAAGAACATGAAATATTAGAAAATAAAAAACAACAATTAGATAACAGGATTACGGAGTTAACAAATCAGAAGAACATTACTTCAAATCAACATAATGAGGCAAAAGGCAAAAAAGTAGTAGCTTTTCAAAAATGGCAAAATAACCAGGGAAAAAAGAGAGAAGAAGAGTTACATAAAGATATTGATAAAACGTTAAAAGAGATAGATATTTACAAACAAGAGTTAGTAAGGCTAATAAACGATTTGCATCAGGAAAGAAACATGATTAACAGGTTAACCAACATACCGGATAATGAATACTGGAAGTGGCAGGCAGGAGAGCAAATCAGTCTGAAAGAAGGTTTGCTACTAATAGAATCATTTTCTAATGCGTTAGAGTCATCGACGGTTACAGCAGCACCATTAAAACTGCAAAAGTTAAATCAACTTGGTGAAGAATTATCAAAACTTTATAACCGCTTTATTATTGCAAAAAGTGATACAGATAAGAAAATAGAAGAATTGAAAGCGAAACGGGTCGGGTTAGTAAATGAGGTAAGAAATTTAGAAAATAAGAAAAGAACGTATCCTGCATCTATTAGTAAGTTAAAAGAATTGTTAGTGCGCCAATTGAATGGAAAATCAAAGGTTTGGATACTTTGTGAGGAGATGGAAGTTTTAAATGAAGAATGGCGTAATGCCGTTGAGGGTTATTTACATACCCAGAAGTTTGATTTATTAGTAGAACCGGATTATTTTGAAGAAGCTTTATCTATTTATGAAGCTGAAAAGTTGAATCACAAGATAGAGGGTGTCGGTTTAGTAAATACGCAAAAAGAGAGTAAATACCTTGGCTCTTTGAGGCAAGGATCTCTTGCGGAAGAGCTAGAAACAGTAAATCCTGTGATTCAAGCTCGTATTGAACACTTGTTAGGGAGAGTAATGAAATCTAACTCTGAAAAAGAGTTAAGCCAGCATCAGGCAGCTATAACGAGTAGCTGTATGCTATATCAAAACCTAGTAGCGAGACAAATTAAGAAAGAAAGATATCAAATACCTTTTATAGGCTCTAAAGCTATACCAAGGCAGATAGAACTTAAGAAAGAAGAACTTTATAAAACGGAGCAAGATATTGAAAAATTAGTACAACTGAAAAGTCTATATGAAGATTGGGAATCGCAGCTAATTGAAAAACGTAGCTATTATACTCAGCTGGGAAAAGACATTGAATTACCGAACACTATAAAATCATTAGAAGAAAATCTAGAAAAGTTTAAAAAAGAATTGTCTCAACTAGACCTTAGTGGAATAAAAAAGTTAAAGGAAGATTATTTTTATTGGAAGGATCGGGAGGAGAATTTAGAAGAGAAAGTTAGAGATCTTATTGGCGAGATCAAAGAAAGAAAAGTAAGGTTTAATTCTTTAGAAGATTTGTTAAATCAATCTAAGAGCAACATGGAAGAGTACGAGCAACAAGTAGTTCAATGGCAGAATGAGAACTCAGAAGAAATGTATTGGGTGGCTTTAGAACGTTTAAAAGAAGCCGATAAACAAGACTTACCGTTGGATAAGAAAATAGAAAACTGGGTTAATAACCAAAAAGGTAATCGTACTCAAGCGGATAATAGGTTAAATAAAGATATCAGAAACGAGAGACATGATTATAATGTTAAGCATAATTTTAATGGAGAAGAAGAAGCTCCGCACAATGAAGAGTATCAAATGCTTTTAGAGCAAATCGATATTGACATTGATTCCTATCAAGAAAAGCTAACTGAAGCCCTTAAGCAATCTGAAGAAGAGTTTAAATCGCACTTTATCTATAAAATGAAAGAAGCAATTGAAGGTGCAAAAAGGCAATTTCAACAACTCAATGATGCACTTAAAAGATTTCCTTTTCATCAAGAAAGTTATCAATTTGAATTTAAACCAAGTGAGAAATATAAAAGGTTCTATGAAATTATCACGGATCCTCAAGTTGTAGAAAAAGGCTCTTTATTTGATATACCAGATGATTCAAAAGATCAGTCTTTACATGAACTGTTTGAGATATTAATTAAAGGCGAGGCTGGAGATCAGGAAGAATTCTCTGATTATCGTCGTTACTTAGACTTCGACATCATAATTACTACTACAAATAGTAGAATTAGGTTTTCACAAGTGCTTAAAGAAAAGTCTGGTGGGGAAACACAGACACCATTTTATATAGCGATCTTATCTTCATTTAACCAGCTATATAGCTCCGATAAAACTATGCGCTTGGTTGTTTTTGATGAAGCGTTTAATAAAATGGATGAAGAAAGAATACAAACAAGCTTACGTTTAATTAAAAATATGAACTTTCAATTAATAGCTGCCGTACCGGATGAAAAGCTTTCAAACATGGCAACAGAAGTATCAACGGTGATCGTAGTACATAGAGAAGGCTATGAATGCTTTACGGATATGATAGATAGAGAGGTGAGTGATAGTGAAGGAATTGAACAAGGAACAAGAGAAAATCAAGGAGTACAAGAGCAAGCTTCTCTCTTTGCTTCTGAAGAAGTATGAAGCAAGTAAGGCGTTTAAAACAGGAGAAGTAAGTATGCAGCGACCGCAGATCGCGATAAAGAAACTGAGTAATGCACTTTCTAAAGATTACTTTGATGAGATGAATTATCGGAAAAGAGAGTGGATTCACCAAGCACTCGTGGAACTCCAAGAGCATGAAATTATTGAAGTCAAATGGCCCAAATATAAAGAGGGCGAAGAGATAGACAAAGTATATCTTAACTATGAAGCTATAGATTATGCATATGAAATTGCTGGAATTACTCCTAAAGGACAGAAGTTGAAAGATATCCAATCAATCCTTAGCCCATTATCAGAGCATCCTTGGGAATGGGTAAGGAATTTCCGGGATTACTATAATGAAGCTTTATTGAAGAATCAAACAGCAGGTTTGGAATTTGATAATCCAAAAGGTTATCAGGATTTAGTCAAAACTCTTCTTTTTCTTCCGACAATGGATGAGGGGACGATGAAAAGAGTGCTTAGTCATCAATTGTTTAATGATACTAAGTATATAGAAAAACATGTACAGAGTAGATTAATTTCTATATATAAACGTTTTGGTAACATAAAGCTGGATACTGATATCGAATACCTGGACTCAATAGGTATTGTGGAAAACCCTCAAATAACTTTAGTTTCAGGTCCTTTGATATTTAGTAGTAAAAGTTCAAGTGTAGATGTTGCTGAATTACCAGGCGGAATTGGACTTTCATTTGAAACTATTAAAGAGTTAGAAATCAAAAATATAAATGCAAAGGCAATCATCTTTATTGAAAACTTAACTGCTTATCATGAATTTTTAAATGGGAAAATAGTAGAAGATACTTTAAGTTTTAGTAATTTTAAAAACTCTGATCATATACTAACCATTTATACAGGTGGGTATCCTCATCATGCTTTACGTAAGTTACTATATAAACTTAAGGGTTTTATACAACAATCAAACAATTCTGTTGAGGTCTATCACTGGGGAGACATAGATTACGGTGGTATATTAATATTTGAACATCTGCGTAGAAATTATTTCTCAAATATAAAGCCTTTATTTATGGACGAGTACATATATAATAAATACCTTAAATATGGCATGCAGTTTTCACCTGAGTACGCCAATAAACTAACAGCACTGCTAAATGATGATAGTTATGATTTATGGCATACGTTAATCGAAGCTTTGTTAAGAAATAAGATACGGTTAGAACAAGAAGGCTTAGTAATTAATATGAATATAAAATAAGTATGAAATAGAAGCTCATCACCTTGAACCGGTGGTGGGCCTTTTTGTTTGCTTATTTCTAAATACATCTATCACCCATAATATCTATTTTTACAAAAACATCATTATATAAAGATGAAAAATAGTAATTAGATACACTATATAGAGTTTCATTAATAGATATAATTCTATATATAGTTTTTTATCTAACTAGTATCATAGGGTCCTTTTTTTAGATGAAATAGCCGAATTCACGAAAAAGACACTCGACATGTTAAGACAACCTCTTGAAAGCGGAAAGGTAACAATCAGCCGCGCGCATTCAACCGTTAGCTACCCCGCTCAATTTATTTTGATAGGTGCGATGAATCCATGTCCCTGTGGCTTCCTTCATTCGTTGACCCACTATTGCACCTGCACTCCAAAACAAATTATCGCCTACCAAAATTGACTCTCAGGTCCAATTCGTAACCGCTTTGACATTCACTTATCCCTAAAACCAGTAGATCTGCAAGCAGAACAGGAAAACGAAAAAGAAAGTTCCAATGAATTTCGAAAACGAGTAACAGCAGCAAGACAAAGGCAGTACGCTCGATATGGTGAACAAATCTGCAATGGCAGATTCTCATACGACAGATTAACAAAAAGCAATTTTGTATCAAACAGCCAGCATCAAATGATTCGCCAGCTGTCCTTAAAGAACCATTTAAGCAACCGGGCACAGATAAAAATTTTAAGGCTGGCTCGGACCATTGCTGACCTCCAGCAGGTTAAGGCGATTTCTGATGCTCATATTTAGGAGGCTGTGAAGCTCCAGAAGAGAGGGGAGGAGAATGTACATAGAATGAAAGTGATGAAGGGATAAGGCATTTTGTCATAAATCTAGAAGTGCTTTATTTATAGACGTTCGCCGGGACGATGTACCTGTCCCTCCGTCCCACTATCATTTTAAATACAACACATCCGGCCATCTATTTGAGGATCGATTTAAAAGTGAGAATGTCGAAACAGTGGAATATCTCCTCACCGTCGTTCGCTACATTCATCAAAACCCTCTAAAAGCTAGAATGGTAAGGACTGTGGAAGAATGGGGGTGGAGTAGCTGTCGACAGTATTATCAATTAACTTCGATTGCGCGTTTGGTAAATTGTGATTTGATATTGAACATGTTTGGAGAAGACAGAACGACGGCTATTGAGCGGTTTAAGGAGTTTAACGAGACAGTAAACGATGATCGCTGTTTAGAGGATGTAGATACTGATAGGAGAAGGTTGACTGATGATGAAGCGAGAGTTGTGATTAAAGGATTACTTGGAAAAGTGGAAATCGCACAGGTGAAGAGTTTACCGAAAGAGAATAGGGATCATATTTTACGGAAGGTGAAGGGTATTGAGGGAGTTTCGCAAAGGCAGGTGGCTAGGATATTGGGGGTTTCGCAGACTTTGATTTATAGGGCTTGAATGATTAAGCGCATGTTTATATAAGGTGAGTGGTAATGGTTGAGAATTTGTTCCTTACCTATTTTTTTGTATAGAGTGAATCACGAGAACTGTCCCGGTGATTCTTAAGTAGTGGTGCAAAAGAATTATTAAAAAGTAATATTATGTTTATATTATCCATATTAAAGATAATTTTAGTATATAATAGTAATAGGTTTTGTAATAAATCGTGACTTAAGGGGGATTAATAGTGGGGTTAAGCTGCTATATTCATGAAGATCAATCATCCATCGGGACTTGTGTAGGCTGTGGCAAATTTATTTGTCAGGAGTGTAACACAGAAGTAAAGCGCAAAAATTACTGTAAAACTTGTATTGGTGAAATCATGTCAGAAAATCAAAGTAAGATTGAAAGACTAGAAGAAAGTAAAAATAATTCAAACCCTATGGTCTTTATGAATGCTGGAGGCGGAGGAGGAGCTTCGAGTTCTGCAGCTAGTTCAAGCGGGTCAGTCGAAAGAGATCAACCGATCTTCTCAAAAAATCGAATTGCAGCAGGCGTGTTAGCTATTTTACTTGGTTCAATTGGCGCACATAAGTTTTATCTTGGTAGATGGGGTTGGGGAATTATATATCTATTGTTCTCATGGACCTGGATTCCGACAATTGTTGGCATTATCGAAGGAGTTATCTATCTCTTCTCTAGTGATGAGTCATTTGCCGCAAAGCATGATCGCAACTTCTTCAGACGAGCGGCTTGACGTTGAAAAGCCTACAACGCTCTTAATTCTTATAACTTTATTCGTGTACCTAAATCGAGGTTATAGTTATCAGCATTAGTACCATGCTGAAAGTCCAGATGGACGGACCAAATATATCTCAGTCATCAGAGAAGAATTAAATGGGGATGAATAGAGATGAATGGAGATGTTCTATAATGTCATTATTTATTTTTGCTATTAGTATGTTAGGAATTCTGATTGTAGGTGTTATCACTATTGTAGGATTAGTGAAGCGAAATGGAAAAGGAAAAAGAAATGGGCTTATTTTATTAGCGTTAGCTATTGTATTTATATTTAGTGTAACGGTGCCAGGTGGGGGACAAACAGAAACCGCTTCATCAGAGCCAACAAAAGAAGTAGATGCCGAAGAGAAGAAAATTGCTGATGAAGAGGCGAAAGCTAAAGAAGAAGAGGAGGCAAAGAAGGTAGAAGAAGCAGAGAAGAAAGCTGAAGAAGAAAAGCTAGCAGCTGATGAAAAGAAGAAAGCGGAAGAAGAAGCCAAAGCTTCTGAAGAGAAAGCTAAGAAAGAAGAGGAAGAAAAAGTAAAGAAGGAAGCTGAAGAAGCAGCGAAAAAAGATGCCGAAGAAAAGGCTAAAAAAGAGGCTGAACAAGAGGCTAAGAAAAAGGCTGAAAAGAAATCAGAAAAACCAAGTCCTACATTGGCACAACAGAATGCAATTGGGTCAGCAGAATCATACTTATCCGTTATGGCATTTTCGAAAACCGGCTTGATTAAGCAATTAGAATTCGACGGATACAGTAATGCCGAAGCTGCTTTCGCAGTGGAAAACATTACTGTCGATTGGAACGCCCAAGCGGTGGAAGCGGGGCGAACATATCTTGATGTCATGTCATTTTCAAGAAGTGGCCTGATCGATCAACTCGTATTTGACGGGTTTACCCAAGAGCAGGCAACTCAAGCTGTAGATGAAATCGGGCTTTAATCACGGGGGACGGTTCCCGTGATTCTTTTTTGTTTTAAAGCAAGAAACACAATTGTGAAAGAACAGTTGAGCTAACCAATTTGTTAAGTAATTTAACTGTTTTTATACAAGAAAAATGAATCAGTAGAACTGCTACAAATATCACCTAGAATTTAGCAGTTGTCAGGAAATAAGTTCTAATAACTTCCGATAATTAAAATTAATACATAGAATTACTCCTCTGGGGCTGTACTAGTTGATTCCGGGTTTTAGAATGACTAGTTAATTGAGTTGTTTCCATTTGATTCTTCCATCGTTTTCCGTATTCTACTAATATTTTCTATCAATACAGCGAAACCCATTATTAGAGCAGAAAGAAAAATCCCCCCAACTATTGAAGCTACACCTAGTAGCCAACCGTGAGGATCCAAGGCAATGATTAACGTAATTGCTAGAACGAACCCTCCGAAAAACGATATCCAACCAAACGTACGGAGAGCTTCTACATTTGTACCTGATTCCATTAACAAACCTCCTATATGAATTTTTGTCCCTACAACGCATCTTATTTTGACTACTAAGTTAATAGAACACTTGCAGAGTGATTTTTCTATGAATAGCGTGGATGGTCCGAGACTGGTGAAAAAGTCTAATTTTTTTTAAGAAGTGTTTTAATGAAAGAAAAACGAGCCCTTAGAATTGCTTATAAGGCTCGTTTGCAATACGGAGAGATATTTTAGTATCCCCTAAATAGCTTGTTTTTTGTGAAGTGATTACTTTTTCACTGATCTCGAACCGTCCCGGTGATTCACTATGAACCAATATGGCAGAGTTGATTTGGATAAAGAAAGGTAACAAAGAGGGAATCTTACAATTTTTAGGTTTGAATTTTTTTAATAGGGTACTTAATTAGTGGGGTATGTAATTATTTGTAAAAATCGTTTGGAGTATATAAAAAAGGATCAAGATTCACTTTTTCTAGTAAAATAGAATCGTTTAATAGATCAGCTAATTAGTTCAAATAGACTATTTTCAATTAATTGGCAACCAGGTCACTCAGTCACATTAATCTCATTTATACTCTATTAAGAAAGAAACAAATACAAATACGAAATAGGAAGAACTGAAAAAGGAGCTACTTATGATTAAAAAACGTTTCTTACTGACTGGCATCCTTTGTAGTGCATTATTTTTAGGAGGTTGTTCTACTTTGACTAATTCGAACGATGAGACGGGAAAAGAAAATGAACAAAAAGCTGATAAAAAGACTGAAGAAGAAATGATAGAGGACAAATATTTTGTATCAGTTCAAGATTATACAGGGGAAGAATATACGCTTGATAACGGTGAAGAGACAGATAAAATAGCTGAAGAAAACCGAGATGAAGTGGAGAGAGCAATAAAGAAGTACTTCAAGGAAGAGTACAAAACAGAGGTTAAGGTACATAACATTGTAGGAGCAATAGATGGTGCCACTGTATTTGTAGAATCAGTTGGCAAGCCACAATTTTATTCCTATGCGATTATTCCAATAGATAAAGATAAAAGAGAAGTAGATACTGAAGGTGTTTGGTCGCAAGAAGGCCAGATTGAAACATCGATCGTTAGTGGTTTGTATGCATGGATTTATGAAAACGAGTTTAAAGAACTTGATAAGTTTGTTGAGAAACTTCCAGAAGAATATCCTATTGTTGGCATAAGAAAAGAAGTGAATGAGAATGTCGGAGGAGGTTATTATACAACTCCTTATTATAATGTCACTATATTTGGAGGTCGTATCAAAGAGTTACTCCCAGAATATCTGGAAAACCCTAATAAGGGAATTGAAGAATGGAGAAAGATGGTGAATAATTCTCAGCTTGATCCTTCGATGATTTCAATTTCGATTGAGATGTATATGAACGAAAAAGATGTTGAACCTGACAAATCTGCTTTTAATGAAATTGTAGACAAATTAACTGAAAAAGAAGGTTTGCCTGCTGGTAAGTATAGTTTTTACCTTCATGATAATCAAATTAATAAAACAAACGGACAGAATAATAAAGAAAATTCTCTTGAAAAGGCTGCGCCTCATTATCTTGTAAATGATTAATGAAATATTAGAGCTCTTTGCAAAATTGCTCAACAGTACAATTAGAAGCATCTATTCACCGTCTGATGGAGGCAGTCAAAAAGAAGTTAGAAGCAATCATCGGTTTTGGACTAAAAGAGAGTCATTCCTCTGAAAATATGAAGTGAACTTAAGGAGTAAGCAGACTCCTACACCGAATTGAAAGAACTGAAAAAAGGAGCTTGTATGACTAAAAAGAGATTACTATTTCCTGGCCTCCTTTGGGGCCTATTGCTTTTGGCAGGATGTTCTGCGTTAACTCATTCAGTTGATGAGTTAGAAAAGAACACACAATACGAGGAGACTAACTCGAGTGAAGATCACTATTATAAACCTGTTCAGACATATACTGGAGAAGAATATTCTCTTCCGAATGGTGATCAAACCGATCAAATTGCTATGGAGCATCAAGAAGAAATACGTGATGCCGTGAAAGCTTTTTTTAAAGAGACTTATCATACAGAGGTTAAGGTACATCACATTGTTGGAGCGGCAGGTGGAGCATCTGTTTCGGTAGAGTCAATCGGTGAACCGCATTTTTACTCGTACGCCATTATTCCTATCAACAAAAAAAACAAAGAAATAGACCCTACAGGAGTATGGTCGCAAGAAGGACAAGTTGAAACTGCAATCGTCAGTGGCTTATATGCGTGGATTAATGAAGAAAAATTCAATAAGTTGGATGAGTACATAGAGAAAAAAGTGAAGAAACATCCTATTGTCGGAATTGATGAAGAAGCTCTTCAAAACGGTGTGGGAAATTATCATACCACTTCTTATTACAAAGTCGTGATTTATGGTGGGGTTGTGGAAGAAAAGCTTCTAGGTGCGTATATGGATCAGCCTGACCGATCTAAAGAAGAGTGGGCTGATAGATTAGCAGGTGAGAATGTCGATCCGTCGATGATAGGAACTCTCATACAATTGTATATGGAAGAGCCGAAGATTGATCCAAGCAAAGAAATATTTGATGAAATCGTTAAGGATCTGTCTGATATGGAAGGATTAGCTGCAGGGCAATATGGTTTTATTCTACATGACAATACAATCGATAAATACAGTGGGGAAAATATAAAGGACAATAGTTTAGAACGAACTTATCCTGATGAGATTATTAAAAGATAACCGAAACTTGGAAATGATAAAAAGAAAACCTTCTTAAGATATTGCTTATCAATCAAAACAACAACATAACCAATAAAGAAGGTTTTCTAGACTTAAGTACCTATTAAAAAATGCTTTCAATTGTTCCACTATAAGGATCTACATAATACCAGCCCCATGTTGCTGTGTGAGCTGCTTCCGTACCTTCATCCACTAGTTCATAGACATGGATGACGTACCGTTCGCCTTCATCATGGTCATGCTCCACGATTAATTCGGGATGATCCGCAATGTTTTCATGTTCAATCACCGCTTCAATAGCTTCTTCGGGCGACATTTTGTTACTTTCTCTTTCCTTGCGATCTTTTTCACTTTCAAATTCTGGACCGGTATACATGACATAGGCATAGGCGGGCTGATCACTTGGTTCTACCTTAAAATAGTTTTTAGAACCTTCAATATAATAATAGTTTCCATCGCCTTCTGTCGTTTGGTTAGACAATTGACTGAACCAACCAGTCGATTTAACTCCTGAACTCACTTCAAATATGATCGATTTAACACTGTTATTGTAGTAGCCAATATATAATGGCCCATACTCCGTCACGTGATCATGTGACTGCATTTCATCCCGGTCAGACCCTTCATACGTCGGGGTTCCAAGTTTGTTCTTTACTTGTTCTAACGTCATGCCTAATGTAATTCCTTCAACTGAAAATTGACCATTTACAACTTCAACACCGCTTGGGTTGATGCTAACAGGATTTTGAACTTTTTCTTTTTGTTCTTCTTTAGCAGGTGGATCTTGGGAAGTGGTTTTTTGCTTAGTGGAAGAAGGCTTAGACTCTGTCGTATCAGAAGTCGCCTCTTTCTTGTCTTGATCCTCTTCTTTATCATGATCAATTAGAATAGAATGGTTCTCTTCTTTATAAAATTGGTCATAGATTTTCTGATAAGTGCCATCTTCTCTTGCTTTAAGCAATTTTTCATTTAACAATTTTAATAATTTCTCGTCTTCACCTTTGACGAGATAGACCCAATAGCCCTGTTCTTTGTCATCATAGTAATAGGAATAAGTCATTTCAAAGCTAACATCACTATCAGAGTACTTCTCTTCGTCTGGCACTCCTGTCATCACATTGATGACATTGTCCTCAAGTGCTGATTGAGAATCCTTGAGGCTTCCCATTTCCTTTGATTCGATTTCTACTTCACCGTCTTTAAATACTGCTTTTAACAGCGCAGTTCCAAATTTGTCATTATTGTCAGTTACAATTTTTTCTGTTTTCTTTGGTTGTTGTTTGGTAGAAGGATCTGCTTCGGTTTCTTCATTAAATGCACAACCTGAAATTAACAAACAGAAGGTTAATATGGATAAAAACCTTGGCAACTCATAACTCCCTTTCCTTTTGAATTGGTTAGTAGTTCTATAGTAACATGATAAACTGGTAAATATATCAAAACATAGAATTTTAGCTGTAGAACGAACTAGAAAAAGCTAATCCAATTAATAGTTTTAAAAGTTATCAAATCTGTCTAGACAACGCGGTGTTCTAAATCAAATCGCTCGCTAATCAAACGTTTGTTTAATGAAAAAATCGAAGGGGCTTTATAAATGATGATTCGTAAAAATAATGAATTAAGCAATTCTTTAAAAGAAATCTTCAAATATGCAGATGGTGTTCACGTCCTAAATCCTGGAGTGAATCTCAATCATATAATAGAAGTTGAAAAGGAATTAGCTATTACTTTTCCAAAGATCTATAAGGATTTTTTACAAGTTTGCAATGGTGGGGAACTATTTATTCCTGGTTCCATTTTGTCAGATTTGTATCACCCTGACCTTGGTGTAATGAAAAAGGGCACGTAATACATTAACGAATCACTCAGTGATAGGTTAAACGGAACAGTGCTGCATCAGAGAGTAATAAAGCCTATCCCTGGAACATCTATTCATTAAAAGTTTGATTAACTTTTACCTAGAGTAAAGTTTTAGTGATCTTTTTTGAGCAATTGTCTTCAGGTTTAGAGTTATCGTCAAACTTGCTTGTAAAATGACAATAAAAACAGGTATGCTTCTCCGGATTGAGAAGCAAACCCTGTTTTATTCTTTGGTGAACGTTCAAAATTGGGATTTGCTTCTTTGGTTTTTGTTTTGTATAAGTAAGTGAATCTACAGAACCCTTCCACTGATTCAAAAAGGAGCTACTTATGACGAAAAAACGATTCTTACTTACTGGTATTCTTTGCAGTGCATTATTATTAGGAGGTTGTTCTGCATTACCTAATTCAAATGATGAGACCGGAAAAGAGAAGGAACCAAAAAGAGATAAAAAGACTGAAGAAGAACGAATAGAAGATAAATATTTTATGTCAGTTCAAGATTATACAGGGAAAGAATATACGCTTGATAACGGTGAAGAGACAGATAAAATAGCTGAAGAAAACCGAGATGAAGTGGAGAGCGCAATAAAGAAGTACTTCAAGGAGGAGTACAAAACAGAGGTTAAGGTACATAACATTGTGGGAGTAATTGATGGTGCCACTGTATTTGTTGAATCAGTTGGTAAGCCACATTTTTATTCTTATGCAATTATTCCAATAGATAAAGATAAAAAAGTGGTAGATTCTGAAGGTGTTTGGTCGCAGGAAGGACAGATTGATGGAGCTATTATAAGTGGATTATATGCTTGGATTTACGAAGATAAATTTAAGAAGCTTGATCAGTATTTAGAAGAAAAGGTGAAAGAGTTTCCTGTAACAGTTATCTCTAAAGAAGCTAACGAAAATGGCGTTGGTAATTATCATACAACTCCTTACTACTCAGTTGCTATATATGGTGGCGTTATGGAAGAGAAACTTTTAAAAGCATATATGGATAACCCTCAACGTCCAAGAGAAGAATGGGTAGAAATGCTAGATGGAGAAACACTCAACCCTGCGTTCATAGGGATCCTGATTCAACTGTATATGGAGGAACCAGAGGTTGAACCCAACAATGAAATTTTCGATCAAATTGTGAGTGACTTATCGGAGATGGATGAACTACCGATTGGAAAGTATAGTTTTTTACTGCATGATAATACGGTCGATAAGACAAATGGGCAAAACAACAAGGAAAATACTTTAGATAGAGCTGCTCCAAATTATATTATTAAGGAATAATGTCTTAATATTCTTTGAAAAGGTGGACCTTAGCTGCAAAATCTTACTTAAGACTCCAGATTCCCACTTCTCAGTAGATAAAAACGGGGAAGTGTGGCACTAACTTATTATTTAGACGAGAAACCTTTCTCTCTGTAATCGGGAGTGAATAGGAGACCGATCGAGAGGGGGATTGGTTTCCTAATTTTTGTATAGCACGTGGGGAAATTGTGGATTTGGATTTGGCAATAAGGGTATTTAATAAAATAACATGTAATTATTTGTAAAATAGATTTTTGATGTACAAAAAAGGAAAGAAGAACCATTTTTCTAGTGAAGTAGAATCATTTAAAAGAGAGATTAATTGGTTCTAATGGATTATTTTCAATTAATTGGGAATCAGGTCGCTCTGCCTCATGAATCTCATTTATAATCAATTAAGGGAAGAAACAAATACAAATATGAACTAGGAAGAACTGAAAAGGAGCTACTTATGACGAAAAAACGACTCTTACTTACTGGCATCCTTTGTAGTGCATTATTATTAGGAGGTTGTTCTGCTTTGACTAATTCAAATGATGAGACGGAAAAAGAAAAAGAACAAAAAACAGATAAAAAAACTGAAGAAGAACGAATAGAAGATAAATATTTTGTATCGGTTCAAGATTATACAGGGGAAGGTTATACGCTTGATAACGGTGAGGAGACAGATAGAATAGCTGAAGAAAATCGAGATGAAGTAGAGAGAGCGATAAAGAAGTATTTCAAGGATGAGTATAAAACAGAGGTTAAAGTACATAACATTGTAGGAGCTATCGATGGTGCCACTGTATTTGTAGAATCAGTTGGCAACCCGCATTTTTATTCTTATGCGATTATTCCAATAGATAAAGATAAAAAAGAGGTAGATTCAGAAGGTGTTTGGTCGCAGGAAGGTCAGGTTGAGACGGCGATCGTTAGTGGTTTATATGCTTGGATATATGAAACAGAGTTTAAAGAACTTAATAAGTTTCTTGAAAATATAGCTGAAGAGTATCCTGTAATAGGTATTAATGAAGAGGCAAATGAGAATGTAAGGGGAAGTTACTTTTTAACACCTTATTATAAAGTTACTGTATACGGCGGATTATTTAAAGATTTACTTCCTGATTATATTCAACATCCTAATTGGAGTAGAGACGATTGGCAACGATTGTTGGATAGTAAATCGTTAGATGCTTCAATGACATCAATAACAATACAGATGTATATGGAGAAACCAGATGTAGATCCAGATAAAAAAGTTTTTGAAGAAATTGTTAATAAAATTACTGAAAAAGATAACATTCCAGCAGGTAACTATAGCTTTATACTTCATGATAATACGATTGATAAAACAAGCGCTCAAAATAATAAGCAAAACTCTCTAAAAAAGGGTGCACCTAATTATATTGTAAAAGAATAAATGAAAAAAATTCAAAATGCACTATTATTGGAGTGATTTAAATGCCTTCTCTACACATTGATGTAAGTGATCAAGATTTAGTGGAATTGTCTGGATTTCATGCATATCGTAAACCTGAAATTGATGATACTATTTCAGTTAACGGAAATTCTTATTTGGTACTGGACCGAATAGATAATAAGTTTACTGGTTTAAATGCTTTCACTGTTCAAACTGTTATTGAAGGACAAGAGGCTCCTGAATACGCAGTAATTTATGTAGGTACAAACCCTAAGGATATGAATGATGTGTTTACTGACCTCCAATTAATAGGTGTAAATGTTCCTGAACAATTACAAGGAGCGAATCAATATTTTGAGGAGATGGAGAAGCAGTTCGGCGATATCTCTTACGTAGCTGGAAACTCCCTCGGAGGTGCACTTGCAAACTCAATCGCAGTACAAAATCAAGATGTTAAAAGTGTAACTTTGAACCCAGCCATTTTACCTGGTGAACTAATCCCTTCTTCAAACTTAAACGTAAATAGCACCAATTACTTTATGGAATACGACCCGTTGACAAACGGAGAGGAAGCTTTGGATCTTGGTGATCGTATCCCCGGGAAAGTTTATCGGATTGGAGGGGGGACGCCGACAGGATCTCTTCTTTTAGGTGCTAACCATACAGGTTACCTAGAAGGTGATATGAAAGATCAACAAGTAGAAGTTGGTACCAAGGGCGATGTCGGTTACGGGTTTATTCGCGTTGGTGCTGATGAACACATTGTCACGAGTATTTGGACAGGAGAATCTCTTCACGGCGGGAATACAAGTCGAATCGAATTGAATGCAGATACGATCAATACGCTCTATCAAGGAATCTATGATTTGGTTGGAAATCGTCTATCCCTTTCTTCCGAATACATTGGGAATTCCGTGAGTATCGTCGAGGACGAGAGAGCTAAATTTGAAGAACGTGTAACAAATTTAAAAGAAACGTTCTCTACGTTTGTGGAGGATCTAACTTCGTCCCCTGTCTTAAAAAGTATTACCGCAACCGGTTACCTTATCCAGTTTGAACTGGATAGTATGAGAACGATGTTAACGATGGCCGAGGAACGTTTTAGAAGCTTGAATGCGTTCCTAAATTCCCCCCCAGCAGAAATTGCTGAACACCTTCTTAATATGGATGTGAGTGTGGAAAGCATTTTTGGAGAAATTCGCAATAAAATTAATGAGATCGAAAGTTCATTTGAAGATCTTATACAGCATGTCACTTACATAAGAGAAGAGAAACTACCTGAATTATTTGAGGGCGGAACCGATTTTATTTATGATGCTGTGGTTGGGGAATTAGCCTCTCATTATGACATCATTAACCAAAATAACGGTTTATTGTCACAGCAAATCATGAGTTTTGGAACAAGTGTCTCAGAAACGGCAGCTTCCCTTTTCGATCGAGAATTATCTTTAGCGGATTCCATTAAGTCTAAAGTGAATCAAGTTCAAGATATAGGGAAAATATCAAAAGTAGAAAAATCACGTTTGCTGGACTCTCACTATTTACCAAATGGCCTCTCGATTAAAGAAAAGGTATTAGAAGAAGGAACGGAGACATTTATCCAAGCGATTTGGCAGTTAATTATTCCGCCTCTATCAGCGATTAAAAGTGTCCTTTCTTTATTCGGGAATTCATTGACTCTATTGATTCAAACAATCCGATTCATTAACGTCCAAGCTACCTCTTCTTTGCCAGCAAAATTAGTAGGTTTGTTTAGTAACTTTGATGAGCAAATTAATGAGCTCATTTCCATCACGCTCACGCCATTAAAGCAACTACAAAATATGGTGGAAGGACTTGAAGAAGGTACTCAGCAATTGTTAACCAATTTCCCAGATCTGATCGATCGCTTCAAGCCTTATATTGATACAGCACTGTTTAACATTAGTAAATATCAAGATGTTCGCTTGTACAATTTAAGTTCGAACACAATCTTAGAGGAAATGATTCTATTATTCTCAGATATCATCAACCAGCTTTCACATCAAAAAGCAGTATCTGTGGAAGCCCTTGTCGAAGAGTCAGAACAAGTGGTAGAGAATCTTAAATTGTTTCATTCACAGGTTGAGAGAGGGACGATTTTTTAACAGGGGGCAAAGCTAGGGAATCGGCGGGACGGTTCTCATGATTCATTCAGAAATTTTAGATAGTAGATAATAAATTACTGGTGGATAGGTGGAAAATCGCCTTTGATTTTTTTAACCTCAAAGAAAAACCAGATGATCTAATCAGTAGATTAGATCATCTGGTTTATTTAAATTTTGTGTGAAAATGAATCAGTAGAACCGTCCCGGTGATTCCCCTAAAGAGATTGGTACTGATTTTTGGTCTGGCTTTCAAGAGCGTGGGGAAAAGAAAATGGATTCTCTTTACGACTTCGGGAATTACCTCACATCTGGATTGTTCGACGGCGTAAGAGGTGCTGTTAGTGCAATGGACGAACGATCTGATAAAGCTATGGCTTCACCTTATGATTTTGTAAACTACTTGACGAGTGGCGGAGCGGATCTTGTGAAAGGTGCAGTAAATCCTGAAGACGATTTTTCTAAAGAGCATTGGTTGAGTAGTTTTGGGCTGGCTTCGATGGTTGCTGGGGCTAAGGTGAGTGTACCTACTAAACGTTCTGAGGTTCCGTCTAATTCTATTTTGAAGAAACAACCTAGTTTTACGCAAAAAAGTATAGGTTTAGAGTATAGGATTAAGCTATCAGGTTGGAAGTATAGTCCAACGGAATATTTGCATGATAAGTATAGCAGAATTATAGGTACTCCAAAGTACTTTAATCAACCTAGTAAAGGTTTGGGAGGGGAACTTGGATTAGCTCCTAATGTATTGAATGATCCAATTGTTAGGGTTCAAAAACAATTAGATAGTAAGCATTTAATAAATGAAGGTGAAATTGATTTCAATAATAAAGAAATCGGCGAGGTAAATAACAAGATTAATGAAAATGATATGCGGCAAGAAGATCTAAATAACAATATAAGTACAGATGTACAAGATCATATTGGATTCATACTAGGGAAATACGAGATGGACTTTGAGAAATTCAATACCTTAAGAGTAAAAAATGCAACCGAATTGAGTAAAGAAGAAGTTAAAGTATTAAAGGAGGCACGCGAGGCGATTCCCGCTATAACCTCCGAAACTCTTATTCAAAAAACAATCCCTGCAACAGATATAGAAAAGTACTTATCAGGTGACTACGCTGAAATTGGTGGTTATGTTGCCAAATTCAATGATGTAAAACATATAAAAAATTATAACGAAGTAGTGGAATCTTTTCGTCTAGATTATACTAGTTGGAATGGTATAAGGCCATTTCCTGAGGACGGTCAAGTATATGGGAAGATAAAATTCACTTCCAATAATGTAGAGAATATAAAGATTCCTTATGGTGAAAGATTTGGTGGAGATAATACTGATGGTCCACCTTGTACCCTAAATGGGTTTACAGGATCTAGAAACAATGAAATCGTTCCAGAATGGCAGTTTAATGATAGGTATTTACCTGAAGATGGGGCCACACTCCATCGTGTAGATGGTGGAATTGAAGAGTTGGTAGCTATTTTTGATGCAGATTTAAAGGTATTTGTGCCTGTAAAGTAAAGGAGGAGTAAGAGATGGAGAAAGGTGTATACGCTAGATATAACCAAAATGTATATAGCGTTAGTAAAAATGATTTAAATTATATTAGAATGGTTAGCAAAAATAAAAGTGATCTGAATAATGGATTTGTGGAAAAAACCTATCCAAATAATATTAAAGATATTAAGAATCTTCCCGAAATTTATATTAAAGAAGTAAAAAGATCTGAGGTTGAACAGTTATTTAAATTAGATTATAAGGCAAAGTATAATGGACATATTTTTAATGTTGTTTTTCCAAAAGATCAAACAAAAGTAAAACTCGGAACTACAGATGCAGAGCTTGCAAAAGAAAATGATTTTGAACGAACAGATAAATATTATTATGAGAAGTTAGTGGATGTACAAGATGTGAAACTAATTGAGCTAAAGCAGGAACTTTAATCATTATGAGTAACGTCTAGACGGTTGTTTCGAAAGTTAAAAATGATGTCCTCCAGAGTAAGTGAAAAAACAGGTCGATGTGTGTTCTAATACGTAGCACGCCTGTTTTTTCTGTATATTAAAGCAAGTGTATCATTAGAACTCTCCTTGATTTCCTTATTTAATCAAACGTTTAATTAACTTGCTTTTATTAAATATTTGCTGGGACAAGGTACCTTTCCCTTTGTCCCGAGAATGGATAAAAGAAATTAGAGAGGTTCCTAGTAAGTAGGAGGATATAATGGCAAAGAAAAAGCAGTTAATTGAACAAGTCAAAGTTGTGTTAAATCATCTTGAAAATAATTACTCTAATAAAATTAATAGTGGTGCACTACAACTTATTTATAAAAGATATAATGATGCACTAGAAATATTAGAGAATGATAAAAATATCAAAGATATTAATATAGTTGGTGGTATTAGGGCATATTTGGATAGCTATAGCGACTATGAAAATCCGTTATTAGGAGAAATGCATAAAGCCGAAAAACTATATCAAAATTTATAAAAGTAATTGTGTAAACAAAATAGGAATTACGGGGACGGTTTGAGAGCAGTGAAAATATATAAAAACACCAAGTGAACCATTTAGCGATTTAGTGTTTCAGGTGTTATATAGGGACAAATGGACAAGGTTCCACGTTCCAGAGGGAATTGCGGTGTAAGTATAGAAACGATACAGAAATGCTTCCGTAATTGTAGAAAGTTTATGATCAGATTATGTCTGCAGTGTTGTTTATTAAATATTTACTGGCACAAGATACTTGTCCGTTTGTCCCCCCAAAAAACAGTTGAGAGCATCTTTCTAATGATGTGCTTAACTGGTTTTTTTTTGAGTTTTTTACAAGAAAAGAAAACAGCAATCCCGTCGTGCTATTTCCTGACTATCTCTAAAAGATAGTCAGAGAGATAATGTAACATGATTGTTGAAGACGATTTTTGTTCATGCAAAAATACTTATAATAATAATTGTCAGATTAATTAACATTTTCTAAAAATAAGATTATGGTTCTGAAAAGTGAAAGGGGAAGTTGGAATGGATTCGATGTTTTTGATGAATAGTCTTTGGGTGATGTTCTCAGCAGTACTCGTTATTTTGATGCTAGGTGGCTTCATTTTACTTGAAGCTGGGTCAACACGAATGAAAAATGCTGGCCATATTGCTGGTAAGACGATCTTCACATTTGGGATTGCCTCATTGGTGTTTTGGGCAGTGGGATATGGTTTAATTTTCGGGGAAGGAAATGCTCTCTTCGGTTTAACGGACTTTTTCTATTCAGGTTATGAAATTGAGGGATTAGGACTTTCGGCTCCAGTTTTCTTCTTATTCCAGTTAGCGTTCGCAGGTATTTCCTTAACGATTGCATTTGGTGGCTTTGCCGAACGCGCGAAATTAACAGCTTATATTCTGTTTGCGGTTTTATTCTCAGTCCTCGTTTATCCTGTGATTGCCCACTGGATTTGGGGCGGCGGCTGGTTAGCTGAGCATGGGAAACAGGACTTTGCTGGTTCCACTGTTGTTCACCTTACAGGTGCGATGGGAGCTTTTGCCGCAACGATTCTTTTAAAACCACGAATTGGTAAATACAATAAAGATGGTTCTCCAAACAACATTGCCGGACACAACCAGGTATTTACGGCACTTGGTGTGCTTGTTTTATGGGTAGGTTGGTTCGGATTTAATGCAGGTAGTACGTTATCTGCTGACGCTGCATTCTTTGGATTTGTTGCCATGAATACAAACTTAGCAGCAGGTGCTGGAGCGGTAGCCGCTTTAGTTGTGGCGTGGGCCGTAACAGGAAAAGCGGATGTGCCAACGATGTTAAACGGTGGATTAGCAGGATTAGTTGCCATTACAGCTTCCTGTGCCTTTGTCGACACGTGGGCAGCGGTTGTGATTGGATTAGTTGCCGGAATGATCGTATTTTACAGCATGAGATTTTTCGAAAAACGGAAAGTGGATGACCCGATCTTTGCTTTATCTGTTCACGGTGTAGCAGGCGTTTGGGGTACGTTATCAAACGGTTTGTTCGCAACGCCAGAACTTGCAACAGTAGGTCAACCAGGACTTTTCTACGGAGGCGGTTTCGAACAGCTAGGCGTTCAAGCACTTGGTGTTGGTGCGAGTGGGGCTTATGCCTTTGGTGTTTCGTTTATTCTTTTGGTGATCATTAAGAAAGTGCTAAACGGTTTACGAGTCACTGAAGAAGAAGAGATTATTGGTCTTGATCTCAGTGAGCACGGTAGCTATGGCTATCCAGAATTCTTGCAGACGAGCGAACAGCCAGTACAACAAGGTGGAAAAAGCTCAAAATCCGGTTAATTGAGATGCAAAGGGGCTGTCGATATGGATGATGGTGTTGAAAATTATGAGGATCTAAACAAAATGAGAGAACAACAAATCAAGAACGTTGCGACAGATCATTTTGCACTGAATCACTTCCATGATCAGCTGATGAGTCAAATCGTGCATCTAGCAGTAGAGAAAGTGAAAAAAGAGTGGGGGCCACCTCCCTCTCCTTTTTCATTTTTTTTAATGGGAAGCGGCGGGCGGTTTGAGCAAGCGCTATGGAGTGACCAGGATCATGGGATTGTCTATGAAGTTACGAGCGAAGAGGCGAGTAACTATTTTCTTAAGCTTGGAAAAGAAATCTCGGTTGGTCTCAATACGGTTGGATATGAATTTTGTGATGGAAATGTGATGGCGTCTAATCCACTTTGGTGTAAATCAGTGGAAGAGTGGAAAAGGCAGCTTGAAAATTGGATGGATGATGAAAGTTTTGAAGCCATTCGTCATTTATTGATTTTTATTGACGCGAGAGTGTTAGTTGGTCGGTATAAGTTTATTGAAGATTTAAAGCAAGGGATTCACTCTAAAATAGAGGAATCACCATACTTATTAAAAAGAATGCTGAAAAATACAATGAGGCTTCAAAAAGGGATCGGTGTATTCGGACAAATACTCGTCGAAACGCATGGTACCCATACTGGAGAAATCAATTTAAAACAGACGGCTTTATTTCCCTATGTTAATGCAGTGAGGCTTCTTGCATTGAAGGATAGCGTGATGATGACGTCTACTTTAGCAAGACTTGGTGCATTATCAGAGAATAGCCGTTCAGAATGGAAGCAGTATGAAGATAAATTTAGGCAGCTTTTACAGTTTCGGCTTCGTTATGGAAAACAAGAAGATTATGAAGCCGTTCATTATGTGACGATTGACTCCCTTCCTAAAGAAAAGAAGAAAGAGCTCAAGGAGATTATGAAAAAAGGGATTGAGTTTTACAATGACACCACAAAGCACATCGAAAAGGGTGTTACTAAATGAAGATGAATCAAATGGTTCAATATTTAAAGCAGCTGTCCGGTAAGGTGAATACGAGCATGTACGCATCAATTCAAGATCAATCAAATCCTCATCATATTTCCATGCTAAGACAGATGCAGAAAGAAATTAAAATGAAAAACACGTTAGAAGTACCCTTAAATCAATTACGAGTCGTTGTGTTTGATCTTGAAACAACTGGGTTTTATCCGAATAAAGGGGACGCCATCCTGTCGATTGGGGCGGTGAAAGTAACCGGTGAAACCATCGAAAAAGATACTTTTTATTCATTGGTTCAGTCTAGTAACGCACCATCCGAAGAGGTTACTGAATTAACGGGCATTAAGGCGGAAGATCTGGATTCCGCACCGCCCCTCTCAGATGTGCTCGCTCGATTTTATAAATTTATGAAAGGACATACCTTAGTTGCACATCATGCGAAGCATGAACAAGCCTTCATGCAGCACGCTACCTGGAGTTTGATGCGTGCCAGTTTCGATCATCGTATTGTGGATACTTCTTTTTTAATACGAATTGCTGATCCTGAGCTAAAAGGATTTCAATTAGAAGAGTGCTGTACAAATTGCGGAATTGAGGTGAAAGATCGCCATCATGCCCTGGGAGATGCAAAAATGACAGCGGAGCTTTGGTGTCATTACTTGAAGAGAATTCAGGAGATGGGGTTTACGAATTTGCGTGAGGTTTATGAGCGGTTGGCGCGGATGGGGTAGTGGTGACAGGCACCGTGAAGACTGATCTATGCCATTAAATAAGTCAACACTTTTAGTAAAGAGTGTCTTTCTATAGTACAAAAAAGCCTTAGAAGGATTCTAAAGGCTTTTTTGTTTTGCAAGTGGTCTTTTTCGTCAGCCTTGGAATTTGAAGCTGATTCAGTGGAACAAAAAAGTAAGAACAAATATTTAAGCATGTTCCATACTTTCCATAAACTATTAAGAATATAATGGAAACGATCGTAACCACTGAGTTGATATGTCAGTTTAAGACAAACACTAACCTTGAACTCAGGGTACTAATTGTTATGGATTAATATACCTTGTATTTCCTGCACCATCCCTAATTTCTAAATGTCCAGTCTGTTAGCCGAAAATTGTTTCTTATAGTTGGTGTTTGTGATTTACAGTGTAAACAAAAGTTAATAGGGCGAGATTACTATTATAATTTACTTGTTAAATTCGAAAATCAATTCTTCTGGAGTATACAAATCATTCAGATATATGATACGATTATACAGAGTTGTTCTTTTTAAAGAACAGATTGATAAAGAAAAATAAAACGATATGTAATTTTTGATTATGGAAACAGAATGCAAATACTTCGTAAGGAATTCAATTCGGTATAGATAAGTGAATTTGTTAATGAATGATAACAACGTCCAAAGCTCTAATCAATATAGTTAGCCGTTTCCTCAAAATAGTTAGTTATTATTTAGAAACTGCCGTATACAGAAAGTGTTAATCAGGCAGGAAAAAGGAGCACAAACATGAATGAAATAAACATTCTAATTCTTAGTGCCGGGAGAAGGGTAGAACTCGTTCAAAGTTTTCAAAAAGCAGCAAAAAAGTTGGAAATACCAAGTCTAATCATAGCCGCAGATTGTTCTGAAACTGCCCCAGCCTTATATGTTGCCGATAAAGCATGTTTGTTACCTCCTATTAACAACTCCGATTATGTAAAAGCCATTATTGAGACTTGTTTAACAGAAAAAATTTCTCTAATAGTCCCTACTATCGATACAGATTTACTAATACTTGCAGAAAATCGAAAAGTAATCGAGGAAAGCTCAGGTGCTAAAATACTGATTTCCGATTTAGAAGTGATTAAAATATGCCGTGATAAAATTAAAACTCAATTGTATTTGGAACAACATGATTTTAAAATTCCAAGAATGTATTCCGTTGAGGAAATCACTACTGGGGATTATGAATTTCCATTATTCATTAAACCGAAATCTGGGAGTTCCAGTATTAATACATTTAAAATTACAAATCTTGATGAATTGAAAAATGCCTTAAGTATTGTTCGAAATCCGGTCATTCAGGATTTTATGGAGGGGAAAGAATATACAATTGATGTCTTTTTAGACTTTGTAAGTAATGTAATTACGGTAGTCCCAAGGTTAAGGCTCGCCACGCGTAGTGGCGAAATTTCAAAAGGTGAGATCGTGAAAGACATGGAAGTGATCAACGAGGTTAAGAGATTAATGGAAGTATTGAAGCCGATTGGCCATATAACTGTTCAGATAATGAAGACTGATAAAGGGATAGAATTTATCGAAATCAATCCAAGATTTGGTGGAGGCGCGCCCATGAGTATTCAAAGTGGTGCAGATTCTTGTGAGAACCTCTTTCGGATTCTATTGGGAGAAAAATTAAGCTATCACGAAAATTATAGAG
The DNA here is from genome assembly GCF_030547345.1 of Anaerobacillus sp. 1_MG-2023. Classification (NCBI taxonomy): domain Bacteria; kingdom Bacillati; phylum Bacillota; class Bacilli; order Caryophanales; family Bacillaceae; genus Anaerobacillus; species Anaerobacillus sp. 1_MG-2023. The sequence continues at coordinate 127,804 of NZ_JAUORD010000012.1, read as the reverse complement.
ACAATATTAAATTTGTGCGGTTTGATAGTAGCATTTGTCTGGATGAAAATATGGAGATAGTGAAATGGTGAAAGTGGTTTTATTCGACTTAGATGATACCTTAATTTCGGAACGCGACTATATTCAGAGCGGATATTATTATGTCTCCAATTTAATTAGCCATAAACATCATCAAACTGCCCGTGAAATCAATCTCTTATTAAACGAACTGTTTATTGAAAGTCCGAAGCATGTGTTTAATCGGCTATTTGATCATTTTGGTATAGAATACACAAGGTCTACAATTATGGAGCTTGTTGAGGCTTATCGTAATCATAAACCAATGGTAACCTTCTTCGATGATGTCTTGCCCTGTTTAGAAATTTTAAAGGACCAACACATCCAAACAGGAGTTATTACGGATGGTTATGCTGAGGGGCAGTGTCAAAAATTAAGGGCTGTAAATGGTTTTGATCACTTTAATGAAATTATCATAACAGATCAGTTGGGAAGAGATTATTGGAAGCCCCATGCTAGGGCATATGAGATGATGAAAGATCTATTTAACGTTAAATATTCTGAGATGGTTTATGTAGGAGATAACGTGAGTAAAGATTTTGTAACACCAAATAAGCTTGGAATGAAAACGGTACAAATTAATAGAGAAAACGGCATTTACAGCACATCCACGATCTCCTATGAAAAAGAATTCTATGCACAACACTCTATTAATTCTTTATATGAATTCTTAAATTTATTCTGTTTTATAGAATATCACCCCGTAGGAGATGGTTAGGATGAAAATACTATATTTAGCTAGATTTTTACCGGAAGAAGGTTCAACAACACATATGTATACTCTTGTGAAAGGAATGATAGAACGAGGGCATGAAGTTCATATGATTTCTGCAGGACCAACTAGTAACAAGGGTTCCGTATCTATTTTTAATGATGTCATTAATGATGGTTTGAACCACCATAAGGTCCGATTTCCGATAAATACAAGCTATAATAGTGTGGGGAAAATCATTCAATTGCTGATATATCTCTTGGTGACTCCCCAAGTCCTTTTTCTTCTCTTGAAGTTGAGACCAGACATTATTCACGTTCATTATCCTGTTACATCCTATTTGGCAAAACTGTATAGTAAGGTAACTGGAGTGAAGTACGTAACAACTCATCATATTTCAGGTATACCAAAACACCCCCTTCACAAAAAAGCCGATTACGTTGTGGCGATTAGCAGAGAGTTAAAAGAGGAGTTACAAAATCAATTTCACTACACAGAAGACCAAGTTAAGCTTATATTTAATGGGGTTTCTGTCGACCGTTTTAGCCAAAAAATAGATAGGACAGACAAAGAGGAGTGCAAAAGAAAAATTGGCCTATCAGGAGATGAGGTAGTTATTGGTTTTGTTGGTAGTCTATCACATAGGAAGGGAATAGATGTATTAATAGAAGCAATTGCTAAACTTGATAGGGATTATCATGTTGTTATTCTAGGAGATGGGGAACTAGAGTGGGTAACTTCTCTTGTGAATGATGCTGGGTTAAAGGAAAAGGTTACATTCGAGGCATTTCAGGATCCTATTAAGTTCTATCAAATGTTTGATGTGCTGGTATTACCATCTAGAAAAGAAGGTTTTCCTTTAGTCCCTCTAGAGGCCATGATGATGGGGATTCCAACAATTAGAAGCGAAGTTGAGGGAGCAAGAGATCAAATTGAGCATGGAGTCGATGGTTATCTATTCAGAAATGAAGATTCAGGTAATTTATCTGAATTTTTGAACTCATTAATAGAGGATGTAAATCTAAGAGAAGTGATGGGTGAGAGGGCGAGAGAGAAAGCCGTAAATCATTTCTCTGAGAAAACAATGATAGATCAACTTCTAAATGTATACGAAATAGCAAATCGAAAAGCTAAACAAGTTTAAATTGCAATGATTTCGTAAAACCGGGCTTTAAGCCTGTCACATACTTGTCCTCCAACATATTCTGTAAAGAACACAGCATTTTGTTGTGTATCAGTTACAGTTGAAGGAGGACGTTTGCTTGATTAAAGTAGATGATTTTTCAGCGTCGAATGATGCAGCTATGGTTCAAGCTGCAATCGATTTTGCAGCTGAAAATGATGTTAAAAGTGTACAACTTATTGATAGAGATTACTCAATTACGAAGCCTATTCTGATTAAAGAAGGAGTATCTCTTCATTTTAGCTATGGATCTCGATTTATTGTAACAGGGAGTTTTCGAGTTATTGAGCTTCAACGGAATGCAGCTTTATTTGGTGCATACATTGCGATTGATGATCCTAAATTTAATGCACCCGTTATCTTTTTAGATGGAAAGAACAAGTTTTATAATTCGTGGTTTAAAGCTCAAGTAAAAGATGCGGTTATCTTGAATTGGAGCGGTTCGCATAAGGGTGTTGGTATATATCTCTATGCTAATGGATCAGGCCATGAAATTTCATTTATGAACTTTCAAAACGTGAAATGCATCGGATTAAAAACGGCAGTTCATCTTCAAGCGGTAAAAGCCCAAAGTGGTTTTAGCTATATTAACGCTAATAGTTTTAATGATCTTGTGATAGATGATTGTGTGAACGGTATCCAATTATTTTCTTCTGAAACGATTCCCAATGAGTGTAGTGGTAACACATTTAAAAATATACAATTTCAATCTTCCGGTGTTACTTCTAATATGCTAACCGTTAATGGTCAATTCAATGATTTTGATGGAATGGTATGGGACTTATCTAACATTCCACATAATAATCCAATCATCCGTCTTACGCAGACAAGCTCACATACTCTCCTTGCCATGAAAAACGTCCCATTACAACGAATAGATGATAAAGGAAAGTCGAATAAAATAGAAGTTCTTTAATATTTATCTTAAGCTATCCGTAGGAATTGGGCGGGTGGTTTTTCTTCTTTTTACAAAAAGTAAGAGAGAAGGGATATGAAAGGTAGAAAGAGAATGCTATAAAAGTATTGTCATCAAAGCAAAACGCAGAAAGGAGATAAACATGAACAGAAACAAAACTGTATGGATCTTCTTATTAACTGCTATGACCTTCATGATTATATTTAGTTTTGTATTGTGGTCCAAAGTTAATAGTCAAGCGAGTCCTATAACTGTTCCCTCAGATGACTTACAAGCCGATGGGTTTGTGACAGCAGAACAATTTGGTGCAAACGGGGAGGATGCTAATGATGACTCTGAGGCTATTCAAAGGGCCATCGACTACAGTGCAGAAGTTGGTATAGGGAAGGTGCGTTTAACTGGCAACAACACCTACTATCTGGCTCAAGGCTTGATTATTAAAGAGAAGGTAGAACTCAAAATGGACCAAAACACCCGTATATTCATTGAAGGAAATTTTCGAGCTTTTGAATTGAAACGCAACGCTTCCTTATCAAATGGAACGATCGAAGTGACATCTCCTAAATTTCGTTCGGAGGTTATTTATCTTGATGGACAAGAGCAGAATTGGTCCACTGAACGAACAAGAGTAAACAATGTAACAATCTTTAATTCAAGTGGATCACATCTGGGAACGGCTATGTTTTTCTTTGCCGGTAAGCCGGGAGATTATATCAGCTTTGTTAATGTTTCCGACGTTAATATAATCGGATTCTACCAAGGAATAAAGATGGAGGCTAGTCAGTCTGGTGCAAATAACCAATATACATGGATTAATGGGAATCGTTTTATCAATATCACTCTTGATGATTGTGTGCGTTGCATTGAGTTGATTGGAGAGGTATCTGTTCCAAATGAAACATCTGGAAACCAGTTCAGCGAGTTACAAATACAAATTTCGAAAGTCACAGAAAAAGCTATTATTTTAAGTGGATCATCAAATCAGATTAATGGAATGATATGGGATGCTCACCTTGCTTTACAAGAATCTCTAATTGAATTTACACCTCAATCCTATGGTAACAATGTAAACCTTAATCTACTAGATGATAGAGTGATCAATAACGGGAGGAGTAATATATATAATGGAGGTCCGTAAATACCTTTGGTATGAGAATTGACTATATTTTTTGTTTTCTATAATGAACAAGAAATAAATTTTGTTCTTTATGGAAAACGAAGAAAATTTAAGGGAAAATGAGATAAAGAGTTCCACAGTACTGTAAATGCCAGAATATAAGTCTTAACAGGAGTTTTAAATCTACTATAAGACTATTATACTAAGTGTGTAGTTCTCTAAAAAGAACGTAATTGTCATTTATAACACTCGATAGGAGGATATTATGGAGCAAAGGATGGACTTAAAACAATTTCTTGAGGTTCTGAAAAGAAGGCTTATAGCGATTATCTTAACTACTCTGGTCGTGTTTGGTGTTTCAATCGTCGTTTCCTTATATGTTATTAAACCAACATATCAGGCTACAGAATACATTTTGATCGGAACATTTTCTGACGAAGATGCTTTGGTGAACTCTCAAAAGATTGATCGTCTTCTTGCTTCATCAATTGATTTCATTGAAAGTCCAATTGTTGTTAATACCGTGAAATCAAAATATGGTTTTGAAAATGAAGATATTGAAGAAAGTGTATCTGTACAGAATAGTAGAAACTCTCAAATAGTGAATGTTATAGCTCAAAATAGTGATCCTGAGAAAACAACTGAGTTAGCACATGCTATTGCTTCAACATCAGTAGAAAAAATGGAAGATCTGTTAAAGGTTGATCAAATCGAGCTATTAAGCAATAAGGGAGGAGAAACGACATTAAAGCGTATAGATAATCCAATTGTAAATATGGTTATTGGATTAACCGTTGGTTTATTTATGGGAATCGGTCTAGCACTTATTAAAGAGCATTTTGATGATACAATAGCCAACTCTAATGAAGTGGAATCTCTTTTAGGGCTAAGAGTTCTGGGGGAAGTGGATGCAGTAAAGGCTAAGATGGAGAAAAAAATGATAAAAGAAAATAAAAGGAAGATTGAAGTCAGCCTTGCTGAAAGGAAGGGAGGAGAGATTCGTGCTTAAAGAAAAAGACAAACTTCTAGGTATCGTTAAAAAAAGACGTGCTCGTGATCAGTCGAGGAAAAATCAAATTAAGGTTATTCGAGCCAAGCTTCAAAAGAAACAAGAGAGCCCTACAAGCATTCTTGTCACTACTGCCGATAAAGGTTTTGATCATTCTATAATCTCCTATGAATTGGCACAGTCATTTGCTACACAAGGAAAGAAGACCATTTTGATAGATGCAAATTTTCAAGAGCCAGTACTTCACAAGTGGTTTGATAAATCCCTTGGGCTCGGTTTAATTAATGCTATCCAAAGAGGAAATATTCAAAGGTATATCATTCCAACCAGTCATTCGAACTTGTCCTTTCTCCCATTTGGAACGATGACTTCTCACTCTTTAGAAAGCTGGCAGTCAGAGCGACTTCAGAAAACCATAGATTATTTGAAAAGTAATCATGATGTTGTCATTTTTGAATCACCATCATACTTAACTTATTCAGAAACGCAGCTTCTGGCCTTCTATAGTGACGATATTATTGTAGTTGTAAAGCAACATAAGGATAAAATAAGCAGGTTACATCAAATGAAGAACGATTTGAAAGCTGTAGAACGAAGTGTAGCAGGAGTGATTTACCAATCGAATTAATCTACTCAAGGTGGCAACAAAAATGAAGACAACAACTGGAAATTCTATAGCCATGAACATTCTTCACCTCTTATACAGCACCGTTCTAGCAAGTGTCTTAAATGCTAGTGCTCTTATCATTCTTGCATCTTATCTTAAAACCTCTAACTATGGGATGTTCAGTGTGGCTCTAGCATTCGCGATGATTATGGCCTATTTCACTGATAGTGGCTTGAGTCAAATTGTATTACGTGAAGGATCAAAAGAAAATGCAAATATCCCAGTTGTTATGTCATCATATATCAAATTAAGATTATTTCTACTAATTGCAACATTTCTTTTAGGGTTTATCATCCTCAATACACTACATTCAGAAAATGCTATGCTTTTGAAAACTTCTTATTATCTTATTTTTCCTTTTGTTATTGGTGTTTCCATGCAGAGTATTGCATCCACATATTTTCAACTCATAGAAAAAATGCAATTCTCGGGTATTATTCGCATGATTTCGTCACTGCTACTTGTTCTTTCTATTACGCTAGGTATGGTCTTCGATTGGCATCCATTTATAGTTTACGGTGCTTATGGCCTTTCATATGTCGTGGCTGGATTAGTAGGAATAATTCTTATGCTAAAGTTTACCTCCGTACCAATGCGATCTAATTTCCATAGTGGCTTATTTAATCAGCTTTTATCGTTTACCATAACGGGATTGCTATTTGTCATTCTTCCACAGTTAGGACCTATTCTATTGGAGAGAACAGTTTCTCTTAGCGAAGTTGGGTTATTTGCAGTAGCATATAGAATCCCACAGGCCCTTCAACAGTTACCCTTTATAGTCGCAGGAGCTTATTATCCAGTCCTTTTTCGTTACTTTAATCAAGGAAGTATACTGGATCATCAGCGATTAAATATGATTGAAATGAAAGCAATGGGGCTAATTGGTATGGCAATGACTGTGCCGCTTTATTATTTTTCTGAACCTATAATTGCTCTATTATTCGGAGAAGAATGGATTAGTTCTGCTAGTCTATTAAAGGTGATTTCTTTGGTATTGTTTCTTCAAGGCATTAATATAGCCTTAGCAGATGGCTTGACTACCAGGGCTCTTCAAACTCAACGTATGATTGTCCAATCAGTAGTTGTTGTTTGTGCAGCTGCACTATTTTGGGTACTAAGTCAAAGCATAGGATTAAATGGAGCAGCATATGCCTGTATTATGATTGAAGTCTTTGCCTTCTTTGGTTTTTGGATGATAGCACCTAATCGTATCTATATAGGTAAAAGCATTCTCCCCTTTATTATTATCCTTGTAAGTGGGTTGATGATAAGTGACTTTTTATTCAATACTATCCCGCTTTTAGCAGCAGGTGTTCAATACCTTATTATCGGTGTATTTCTTTTCGTTGATAAGCAGCTGAATCAATTTATTTTTAACCTCCTATTACGAACAAAACTTGCTGGGAAATGGAAAGTGAAAAGGTCTAGGAGGGTGGAAGATGGGCTATAGTTTATCTGAATCGGCTCCACAACGAAATTTCTCTTTATTTCTTTTAATTTTGCTGGTTACGATGGGCAAATATAACATTTATGTAGGATTTGCAATTAAACCCTATATGATTTTCTGTATTCTGTTTTTATTCTTTCACCTTATAACGTTCCGTTTTCAGCGTTTCCATACTTTTGAAATATTTTTCTTTCTATTTTATTTCATTTATATGTATTCTGGAGCATTTTCGCTCTATTCTATCTCTAGTGCTCGCGCTGTTTTTGGCCTCATGCTCTATATGATTTGTTACCTCATTATCAAAGATGTTATTAACCAGACAAAAGCTAGTGTGATCGAGACAGCCATTGCTTATGCTGGAATAGCCTTTAATACAATCAGTTTAGTTTTATATATCATTGGTTTAAAACTACAAAATTTTGTGCTAAATGGGGATGGAATTATATCTTTGGGTGTACTACTTGATCGTGGATACCCTCGATTGATTGGACTTCTACAAGATCCTAATTTCTTTGTTTTTTATAATACACTGTTTTTCGCATACTTTTTATGCCATCGGGATTCACTCAAAAATAAGATCGGCTTTTTCTTAAGTCTTGCTACTACAATACTTACCTTTTCGAGAGGCGGTATTTTAGCCTTAATTCTCATATTTTGTATCTATATCTTAATGAATAAGCCTGCTGAGCAATTTAAACTGATAGGTGCTTTACTGTTATCACTAGGATTAATGGCATATATAGCTATTGCTCAATTAAAATTCGACGTATTGGGTTTATTAGAATCAAGAGTCGAGGACTTTTCAAGTGACGGAGGCAGCGGTCGTTTTGAATTATGGGGGCGTGCATGGGAATATTTCTCTTCAAACATAACGATGGGGATAGGCGCCTTTAATTTCTCTGAATATAACCTCTTTATTTACGGTGATAATCACGTTGCTCATAATACCTTTCTTGAAATACTTTCTGAATCAGGAATCATCGGCTTGTTTTTCTACTTATTATTCATTTTACTAGTTTTCGTTCAGCTGCTCCAATCGCAGCTTTATCGTACGAAGCCCTATCTTTTCCTAGTTTTTATCGGTTTTTTGCTTCAAATGGTATCGTTATCTCTTGTACTGAATGATATGTTCTTTCTGTATCTTGCTATCTTATCAGCTTATCTTTCACAGGAAGAATATAAAGATTCTATGTTTAAATTAAAGGTGGATAAAGTATATCCGTTCCATTTAAATTGAAGGGGGTAATGCAGGTGAATGTGTTAATGTTAACTGATAAATTGATTCACGGGGGAGCAGAAAATTATTTTTGTCGACTTGAAAATGAACTTCCTAATGATAAACTGACACTTTACACCGTTGCAGGTCCAGGGGAACTGGAATCGCAGATTAAACATAAGGAAAAATTCTATTCCATTAGCCGTAAAAGGCACCTTCGCAATATGATGATGATACGAAAATTAATTGTGAAAAAGAAAATTGATGTAATTCATGCTAATAGTTTACGTATGGTTCTTTACCTCATCGCAATTACAATGAATCCAATAAAGAAAAGAACTATCAAAGTGGTTTATACAAAACATAACGTTACTTCTCTAGAAAAGTATCCAACTTTGTTCTCTTGGATTTTAAATAAATATGTTGATCGTATTATCGCTGTTAGTGAATTTGAAAAGGAGAATATCATTAAAAATGGAGTCAATGAATCTAAAGTGAAAACTGTTTATAACGGAGTCGATTTAAAGAAATTTCGCTTCCAACCTAAGTTAAAAGGAGAACATTATAAAGTTGGTATATTAGCAAGACTATCGGAGGAAAAAAACCATAGTTTTTTTATCGATATAGCAAATGAATTTCGCCATATGAGCAATCTAACTTTTTATATTGCAGGAGATGGTCCAGAATACCAATCGATAACCGAAAAAATAAATTCGATGGGTCTTTCGAATAAAGTGGTTTTAGTAGGAAATGCCCGTGAACCTGAGAAGTTTATTGCGGAAATGGACCTGATGTTATTAACATCTAAACTAGAAGTATTTCCGATGGTGATGCTGGAAACCATGGCAGTCGGTACTCCTATATTAACAATCAACGTGGGTGGAATTAAAGAAGCTGTTATAAATAATGAAACGGGGTTTCTAGTGGAGAAATATTATGTGAAATCTTTTTGTGACATTATTTATCAGTTGATTGAAAATGATGATCTTAGTCACCAGTTAGTCCAGCAAGCGAGAAATAAAGTTGAAATAGAATTTTCCATGGAAAAAATGGTGGAAAGTACGTTAAATGAATATATGCAGGTAAGTCATATGTGATTGTTCTTTATAAGGAACGAATACAAGTAGATAGGAGAGGGAAAATGAAACGATTCGTTGATATCCTTTTTAGTATTAGCATTCTTCTATTATTGTCCGTTGTTATTCTAGTGACGTTCCTAGTCATAAAATTTAAAATAGGTTCACCAGTTTTATTCAAACAAAAAAGAATTGGCTATAAAGAAAAACCATTTACAATCTATAAATTTCGCACGATGACAGATCAGCGAGACAAAGAAGGAAATCTTTTACCAGATTCAGAACGGCTTACGGATATAGGGCGTTTCTTAAGAAAGTTGAGTATCGATGAGATTCCTCAATTATTCAATGTATTGAAAGGAGATATGAGCCTTGTCGGGCCAAGACCGCTATTAATAAGATATTTACCTTATTACACTGACGAGGAGAGGAGAAGGCACCAAGTTAGACCGGGAATAACTGGACTTGCTCAAGTGATTGGTCGAAATCATCTCGCATGGGATCAGCGTTTGGCCATAGATGTTGAATACGTTGAGGAGTCATCTTTCCGGCTTGATATGAAGCTTATTGCTTTAACTATATTGAAGGTTTTGAAAAGTGAGGATGTAGTAGAAGATCCAGGAGAGCACATGTTGGACTTTGATATAGAACGGAAATTGAAGTGTTAATTAGAAAGGGGGGGGATTTTGTTGAGTGGAGTTATTATAAAACCGCTACATACTAGAGATGTGGAAGCTGTTAGATCCCTTCTCCAGTCTGGAATTCGAAAAGAAATATTCCCATTGACCATTTATAGCTCAAAAAAATATGGCAGGTTTATAAGCAGCAGACTCCATCAATCAGAAGTGGTGTTTGTAGGAGCCTATCAGAACAAACATCTTATTGGGTATGCAGAATGGAGAATATTAAAGGACACGCTCTTTTTAAATAATATTTATGTCAGTTTTGCTCAAAGAGGATTAGGGATAGGCGCTAAACTTTTACAATATGGGGTCACAGAGTTTTTGAACGACTCAACAAGGTTCTTTTCTCTAGATGTGTTTGAAGATAATAACAACGCTATGTTGTGGTATAAGAGATTGGGATTAGAAAAAGTGGGAACAGCCTATTGGAATGTTGGTAAACAAAAAAAAACGTTAAGAAGTCGCAAGGAGTGTATTGGAAAGATTTCAAACTGGACTGAAGCTGAAAATCATCAAAACCAATATGGTTTTTCAATGCTCCACATTCAAACAAGTACAGGTGACTACCGTATCGGTCGAATTTCCAATACCCATTATCGTATTCATCAAGAAGAAGCTTTCAAGGACAGAGAATTATTGCTCGCTCTATATGAAAATGATCGACAACGAGAAATTCTGTTTATTAGTCAAAACCCATTTGTGGATGACTTCGAAACGGTTTGCATTAGTAATAGATTGACAACACATCTATCAATTCAAATGGGAGGATTAAATGGGTATCAAAATCTTAGATCTTAATCAAAAAAAGAAATGGCATGAATACCTCAATCGTTTAGAGCATAGAGATATCTATTTTACTCCTGAATATTGTGAGATTCATGAGAGGAACGGAGAAGGGAAGGCACAACTCTATATTTATGAAGAAGAAGAGAATTTTGTGATTTATCCTTTTCTGTTAAGAAACCTAAACACTCTACCTCACTTAAAAACGGTCATTGAGGATTATGGTGAACTTTACGATATTACAACGCCTTACGGATATGGCGGGCCGATTACTAACGTAAAAGAGAAAAAAAGAGTTAAAGAATTATTAAGCTTATTTTCTATCTCCTTTAAGAATTACTGTAAAACTTCAAATATTATTACAGAATTTGTTCGTTTTCATCCCTTATATCAAAATCAAGAGTGCTATCCAGAAATTGAAAAGTCCTATATCAGAGATACGATTTATGTTGATTTAACAAGAGAATATGAGGAAATTTGGGCGAATTATGATACGAAAAATAGAAACCGTATTCGAAAGACTAGGAGTTATAATCTACAGATCAAGCATCGCAATCCTCAAGAAAGAAGTGATTTTCTTAAGCTCTATTACGCAACAATGGAAAGAACTGGTGCGAAAGAATACTATCATTTTTCAGAAGCATACTTTGATAATACATTTGAACTTCTAAAAGATCGTATCGAGTTAATCGAGGTAGTTTGCGATAAGGAAAAAGTTGTGATGTCAGTTATATTCATGTATGGAAACAAACATATTCATTATCACTTACTAGGTTCCGATCATGAATATTTGCCATTAGCTATTAATAATTATGTTGTTGATTATGCGATTCAGTGGGCGAAGAAACAAGGATTTGAATCGATGCACCTGGGTGGAGGGTACACAGGCAACGACGATAGCCTTTATAAATTCAAAAAACATTTTAATAAAACAGGTGCGCTTCCATTCTATGTAGCGAAACAAATACACAATCAAAAAATCTATCAAGAGCTTTCTTCTACAGTTCCTAGAGATGTACAAGGTTTTTTTCCAGTTTATCGGCATGCTGATTTACTTCACGTTACTTCTCAAGGGTAAAATTGAAACTTAATTAGGAGGTGGGCAAATGAATCGTAATAAGAGAATTTATTTATCACCGCCACATATGACTGGAAGAGAAAAGGAGTTCATTGCAGATGCATTTCAAACAAATATGATTGCTCCGCTTGGTCCTAATGTTGATCGATTTGAAAAGGATGTTATGGACTATACAAATATGAGTGGAGCGGTTGCCGTAAGTTCTGGCACGGCTGCAATTCATCTGGCTTTACGGTTGCTAGATGTTAAAGCGAACGATCGTGTGTTTTGTTCGACATTTACCTTTATCGCGAGTGCAAACCCAATTCTCTATCAGAGCGGAGTTCCAGTCTTCATCGACTCTGAACCTGAGACGTGGAATATGTCTCCAGATGCTTTACTGACTGCATTTAAAGAGGCAGAAGCTGAAGGAGTACTTCCGAAAGCTGTCATTGTTGTTCATCTGTATGGTCAGAGTGCGAAGATGGATGAAATTCTAGAAATCTGTGATCATTACAAAGTGCCTGTCATTGAAGATGCGGCTGAATCACTTGGTTCGTTATATAAGCATCATAAAAGCGGAAGTATGGGGAAGTTTGGTGTTTATTCATTTAATGGAAATAAGATCATTACAACATCTGGTGGAGGTATGCTTGTATCCAATGATTTAAAAGCACTTGATCAAGCAAGGTTCTTAGCAACTCAAGCGAGGGATAAAGCGTTACATTATGAGCATAGTCAAACAGGCTATAATTATCGTATGAGTAATATACTTGCGGGAGTCGGGATCGCGCAAATGGAAGTGATTAATGAACGAGTGGACCAGAAGAAAGCGATTTTTAATAGATATCAAAGGGAACTGGGAGGATTGAAGGGACTATCATTTATGGAAGAGGCTAAAGGAACCTTGCACAATCGCTGGTTATCTACTTTACTACTTGATTCTGAGCTATACGCTTGCACCCCAGAAGAAATCGTAATAGAACTCGAAAAAGAAAACATCGAATCGAGACCACTTTGGAAACCATTGCACCTACAGCCGCTTTTTAAATCTAACAAATTCTATCCACATACTAAAGATAGACGTATTTCAGAGGAGTTATATGAGAATGGGCTTTGTCTTCCTTCAGGAACGGGGATGACAAATCTTGAGCAAAAGCGAGTAATTGAAGCACTTGAAATGCTTTTATTAAAGAAGTCACAACCCTCTATTCTTCATGCATAACTGGTATTAAGTAATGTTGCACCATTCCGTTCTTAATAAAGAATGATATACCAAATGAAAGGAGCGAATCGAATTGAACATTCAAAATAAATTGTGGTACGCACTTTTAGTAGACTCCATTATTGTATTTACATCTGTGTATATTAGCACCATTTCATTGTTTCCTGTCTCAGAGGTATTTACAACTCCTCTCTTGATCATAGCGACAACACTTATTATCAGTCATCATGTATTCGCTCATTACTATAAAATGTATAAAAGAGCATGGGAATACGCGAGTATAGGTGAATTGATTATTATTTTCAAGGCAGTTACTTTCTCTATTCTAGTAGCGGCATTCTGTCAATTTGTCTTTATGAATGACATCTACTTTCGAGTGTTAGCTTCTACATGGATGATTCAAATCTTCTTAATAAGTGGGTCACGATTCTCATGGAGGTACTTCAAAGATAACGGGATGCTAGGGAACAAACCACAGCTCAAGCCAACACTTATCGTAGGGGCTGGGTCGGCAGGTACTCTCGTAGCAAGACAATTAAGGTATAACAAGGATAGTGGTCTTGAACCTGTAGCATTTATTGATGATGATAAGCGAAAGCAAAATTTAGATATCATGTGTCTCCCTGTAGTTGGAGGGATTGACTCTCTTGAAGAAAATGTCCGTAAACTTGGAATTGATACGATCGTGATTGCGATTCCATCCTTGAAAAAGAAAGAACTGAACAAAATTTATATGGAATGTGTTAGTACTAACGCCACTACTCAGATGATTCCGATGTTTGAAGACCTTGTGACAGGAAAGGTTTCTGTAAATGAGATTAGAAACGTCCAAATACGTGATCTTTTAGGAAGACCTGCGATTGAGTTGGATACGGATTCAATTGAGAACTTTGTGAAAGATGAAGTCATTATTGTTACTGGTGCAGGGGGTTCGATTGGTTCTGAGATCTGTAGACAACTTTCACAATATCAACCTTCACAAATTGTGTTACTAGGTCACGGAGAAAATAGCATTTATTCAATCGAAATGGAGCTACGTTCAAGTTATGGGCACGAGATAGAATTTACAACAGAAATAGCTGATATTAAAGATAGGGATAAAATATTTAAGATAATGGAGTATTACCGTCCAAAAGCCGTTTTCCATGCAGCAGCTCATAAACATGTTCCTTTAATGGAGCGCAATCCAGAAGAAGCAATTAATAATAATATATACGGAACAAGAAATGTTGCTGAAGCAGCAGATGCTGGTGGTGTGGAAACGTTTGTAATGATTTCTAGTGACAAAGCAGTCAATCCAACGAGTGTTATGGGGGCTAGTAAGCGCATCGCAGAAATGATTGTTCAAAATCTTGATAAGAAAAGTAATACGAGGTTTGTGGCGGTTCGTTTTGGAAATGTGTTAGGGAGCAGGGGGAGCGTCATTCCACTATTTAAGGAGCAAATTCGAACAGGTGGTCCGATTACAATTACGCATCCTGCTATGGAAAGGTTTTTCATGACAATACCTGAAGCGTCAAAACTCGTTTTGCAGGCTGGTTCGCTAGCTCAAGGTGGGGAAGTTTTTGTTCTCGATATGGGAGAACCAGTAAAGATTGTCGACCTTGCTAAAAATTTACTTCGACTTTCTGGACTTACAGAAGATGATATCGGAATTGAATTCACTGGAATGAGGCCAGGAGAGAAATTGTATGAAGAGTTATTAAATGATTATGAAGTCAGAGAGAAACAAATTTATCCTAAAATCTACATTGGCAAGTCTGTTGAGATAGATGTTGAAGAAGTGATGAACATGGTTCGCTCGTGCAGAACAGGAGATAAAGATGTTATACGGGAAACGTTGTTGTCGATCGCTAACAATGCACCTGTAGCGGAAGAAGTGAATTCTGAGATAGCTATCATCTGAGGAAGGGATTGAAAGACATATGAATTCTAAAAAGAAAAATGTCTTGCTGGTTGCGCCATTTACCAACCTACCAGGCGAAAAGGGCTTTAACCGGTTTACTTACATTACTAAGAAACTGAGTGACATTGGCCATCATGTCACACTGTTAACAAGTAGTTTTAAGCATGGAGAAAAAGAATTCAGAGATCCTCAAAAGATCAATGTTCTATCAGAAAGTCTTCCTTATAAAATAGTTATTATCCAGGAATTAGGTTATTCAAAAAACGTAGGTTTTGATCGTATATGGAGTCATAGGCATTTTGCTAAACAATTAACAACTTATTTGAAAACTCTTGAACAAAAGCCTGATGTCATTTACTGTGCCTATCCCATGATGGGAGCAGCATACGAAGTAGGAAAGTACGCTAAACGAAATAAGATTCCATTTATTATTGATATTCAGGATGTTTGGCCGGAATCGATAAAAAACACGTTGAAGTTTCCGGATCCTCTCACAGATACCTTACTCTATCCATTAACCGTTTATGCCAACCGAATTTATCAGTTAGCTGATTCAGTTGTGGGGGTTTCGCAAAGCTATATTGAGCGTGTCGAAAAGGTGAACCATCATGCTAAGAATTTTGTACCAGTTTTTATTGGGACAGACCTTAGTCATTTTGATTCATGTACAAAACTTGAAGTGTTCAAAAAGCCCGGGGAGTTCTGGATTACTTATGTTGGAACATTGAGTTATAGCTACGATCTTCCAACTGTTATAAGGGCAGTTGCTCAGCTGAAGAAAAAAGGTTTTAATCAAATTGTTCTTAAGGTTATGGGTGATGGGCCGTTTAAAGATAAATTTGAGCAATTAGCTAAAGAATTGGATGCACCAGTTGAATTCATGGGCTATTTATCTTATGAACACATGGTTCCTACTTTAGTTCGATCAGACATTGCTGCAAACGCTATAAGCAAAGGTGCACAACAGAGTATCACGAACAAGATTGGTGATTACGTAGCAGCTGGGTTACCGGTTTTGAACAGTAGTTTAAATAAAGAATTCTCTGATATCGTTACATGTAAGAAGATTGGTTATAATTACGCTCCCGGCGATGCAAGCACACTCGCCGATCTGATTTTATCACTTTATCATAACGTGGACCTAAGAAGAAGTTTTGGAGCCAATGCTAGACTTCTAGCGGAAGAGAAGTTTGATCGTAGAACAAGTTATCAAGAAATTTATTCTGTAGTGGAAAGTGTTTCTATATGAATAGGACGAGAGAAAAAAATGACTCTTCGATATACTTAGAGCTTTTTAAGGAAATTGGACAATATGTGCAATCCATTGAAAGTCAAAAAAACGAGTCTTTATCTACTCAGTCTGCAATCGCTGATCTGAAAGACATTTTCGTGAAGCATTTAATGCACGAATAATGAAGGATGAAATGAAAATAGGTGATTGAGATGAATGGCCAAAAAGCCTTTTTAAAAAGTAAAAAAAGCGCTAAGGATAAACCTATTTCTATATCAAAACGATCATATAAGTGGATAAAAGGAATAACATTTGTGGCCTTAGCTGTTCTGATAACAATGTTTCTGAATGCTGGGAATTGGCTAACGGTAAATCAAAAACCAGTAAAGGCGGATATTATTATTGTATTAAGTGGAGCGGATGGTCGTTCGGAGGCAGGACTACAGCTCATTGATGAAGGATATTCCGACATTTTAGTCCTTTCAAATGCCTATGGGTTCTCCGAACAGGAATATAATTTAATAGATGATTCCCTTCCTTCGGATTCGGTTTGGAAAGATTACGATTCCTTCAGTACGTTAGACAGTGCATATTACTCAAGAAAGTTAATGGATGAGCAACAGTTGCAATCCGCTATTATTGTTTCATCCGACTATCACTTAAGAAGGGCTAAATTAAACTATGGGAGAGCTTTTAAAGACAGTGAGATAGATTTGACTTTCGTTGCAAGTAAGAGTAAATATCAATCAAGTTTTTGGTGGACTGATAAACATAGTATTGGTGTGACAGGTAGTGAATATATCAAATTGGTCGGTAACTTAGTAGGGATCCATGGCTCATTTGCTAAAAAGAAACTATATGATTTTGACAATTATTTCTTCTCTTGATAATAAAGATAGGAGGATGAACGAACGTGAATAAAAAGGTAATAGATGAAATATTTCTACTCAGAAGTATAGCGTGCTTAAGCATCGTATTCTTGCATGCCTTTGCCAGGTCGTTCTTAGAAGAGAACGGGATTGTAAACTCCATAAATATGCTACTTACCTTTGGTACGCCAACATTTGTATTCATATCGGAGTTTATTCTAGCACGTTCTTATCCTGATAAGCTTCCTTCGAACTTCTGGGGGAAAAGAATGAAATATGTTCTACTTCCATATCTATTATTCGGCACCTTTTATGCTGGGTCTAAGGGGTTAGAGCTTACGCTTAGTTCTGATATAGGTTTTGCTAGTGCCTTTTTACAATACTGGTGGAAACATTTGTTATTAGGAGATTTTCATGGATATTTCATACTTATTATTCTTCAATTCTACATCCTACATTATTATTTTCATTCTTATTTAAAGAAATGGAATCCGAAGATTGTACTTCCAATTTCCTTTCTTATTAGCGCAGTATATTTAGGATTCTTTAACTTTGTACCAGCGGTTCAAACCCCAGTTGGCCAATACGTGTGGGATAAATTTTATTGGATTCCATTCGTTGGATGGGTATTCTACTTTACCCTTGCTTATTATTGTGGGCGATATTATGCAGCATTTATGAAACTATTAAAAGATCATTCAAAAGCAGTAGTTATAGCTCCAATTGTTATCGCTGGAATGTCTGTATTTCTATTTAACCAGGGTATTTTTGCGAAAATATCTTCTAAGCAAATTGATATTCTTTTTTTTGCAACGAGCATGATCTTTCTAATTTACTATATTGGAATGAAAACTCGAAGAATCTCAACTTTTTTTGTAGTCATTAGCCAGTATTCTTTTGGGATTTATTTGTTCCACCCGCTATTTATGGCAGTTATTTATATTGCACTAAGTATTTTATCTGTTTCACTGCATCCTCTAATTGAGACAGTAATCTATTCAGTTATAAGCGTAGGGCTTTCTATAATAGCTAGTTATATTGTAAATAAGGTACCATATGGCTATTACTTTAGTGGCAAGATTGGTATGGGTAGAAAGGATGAGAGTCGAGAGAAAACGACTGCTCCACTCCCAACTGTTCCGCAAAGTGCTACTAAATAAAGAGAGATGATAATTTGAATTTTTTGTTGTTAGAAGGGGTCTGTAACTGGAGGTGAAAAGGTAAATGATAGGGGCAAATATAAAAAAATTTAGATTGGCAAAAGGAATGACACTCACTGAACTAGCCGAGCGCTCAAATGTATCGAAGTCTTATCTAAATAATCTAGAAAGAAATAAAAAGAATAACCCGTCTATCAATGTTCTTTTCCGACTCTCAAAAGAATTGAATATAGATATTTATCAAATAATAGGCGTTAAGAAAGGTGTAGATCATACTCACGATATTTCTCAAGATTGGTTGCTTTTTATAGAAGAGGTTAAAAGGGCAGGAATCGAAAAACAGAGTTTAAGTGAATATAAAGAGGTAATTGAATATATTAAGTGGAGAAATAAAGAGAGAAAGGCTTTGTAAGGTTTGGAAATGGAGAAAGTAGGGCTAGTGGTTTCACACTTTTACCTTTAAAATAATCAAGTTGTGATAGTCGTAAAAACTAACATATGGAAAGCCCCGATTAATTTGGCTTAATCGGGGCTTTCAGTCTGAATAAGTAAATCATATAAAGGGTATCGAGCATATAGAATAAGATAACGTTAGACACTCACACTTTTTGAGCGTTCGTATAAAAATGACTTCCTACTCCGCATAAGTCTCCTTAATAACCGGTACAGACAACGCCCCAACCACAAGTAACACACCTGAAAGTAAAATCATAAACGGCATAGAAGATCCGATCAGCGGGAACAGCACGAAGCTTAAGCATGAAGCAATGATTTGCGGCAAACAAATGCTACCGTTAAAGAGACCAAGATATGTACCCATATTCTTTCCTTTCAGTGCGTTCGTTAAGATCGTGAATGGGAAGGTCATCATCGCGGCCCAAGCGATTCCGATTAACGTAAAGGAAATAACCAGTGCCCACTGATTGTGCACGAAGAAGACAGATCCAAATCCGATCCCACCTAGCAATAAGCTCATGGAGTAATAGAATTTGCGTGAGTTGTTTGGAATTCTGGATAAAGCGAGAGACCAGAGTACGGCGCCAATCGACTGAACGGCTGTTAAAATCCCAAACCAGTTCCCGGCATCTTGATAAGCTGCGCTAGAAGGGTCGCTCGTATTCCAAACATTTAACGCAATGGCACCGGTGCCATACGTCCACAAGTATTGAAAACCCATCCAGCAGAATAATTGAACGAGTGTAACGCTCCAAAATACTTTTGGAGCGCTTCCAAGTAGTTTGAAAATGTTTACCTTTTCTTTCGTCGATTCTTTCGAAATGCCGTGATAAACAGCAAACTCATCTGGTGTATACTCTTTTACTTTCCATACCGTTATCAGACTACAGAAGATAAGAACTCCTGCACCAACATAAAATGAAAGGACGACAGATTGTGGCACAACGCCTTTTGGTGCGCTGTTTGAAACGCCGATAATCGTTAATAGAAACGGGAAAATACTAGCTAACACAGCACCACTGTTTGATAAAAAGCTTTGGATCGAATACGCAAATCCTTTTTGTTCTTTATTCACCATGTCTCCAACCATCATTTTAAATGGCTGCATGGCCATGTTTGATGAGACATCCATAAAGAGAATGGCGATGGCTCCAAACGTCATAGCTGTGACTGCAGTAAATCCGAAACTACCCGAATTGGGCAAGAGACACATGACAATGACAGCAACTACAGCTCCAACGAGTAGATAAGGAATTCGTCGGCCAAGCCCTGGAATCCAGGTCCTATCGGAAAAATATCCAACTAAAGGTTGAACAACTAATCCAGCGAGTGGCGGTAGGATAAAGAATAAACCGAGATTATGAGGATCTGCTCCTAAGGTTTGGAAAATGCGTCCCATATTCGCGCTTTGTAATGAAAAGGCCATCTGAACCCCTAAAAAACCGAAGCTAATTAACCAGATTGTAGTAAGCGGCAGAGCGGGTAATTCTTTTTGATATCGTTTTTCATTCGTTGTGGCAACTTGTTCTTTAAGCATAATTCCCTCCAGAAATTAATGATTAGGTTTTCCCATCAATGTGCAATCGCTTGCACATTGATGGGAAAATAAAAGCTGTTACCGCATGGCGATCAGCATTCTATTAAAGAAGCGATTAGAGCGTTCAACAATAACAGTTGAATCCTAAACTAGCCCCTTCCTGTGCTATATAAAAGATATGTAAGACTTTCGAAAATCTGAAAGAATACCAAATGATGTTTCGTTTAAATAGTATATACTATATGACACCGTTTACGCAACCGCTTGCACATGTTTGGTTGAGGAGATGAAACAGTAGGAAAGGTTAAATCGCGCGATATCATCATTGAATATGTTTTTCTTTAGAATAAGTCCAGTGGGTTAAGGTAATAGAAACTAATAGAAGATGATTTCTTCCATACATATATTTTACTGAATTCTGATTTTCAACATAGCTATATGACGGTTTTGCTTAAGAATAGCGAACCGGTGTTTAAAATTATTCCTTTACCTTTATGTATAAAAAGGTTAGAATAAACTTAACTGGTAATAACCACTTACCTAAAATTCAAAATAGGAGATAAAATGTGAATAGGCAAAAGAGAATTCCTTTATATTTACAGCTAATGGATGACATTATAAAGAAAATTGAACTTCAAAAGTATCGAGAACAAGAAAAGTTGCCATCTGAAAGGGAACTTTGTGAAATGTATGGAATGAGTCGTATTACTGTGAGACAAGCGATGCAAGAGCTTGAGAGTGAGGGCTTTATTTATAAGCAGCATGGAAAAGGTACTTTTGTAGCTCCTAAATCTTATAGTCAAAACTTGGTGAAATTATATAGTTTTACAGAAGAAATGAGAAAGATAGGCAAAATCCCAACAAGCAAGGTACTATCATTTGAGATAATGAAAATAGAAGGCGATATTGGAAATAAGATAGGGTTAGAAAAAGATGAAGAAGTTTATAAAGTTGTTCGACTTCGATTAGCTGATGAAGAACCCTTGATGTATGAAACTTCGTATATGCCGCTATCGAAATTCCCTGGGCTAACTCAAGAAACCCTGGATACTTTGCCAATGTATGAGGTGTTCTACAATGATTATGGTGTATTAGTAAATAAAGCGGTTGAAAGTTTTTCTCCAACTTTGATAAGAGAAGATGAGGCAGAAAGTCTACAAACAACTACCCAGCAAACTGCAATGTTGATAAAGAGGTTTGCTTATTCCAATGAAGAAATTGTAGAGTACACCGTCACTGTTGCTAGAGGAGACAAATTTGAATATACGATTGAGTTAACATGAAACGATCTCCACTGATAGCTCTTTCCCTTATGCTAATGAAGGGTTCCCGTGTGATGCTCAATTATAGTAATTGAATGTATATTGCGTAATTGGTCATCACAGGTGTAATTGAGCAAACGTTCATTATACTTTTTACTCAAACTGGTTATGACGACATTACCAAATTGGAGGTAAGGAAAATGTTCAATCTATCTAAAGATGATGTTAATGAAAAGGGGGCTTTACATACAGCTACGGAAATTTATCATCAACCCGAAGTATGGAGAGAACTGATCATTTCTTTGAAAGATACCCAGCCTGCTTTCAGTAACTTTATGGAAGGAATTAATAAGAAGCATAAACGAATTGATTTTATTTTAACGGGTGCAGGAACTTCTGCCTATGTGGCAGAAACAGTCGCTCCAGTACTAAATAAGTGGAGCGACAAGAATATGGTTTTTAATGCCATACCAACGACTGATATAGTTTCGAACCCGAGTGAATTCTTATCTCCTGAAACAGCAACCGTTATGGTTTCTTTTGCACGGTCTGGGAATAGTCCTGAAAGCAAAGCTGCTGTGTCATTGGGTCAGCAATTAGTAAAAGACTTTTATCAAGTAGTGATTACGTGCAATCAGGATGGTCAGCTTGCGAAAAATGTCGAGTATGATGAAAAAGGTTTCACTGTGCTTATGCCAGAAAAAGCTAATGATAAATCGTTAGCGATGACAAGTAGCTTTACATCTATGCTGCTGGCAGCTTATGAACTGTTCATACCAGAACAAGGGAAGGACCTGGAAACAGGTCGGTTGATCGAAGCAGGTGATAAGCTCCTTAAACAAGTAGACGATGTCGTAAACACGATTCTTAGAAATCACTTTGAACGTGTCATATACCTTGGTTCAGGTATTCTAGGTAAGTTGGCTCAGGAGGCCTCCCTAAAAATGCTTGAGTTAACTGGAGGGCGAGTGATTGCTCTTCATGAATCTACTCTAGGTTTTCGTCATGGGCCGAAATCAGTATTGAATAAAAATTCCATAGTTATTGTTTTTGTTTCCCAAGATGAGTATACAAGGAAATACGATCTTGATATGATCCGCCAGCTTCAAGAAGAGAAAGCCTGTTCTATGGTTGTTGCTTTATCAATTCAAGCTGACAAAGAGATAGAAGAACTGGCCGATTTAGCTTTCTCCCTTGAAGAAAATGAAGGAGAAGAAGCAAGTGATTTTCTTTCTGCTCTCACGTACATTCTATTTGCTCAAACACTTGCGATGAAAAAATCAATTCAGTTAGGTATTACTCCGGATAATCCTAGTCCAACAGGTGCGATTAACCGAGTGGTACAAGGGGTGACCATTTACAAGTATGAGGATGAGTAAGTAAGGAATTGGAGGTGATGAAATTGCGCTATTTCATTAAAGCAGATCACTTTTTACTTGAAAATAAAGTAATTGATAAAGGATATTTACTGATTGAAAACGGAATCTTTTCTTCCATAGTTCATGATGTTTCTTCGGAAGATAACGTCGTAGATTGGTCTGGGTTTTCAGTTGCTCCAGGTTTGTTTGATACCCATATCCATGGAATCGATGGTTATGACATTATGGATGGAACTGAAGAAGCAGTGAAGAAAATTTCTATATCATTGGCTGCCCGGGGGGTTACCCGCTTTCTACCTACTACGCTGACATCTTCTTCTGAAGATTTGAATAAGGCAATAATGGCAGTGAAGAGTATGGTTCAACAGGGATTACCAGGTGCTCAATCAGAAGGAATATTTCTAGAAGGACCGTATTTTACGGAAACCCATAAAGGTGCACAAAATGAAAAATACTTCAAAGACCCTTCTTTAGAAGAATTTAACGAATGGCAGAAACTTGCAGATGGAATGATTAGGAAGATTGCGTTAGCACCCGAAAGAACAGGCACGCAGGAGTTTATCCGAAGCGTCAAACGCTCTGGTGTTCAAGTGAGTATTGCTCATACTGATGCAGATTACGTTTGTTGTGAAGAGGCCATTGAGAATGGAGCAAATAATTTCGTTCATTTATACAATGGGATGAAAGGGATGCATCATAGAGAACCAGGTACAGTCGGTTCTGCGCTAAGATCAAAAAACTCATTTGTTGAAATCATTTGTGATGGGTTACACGTCCACCCAGAAGTTGCAGCGTTAACTTATCAATTAAAACAAGATCGTCTCATGCTTATTACAGATTGCATGCGAGCAGGTGGGATGCCTGATGGGGAATATACATTAGGAGAGTTTCCAGTTGCAATAACAGATGGAGTCGCGCGTACTGAAACAGGATCTCTCGCTGGTAGTACTCTTGAACTGATCGATGGCGTTAAGAATTTGTGTGAGTGGACAAAAGAAGAATTAACAGATATCTGGCATCTAGCTTCTCTAACACCGGCGAAAAGTTTAGGTTTGGAAAGTAAGTTTGGTAGTATTGCGGAAGGAAAAAAAGCTGACTATGTTGTACTTAATTCAAATTTAGAAGTAGAGTGTACTGCTGTTAATGGTAAAGTTATTTACTCTCGAGAATAGAAAGGGGAATGACATTGAATAGTGGTGTAAAACAAAATCGTCTCAATAGGTTAATGAACGATCACGGGTTTTTTAGTGCTCTGGCTATTGATCAAAGAGGAGCTTTGAAACGCATGATGGGAGAAGATACTGCTAAAGAGGAAATTGAAGCGTACAAATCGCTTGTCTCTTACCAATTGACTCCACACGCATCAGCAATTCTATTAGATCCAGAGTATGGATGGCCAGCAGTTGAAAAGAAAAATGAAGAATGTGGCCTTCTTGTTGCTTATGAAAAAACAGGCTATGATACTGATGAACCAGGTCGTATGCCAAGCTTACTTCCTGAATGGTCTGTTAGAAGACTAGTAGAAAAAGGTGCGGATGGCATTAAGGTTTTGCTCTACCATGATGCTGATGGAGCACCAGAAATTAATGAAAAGAAAGATGTTTTTATTGAAAGAATTGCTTCTGAATGTGTGGCTGAGGAAATTCCATTCTTTCTTGAAATTCTTACTTATGACGAAAAAATTGATGACATGAAGGGCCTAGAATATGCCAAAATAAGACCTAGGAAAGTTATCTCATCGATGAAACATTTTTCTGAAGAACGCTTTCATGCAGATGTTTTGAAGGTCGAGGTCCCGGTCAATATGAATTATGTAGAAGGGTATACAAAAGAAGATGCAGTTTACTCGAAAGAAGAAGCGGCTGAATATTTTAGGGAGCAAAGTTACGCTACTCCACTTCCTTTTATTTTCTTAAGCGGAGGTGTTAGTGCAGAACTTTTCCAAGAAACGTTAAAATTTGCTAAACACTCGGGTGCAGATTTTCACGGCGTTCTTTGTGGACGAGCAACATGGAGTGGTTCTGCGTATGAATATAAACAGTCAGGGCAAGAAGCAGCTGAACAATGGTTAGCGACAGAAGGCAAGCGCAATATAATGGCTCTCAATGATGTTTTAAAAGAAACGGCTGCTTCGTGTAAAGAATACATCTAATGAATTGAATCGGGATAGTGAGCATCAATCAATCTTAGGATGAGACAATTGATGAAAATTCCTGTGACATTACGTAACGAAAACTACGTGGTTCATTAATCTGTATGGTACTATTTTTAGCTATAAGGAGGAAAAATTTTTTTCTAAGGGTTTTCTAAAGATTAACTGGTTATGACGACATAACTAGTTTGTGGTTATTAAGTAAATTTGAGAAGGATAGGAGAGAAGAGAATCATGATAACGACCATGTTAAATACTTCAACGATTAGGTTGAATGAACAAGTAGCCAACTGGGAAGAGGCAGCAAACAAAGCAGGGAATTTATTACTTGAAAATGATTCTATTAACAAAGGTTACATTGATAGTATGGTTCAATCTGTTCATGAATTTGGTCCCTACATAGTCATTGCACCAGGGATTGCATTGTTTCACGCTCGTCCTGAATCAAACGTGAAAGAAATTTGCTTAAGTATGATGACTCTTGAGAACCCTATTGAATTTGGAGCAGGTGACAAAGATCCTGTAGATTTGATCTTTGCATTCGGTGCTCTCGATCATGACTCTCATTTGCAATTAATGGCTGAATTAATGAAAGTTCTGCAAGATGGAGAACTCCTTGATTCAATTAGGAATGATAACGATGTTGAACATGTTCTAACAATGATACAAACCAAAGTGGAGGGATAACCATGTTGTACAAACAATTTTTTGGCAATATCGAAAAAATGCTACGTCAGGTTTCTGAGGTAGAAGAAGAGAATATTATTCAAGCGGTGCAAATAATTAAGGAATCGATTAAAGAAGATGGCGTGCTTCATGTTTTTGGATGTGGACATTCCCAAATGTATGCGATGGAGTTGTTTTATCGGGCAGGAGGATTAGTACCAGTAAATGCTGTCTTAGCTCCTTCCCTCTCACTTGAACCATCTGCTCCAATTAGTACATTTTCAGAACGACAGGAGGGGCTTGCTAAAGTAATTTTGGACAAAGAAAATGTCCATTCGCAAGACGTAATGCTCATCGTTTCTACATCTGGAAGGAATGCAGTTCCAATTGAAATGGCAATTGAAGCGAAAAAGAAAGGTATGAAAGTTATTGCCCTTACTTCCCTTGCTTTCTCTAAAGAAGTGGAGTCGAGGCATCATAGCAACGAAAAATTATTCGAAAAAGCAGATGTTGTTCTAGACAATCATGGTGAACCCGGAGACGCCATTATGAGAACGGAAGGATTAGAATCTAAATTTGGTTCAACTTCTTCGATTATTGGGTTTACGATATTACAATCCATTATTGTGCAGGTGATTGAGGATTTAGTAAAAGATGGAGTTGAACCACCGATTTATGTTAGCTCAAACCTTGATAAAGGTGATCAAATTAATAAGGAATTTATCCAAAAATATCGTGATAGACTAACATGCTTATAATGGAGGAGATCAAATGGAAATTTTAACTGTATGCGGAATGGGATTTGGTACGAGTTTAATGTTGAAAATGACGGTGGATGACATTCTAGCAGAAGAAGGGGTTAAAGCTGAGGTTAGTGCGCTGGATGCAGGGTCAGCCAAAGGGAGGTCAGCAGACTTAATTATGGCCTCTGCAGACTTAGACTCTGCACTAGAAAGCGTCGATGTTCCCAAAATATATATTCATAATTTAACAGATACGGACGAAATAAAAGAGAAATTACTTCAATATTTGAATAAATAGTGAATGATAAGTGCATCTAGGCGTATGTCTAGGTGTACTTGTAATGATTTAAGGCCGTCAACGAAAGGGAGTGTGCAAATTGTTAAAAGCCATTGCTGAGATACTAACGGTGCCAGCGATTACGTTGGGCTTAGTTGCTTTACTAGGTCTCTTGCTTCAAAGGAAAGAATTTACTGAGGTTATTAAAGGTACAACGAAAACAATATTAGGGATATTAATATTAGGCGCCGGTTCCTCCTTAATTGTCACGAACCTTGTCCCCTTTGCCACGATGTTTGAAGAAGCCTTCAATTTAACAGGAGTTGTTCCAGTAGATGAGGCTGTTATTGCAGCTTTAGTAGATTCAGTAGCTGCTATTGGTAGAATGACTTCTTTCATCTTACTGTTTGGTTTTATAACCAATCTTCTATTAGCACGTCTCTCTCCATTTAAATATATCTTTTTAACAGGGCATATGATGTGGATTCTTGCTGGTTCACTTGCATGGGCTTTTCACGACTTAGGAGTATCTGAGACAAACGGCATCATCTTTGGATCTATCATCCACGGTATGGTATTAGTACTGCTACCAGCAATAGCTCAGCCTGTCGTTAGAAAAATAACAGGAAACGACAAGGTGGCTTATGGTCATTTAACGACTACTGGAGTAGTTCTTTCTGCTTGGATTGGTAAACTATTGGGAGATAAAAAGAAAAATAGTGAAGAGATGAAGATGCCTGAGAAGTTGAATTTCTTTAAGGATACAGCGGTATCGATTTCACTAATAATGTTTTTAATTTATATTATTACTGCACTATTTGCTGGACCGGAAGTGGTGGAACCATTTTCAGATGGTCAAAATTATTTAGTGTTCAGTACATTGAACTCCCTTGGATTTGCAGCTGGCGTACTCGTTCTTCTTCAAGGGGTACGAATGTTTCTAGGCGAAATCGTCCCGGCCTTTCGTGGTATTGCCCTTAAGGTGGTGCCAGGGGCGAAACCAGCGCTTGATGTTCCGATATTCTTTCCATATGCGCCTAATGCGCTTATGCTAGGGTTCATTTTCTCTATTATTGGAATGGTAGTTGGTATGCTTCTCTCTACGCTATTCGGTACGATTGTTCCACTACCGTCTATTATTGGAGGCTTTTTCACAGGGGGTATGGCAGGAATATTTGGGAATGCTTTAGGGGGAAGACGCGGAGCTATGATTTCTGGAGCTGTCTATGGCATTATTTTAACAGTTCCAGTCGCTTTGTTCTATCCACTCTTTGGATTACAAGTTTATGGTGTTGAAGGACTAGCTCTGTTAGTACCCGATGTGATCATTGTAATGGGGCTTATGAAACTCTTTTTTGTCTTAAATATTCCACTTGTTGGCTTTGGTTTGGCTGTGTTAGCTTTCATTATTTGCAGTGTGCTTTATAAGAAGAAAGCGGTCGAGCCAATTAATAAGACCGAAAGTATGTGATTAAATTCAAGCAAGGAGGCATTCTAAGATAATGAAGGGTTTAACACTAAGAATGGGTATGTTATGCATGTTAACTTTCGCCGTATTTATAGGACAAGGAGATTTGGCTCTGGCCAAAAGCGATAATGCTAATCTCCATAAAGATTGGAAGTTGAAATACCACGAGAATTTTAATCGAAGTTTGTTGATTGACGAGGCTCCATGGGTTATCGATAATTATGGTGACCAAAGCCCTTGGAATGTGGATCATCTGGACGATGATGGAGAATTTTATCAAATTAAGGGAGGAGAAAATTTCGAGGAGCAACTTAGTAGTTTTAACTTACTAAGAAAACGAGTGGATTTTGGTAAGGATGGTTGGCTTACGGCCGAAGTTGCGACAAGAGATTATAATAAAGACGGAACGCCAGATACAGAAGCTTCCTTTAAAAATGTGAAATTAGATAAAGGGAAGCATGCGGCTGAATTATCAACAAGCTTTGATTCAGGATTAATTATTCGTTCGACTGAAGAGCTTCCATCCGAATACCGAGTTGAGTATGTCCTTAGAGGTATTGATTTTGGAGGGAAAAGAGACGGATCATTCGATTATGATGGTAAGCATAATGGCTATACATTAGATGAGCGAAAATCGAATTTCCCGTGGAAGCGTAGCGGTGATTTTTCAGGTGAACCTTCTCATCAAAATCAAAATTTTGGAGAAGTGACAAAAGAAAATGGCTACTACTTCCTTTCAATCATGGATTATGCAAACCCGGCTCCACATAACAATGTGTTTATTCATAATCATAGAAAAGTCGGGATGGATGCCTATAATGTGAGTGGCTCATGGGCGAGCAGTTATGGCGTTTGTAATCCAGATACAGGTGATTTATATAGCCAAACTAGTGAAGAGAGCTCGAATAATGCAATCAATAGTATTTTCTTTGCTGGAGATACGTTCCGTGATCCTTCTATTGGTTATAACTCCTTTATGTTTGAAACAGATTGTGGTTCTTTCTCAGACAAGGATTCTCCTTATTCGATCGTATCGAATGCGGAAATACAGCCTGAGTTAATGCCAGAAGAATCCTATAAATTTGCCATTGAACGGAATGAAACTGGATATGTAATGGAGATGACAGGAAACTTTAAGTATAGTGGGTACAAAACACTGCGCTATGAAAGAAATTTTGTTGAAGATGATAGACCAATTTGGCACTATAATAACTCACCTGAAGAATATGATGGTGAGTATAATTCTTCATTGACATTTACTGGCCCATATGGCAGTTATTCAGTAGAGCAATGGCCGGATGATTCAGCTTATCCTGATTACTTTATACTTGGGATTCCTCATCTCAATTACTATGAGGGATCTGCGGTAATTGATGATATTAAGCTTTATGTACCTAAAGAAGGTTAGATTGGATAAATAAACTTAGTGTATACATGAATTAAGAGGTTTTATAAACCGTCTATAACCCCTGAGCTGTGGAAAAACACAGTACAGGGGTTATTTTATTCAATTGAATCAAAGGAGATCCTCGATATAATAAGAAATTTATTTTATCAAATCTCGAGTAAGCGGAAAATTTACAAGCCATTACCTTCTTATTATTCCGAGTATGAGTGAGTTAACTAATGGATGTGGGTGAGAAATTTGAACTATGTAAACATTTGAGCCTAATGAGAAGAAGTAGTCATCAATTAGTGAAATTTGTTTTATAGCTGGTGAAAATGGATGAGTAAAGTCTCACAGAAACTTTAGTGTTTATTAATCTCTATGTAAAGCGACCTATAAAAATTAAAATCTACTAGTTCAAACGTTTCGTTTTAAATTTAATCCAAAGGAGTGTAGGTGAAAAAACTAGAAATCCTTAGTTATAGACTTTTTATCCAGAGGAGGAATCTGATGAGAATGAAAGAAAATGAATTTATTATGTAGCGAGTTTGTTGTTTTCAACTGATACATAACTTTGTGAACGGGAACAAAATGAGTCGATTATAATTTTATAGGAGGATAAATATGAAGAAACAAATTCTTACATTAACAGTAGCAGGAACGATGCTTGTGTCTGGCTCCTTTTTAACAGGGAATACGGCTTTAGCGGGAGATAACGGACCGAATGGACCGAACTATGGTGGCAATGAAACGATTAAAAATGAACGCCTGCATTCTTATGAAGAAATGGTGAGCTTTTTAGAAAAAGTTGATAAGCGTTCTGAAGCGTTGGAGCTTGAAGTGTACGGTCAGTCGGTTAAAGGGAGAGATCTTTACCTTGCTAAGTTTGGTACCATGAACCCAGATAATCCAACGATTTTATTCTTAACACAGCAACACGGAAATGAAACGTTAACGACGGAAGGCGCTCTTGAGATGATTAAGTATTTATCGTCAAATGGAAAGAATGTGCAGAATATCCTTGATAATGTGAATGTGCTGATTGCACCTCGACTTAATGTCGATGGGGCAGAAGGCGATGTGAATTTTTCATTAGAAAACTATGTTTCTGGTACGCATACACGCTATAACGCTAACGAGGTTGATCTTAACCGTGATCATGTGGATCGCGAGCAGCCCGAAACGAAGGCGCTACACGAGAATGTGCTACAAAAATATTCGCCGGATTATATGATTGACCT
Organism: Anaerobacillus sp. 1_MG-2023; assembly: GCF_030547345.1. Lineage (NCBI taxonomy): Bacteria > Bacillati > Bacillota > Bacilli > Caryophanales > Bacillaceae > Anaerobacillus > Anaerobacillus sp. 1_MG-2023. Next base: position 96,922 of record NZ_JAUORD010000012.1, on the reverse strand, counting down.
TCATCATCAGGGAACACAAACAACGTTAGGCGACACGGGCGAACTTGTGTCTGGATCTATTCTTTATCCTACCAACGAAGACGTTGATCCAGAAGTGGTGGAGCAGTCTAAAGAACTTGGATCCGTTGTTTATAACGCCGTTGAAGCAAAAGGATATGGTTTACTTTCGAAGTATCCAGGAGGAAGTGCGCCAACAATTAGTCGAAATGGACTCGCGATGGAATATGGCATTGCAACACTTCTTTTTGAAATGCGCGGTATGGCCGATCATTATCGCGATGATTATGTTCTCGGGCAAAAGAGTAATGGTTATTTAATCCAACAAGCGTTTACGGCAATGAAAGCGAGTCTAAATGCCCTGGCAGATGATTCAATTGATTCTGCCGACACTACTTTCTGGGATACGCTTCCGGAAAGTAATTATGATGGGGAATAAATAAAAAAAACTTACGATATAAGAAAAAGATAGTTTAAATGGAAGAGACAAACCTAGTAGAGATTAGAGAGGTTTGTCTCTTTTTTCTTGTTTTAATGTAAAAGGAATTATAGGGGTAACACTAACTTTTGGTCTTTAAGAAAATTTTCCTTTTTTATGACTTAAATAATCTATTAAAGAGAAATTTCTCTATAAAATACTTGATATTGAAGTAGTGAAGTCTTAAACTAAACGTAGTTAAACAATTCTGAAAGGTGGCTAGATGGAGTATGAACCCCGATTTAAATCAAATTACTGATTTTACGATGGATTTTTTTAATCTTAAAGGAAAAGTTGCAATTATCACTGGAGGCAATTCAGGTATAGGGCAGGGGTTTGCACTTGCATTAGCGAAAGCTGGTGCCGACATCTTTGCTGTTAGTATGGCAGAAGATGACGACCAGACGAAGAAGCTGATTGAAGCAGAAGGTGTTCGTTATCATTTAATGCTTGGCAATTTGACAGAAGACGGTTTTTGTAAAGCGATTGTTGATGAATGTTTAGTAGTTTTTGGACAAATCGATATTCTTATTAATAACGCTGGGATTAACATCAATGAGCCTGACGTTACAAAGTTTACGAGATTACATTGGGATAAAATGGTGTCGGTTAACTTGGATGCGCCGTTTGAACTGTCACATGAAGTAGCGAAGCAATTGATTCCACAACAAAGTGGAAAAATCATTAACACGTGTTCTCTGTTTTCGTACCTTGGGGGTCAATGGTCTCCGGCCTATGCTGCTACGAAACATGGTTTAGCAGGCTTCACAAAAGCGTATTGCGATGAACTTGCTCAATACAATATTCAAGTAAACGGCATTGCGCCGGGTTATTTTGCAACAGACGTAACGAAGGCGACAAGAGAGAATGTAGAAAGCAACCAGCGTATACTCGATCACATTCCGGCAAATCGTTGGGGGAACATTCAGGATCTCATGGGAGCGGTTGTTTTCTTGGCATCTGACGCTTCTAACTATGTAAATGGAACGTTACTTAATGTCGATGGTGGCTATCTCGTACGATAAATTCTATTAAACTATCATAATAAAAAAGGAGAATCAATTATGAAAAACCTATTAGAAGAATTAAAAGCTCAACTTTCTGAGGATCAAATCGTAACAAATGAAGAGGCGCTCTACGACGCATCAGCCGATCGCTATAAGAAATACGCAAAAACGAAAAATGTACTTGATGTTCCAGCACCACTTGCGATCGTGTTCCCTCATTCAACGGAAGAAGTTAAAACGCTTCTCATGTTCTGTAATGAAAATAACATTAATGTGATCCCGAGAAGTGGGAAAACAGGCACTGAGGGTGGACTTGAGAACTGGAAAGAAACGACGCTTGTCATTGATGGTTCTAAAATGAATGAAATTATTAAAATGGATACGTACAACATGCAGGCTACGGTTCAGTCTGGCGTGAAGCTTCAAACGCTTGAAGATGAGCTACGTAAATTAGGCTATACGACCGGTCACTCACCGCAGTCCAAGCCAGTTGCTCAATATGGTGGCCTTGTTTCAACAAGAAGTATTGGTCAGCTTTCCACTTTGTATGGTGCGATTGAAGATATGGTTGTTGGTCTTGAGTGTGTATTCCCAGAAGGACAAGTTTCAAGGATTAAGAACGTCCCTAGACGTTCTGGTGGCCCGGATATTCGCCACATCGCAATTGGGAACGAAGGTGCACTTTGCTATATCACAGAAGTAACAGTGAAAATCTTTAAGCACAATCCAGAGAATAATGCGTTCCACGGCTACTTGATTAAAGATGTTGAAACTGGGATCAAAGTGCTACGTGAAGTCATGGTGAATGGTTACCGTCCATCTGTTGCGCGCGTTTATTCTGAAGAAGATGCAAGACAGCATTTTAAACATTTTTATAATGATAAGTGCGTTTTGATTTTCATGGCGGAAGGTCCAAAAGGAATCGTAGAAGCAACTAATGCAGGTATTGAAGAAGCGGTTGAAAAGTTCCAGTCGGGTATTGTTGAAAAAGTAGATTCGTCGCTAATTGAAAACTGGTTCAATAACTTGAACTGGGATGAAAGCCGCATTGAGCGCGAAATTCAGGATATGATTGATCACAATACTCATGATGGATTTACAACAGAAGTGTCGGCTGACTGGGAAAGTATCCCGAAACTTTATAACAATGTTATCGAACGGATTAAAAATGAGTTTGATCGTGCAGATGAGCTAACGATGCTTGGCGGTCACTCTTCTCATAGCTACTTGAACGGAACAAATATGTATTTTGTTTACAACTACACAATTAATTGTGCACCAGAAGATGAAATGCGCATTTATCACCACCCGATTCACCAAATCATTATTGAAGAAACGTTGAAGCTTGGCGGCTCTATGTGTCACCACCATGGAATTGGGAAGTATCGTTCTGAATGGACAAAAGAAGAGCACGGTTCTGCCTATTATATGCTTGAGAAGTTAAAAGAAGCGTTTGATCCAAAAGGCATCATGAATCACGGTACGATTTTCCCTCAACCTAGCGAAGTGAAAAAGTATATTAGAGGCTAGGAGGGAAATCATGGCGAATCGATACATCATGGGGATTGATAATGGATCACAAAGTACAAAAGTAGTGATCTTTGACCTAGAAGGAAATGAAGTCGCTTATGGTTCACAGGCGTTAAGGGAAACCTTAACACCTGAACCAGGCGTCGTCATTCACCCAGACGATGACTTATGGGATAGTGTGTATTACGGTGTGAAAAACTGTTTAGCGAATTTCGACGGTAATCCGAAAGAAATCGAAGCAATCGGATTATGTACGATCCGATGCTGTCGCGTTTTACTAAATGAAGACGGTGATTTAGCCCATCCAGCGATTAGCTGGATGGATGATAGATTATCAAAACCGTATGAGCACAAAGACGATCGCGTACAGTATGTGACAACAACTTCTGGCTATTTAGGATTACAGCTGACGGGAGAATACAACGATACGGCTGGTAATCAGGAAGTATTTTGGCCGATTGACCGTGAAACGTTAGATTGGTCGACGGATGACGCCGTAATTGAAGCGAACGGCTTACGAAGAGATATGCTGTTTAACCTTGTGAAACCAGGTGAAAAGCTCGGTTCCATTCGTAATGAGCTTGCAAAGGAATTTGGTTTAAGCGAAGGCATTCCAGTCGTTGCTACTTCGAACGATAAAGCGGTGGAAGTGCTGGGATCAGGTATTCAGAACGACAGTTCAATCATGATTTCATTGGGTACTTTTATTTCTTCCATGTTATTAAGAGACAACTATTATGAGGACGCGAAAAACTTTTTTCCAACCTTTGCATCCATTCCTTTTAAATACGTCTATGAATCTAACGGTATTCGACGTGGATTATGGACGGTTAGCTGGTTTAAGAAGTTAATCGGTGAAGAGCTTGTAACGGAAGCAGAAAAGTTAGGGATCTCGGAAGAAGAGTTCTTGAATCGTAAGGCGGAAGAAGTTCCTGTTGGTAGTGAAGGGTTGATTACGATCCTAGATTGGTTAGCTTCACCTGATAAGCCTTATCGAAAAGGGTTAATGCTAGGCTTCGATCAACGACATTCTAGGTACCACATTTATCGTTCGATCCTGGAAGCGATTGCATTTAATATTAAAAACAACATTGATAAGATGTTAGATGAAATTGATGTTGAGTTGAACGAGGTTGTCGTCATTGGCGGCGGTTCAAAGAGCGATGTGATCATGCAGATTATCGCTGATTTGTTTGGTTTACCTGTTCACCGACGCATGGGAAGTAGTAGCGCGTGTCTAGGTGCCGCGATTAGTGCAACGAAGCATTTAAGAGTGTATGATACGTTCCCAGAGGCGATCGAGCAAATGGTAAAAACGGAAAAAACGTTCACTCCAGTGCAGAGTCATTATGAATTCTACAACAAGTTGAACGAAACAGTTGTGAAAAACGTTAGAAAGCATACGGATGAAATATTAAAGCTTTCTTATCCGATTTTTAATTAAGCCTTCTTAGGGAATCATGTTATGGTAGACCTATTGTAAATTGTGACATGAGCGTTTCAATTAGGAGAAAAGCAATCGTTATTTTCTAATAGGAAATGACGGTTGCTTGTTTTCGCTGCGCGAGTCAGGAGCAAAGTGAAAGGACTGGAAGAAGTATGATCAAATTAGATACGAATCATTTAACGAAATTAGAAGAAGAAGTTCACGGCAAATTATCGGATGTTGTTGCTACAAACGATAAGTTAAAAATAATTGATGCTGCTGAGCTATGTGACGTTTCTCCTTCTAAAGTGTCAAAACTCGTACGTAAATTAGGCTTCGATAACTTTAAGCAGTACAAGCTTTACTTTAGCGGGCAGCAAATCAACCTTGAAAAACAAAAAAAATCAAACGAAATTGAGCGACTAATGCAGTTTTTGGAAAACTTCGATCCTGAACTTATTGATGATTTTGTTTCTGTTTTTCAAAAGTATAAGAAGGTGATCATCTACGGTCTTGGCCCATCTTTTATTAGTGCAGAGTACTTTGCGTACAAGCTGACAGTTGTCACAAATAAAAATATCACCGTAACACAAAGTGAAGACTTTGCAAGCCGACTGGCAGATGAAGACACGTTACTGATCGTTCTTTCCGTTACAGGGAAATTCTCATCGTTTGAAAATTTATTTACAGAAACAAAGCAAAACGGTGCAGATATCATGCTGATTCTAGAAGAGTATGTGAACACGTTAAACTCGATGGCGGATTATATTTTCTATTTATCGAAGTTTAATCAGGATAACAACCTGCTTCCTTTTGAAAAAACGAGAACGGTGTTTTTTATTTTTATTGAAGAAGTGATTGCGAGGATTAGTGGGGGAGGCGAAAGGTGAACACGGTATTAGAAAAGCGTCTTACTTCATAGGGGAATGAGGTGAGACGCTTTTTGTGTACAAGTTAAGCAGAAGGAGTATCTTCATAAGTAATCGTTAGACTCTGAACCTTTAGATCATCTGCCTGTCTGTCTAAAGATTTGACAGCCTGTTCAGACTGGTTTTCTAAAGCTGTTAGCAGAGTGCGGTTTGTCATTGTATAACGCTCGGTTTCCTCTACCATTGCTTTAACAATTTCGCCTTGCTGATCTTCGCTAATGATAATAGTCCGTACCAAATTTAGAAACTGTTCGTCGATATGATGAATGTCGTCAATGGCATCCTGAAGCTGTTTTTGCTTATGTAATAGACTTGTGGATTCAAGAATTCGTTCTCTTACTGTTAATGAATGTAGTTCTTTCAAGAAAAACCCTCCTTAGGCAACTCATTAAATGAGTGAAAAAAGCGTAGAAACTCGGTCATCTTCGTGAAACAAATCTTCAATAGCTTTTCGATACTTTTCGATATAGTCATACCCCTTAGTTACTTGTTTACGAAGAGCAGACAGCTCATAGTCGAAATCAACACCTTGAAGAGGAGGAATAGATTCGTGAACAGAGATATGACGAATGGTTTTACTTAATCGACTGAAATAGATGTGCTTTCGAAGATACATGCTATAATGAGCTGGATTTTGCTCAATATCATTTACTTTCGTAAAAACTTGATGCTTTTGTTTTAAGTATTCTTCCTCGATCTCTCTATTCACAGCGAGCTCAAACCTTCGGATTGCCTCTTCTTTTTCCTGAATAACCGTTTTTCCATCCCGATACATGCGGAGAGACGCGGATATATTCACCAAAATGGTCTCACCATTCTGACTTGTGGAGTAAACCATATCTGTACCCTGATAGGATTTATTACCAGACCTAATGGCCTCAAGCATTTCAGCTATGCTATGACTGGATACGATCGTATCCATAAGTTTCTTGTATTCTTCTTTATTTAAAGTCTCAAGCTGCGAGAGAATCTGCGTGTAATTATGATAAAGTCTGGAAGCCAAAATTGCATCTCCAGCGATAGGCGGTGGTTGGGGAATCACTGAATCGAAGCGAATCTGATCCATTTTCCAAATAATATCCTCAATGTCTTGTAAATCTTTCTTTACTTTCTCAAAGACATGCACAAGCTCGGTTTTTTGGTCAGTTGTAATATAGTTGGCTTCTACTAACTTTCCGAAAATGGTGTCGGCGTTTTGAGTAATGACCTGAACATTATCGAGAAGGTCAGGAACTTTTTCGTTCATGCTTTCGACCATATCACTAAATTTTGATTGGTCGAGCAGATATGTGCCAGAAATATTTGCGATTGGGTTGCCGTTTAATAGTTCAGGATCGAAACCTACCAAATCCTTAATCACTTGATCATTTCCATCTTTTTTAGAGGCAACCGTAAAATTAATGGCAAGCTGCTGAAAGTCTTCAATAACATGGTCAGGAATTTCATCAACCAATTCACGAATGCCTTTATAAGTTGGGTTTGTATCGATCATGTCTACTTCCCCAAGAGTAACAAATCCTCTTACACCACTTGCCCCATATAACGGATCATCATAGGAGATGGTTTGATGAACCCTTTTTGCTTTTTGGCTGTAGTAATCTTTGGTGAAGGCTTCGAGGGCTTTGGGGTCTATAGTGTAGATAGCATTTCGGTTATCAGGCGAAATGGAAAATGTTTTTGCAAGTTCTCTTTGGAAATTAGTATCAGCCTCAAATAACTGATAGTAATTAGTTTGTGCACCATTTACACTATAGACTTCATCAAATGTGTTGTATAAAAGTAGAGCAGTTGTATTATTGTTATGTGCTAGTGAATGAGAAAGTCCGATTATCGGGACAGTATTGTCTTTCTCCGAAATTTGAAATTCATTTTTTACATCTTTAACAAATTCATTTGTCATCTGCGCTTGTGAATAATCTTTACCAGCAAACATAGCTTTAATGTTATAAGTCCAATCGTCATTTCCTTGGGAGCCCTGTGAAATAACATATATTTCATTGATATCATTTTCTTTTGATTTAAAATGAATTGCTGTACCGTCATAACCTGAAGTATCTCCTTCAAGTCTGACAGACTCCGATGAGTGGAAGATATCTATGTTAGCAGGAAGAACTTCCCCGAATTCTTCAAGATAAATTTGTTGTACTTCTTGAATGAACTCTTTATGGGAAAGATTGCTATACTCCAATTCTGTTATTCTTAGACGAAACTCGCGAGAATTTGATAGTTGAATCGTCATAAGTTTACTCACTTTCCGTAATGAATTTAATGGATTCTAGCCAATGATAGATAGTGGTTTTGTAATCTTTCTTAACTTGATTACAGTGACTGTCGGCATTACCCTTACTACACTCTGAAAGTGTTGTCACTTCAATAGCTCCATTATTTTCTGTGTTCTGAACCATGGCGACTACTCCAAAGTAACCATCTTCATCTTCATAAAAAGCTCTTTGTATAGTGCGTCCATCAAGTTTTTTTTCTTGAAATTGAAGAGGGAGGTCAAAATTTTCTTCAAGCGTTTGCAAGCTAGACTCCATAAATTCAGCTTTCATAAATTGATAGTATTTAATATTGATTCTGGTACTGACATTATTATCTTTTAGACCAATACTATATTTTTCAGTACCGTCTTGTACATAATATCCTCTTTCATCTATAACGCCCTCTTGAGGAAAATTCATACTATAAGCACCAGTTTCAGAAAGAAAAGGATAAAATCCTTCTTCTGTTTCGTTAATTGATTGAATGAACCCCTTAGTAAATTCATCTTCAAATGCTTTTACATTCGGCAGTTTCTCTGTATCTACTTTCTCTGGATCCGTTGTTTGATTTTCTTCACTCATTTGACAGCCTCCTAAAAATATAGATAAAACCATGAGTAGACTAATAATTAATCTCATTGTGATCCTCCAGCTTCATATGGTTGTTATAGGGCTCTTATTAAAAGATACAATAGATATCCTTTTCTTGGAATGTAACTGAGAGATTTTTTTGTTTGGTCAGCGAAGTAGAGACATTAGTACTAGTTGTGCTATGTTTGATTTATTGTCGTTTTGATGAATGGATTTTTTCTGTTAAGTGTTTTTTCTCCTATTGCTTTCTGTACAATCAGGAGTATTTGCTTAGACTAATGAGAGAACTCTTAGAGTAGAGAGGTTAGTTGGTTTGGCGATAACCTCCCCATTATTATAGTGAGATGCCTGTTAACGTTCGCGGTGTTTTGATTTGTGGTTAATTGGATGTTTCGTGTGTTTCTTGATTAATAAAATGAATGCTTTCAATCCAGTTAGTGAAGGAATTTTTTTTGCTTTTTATCACTTCTTCACAATTTGATAGGTCCACTTTACATTCTGAAGTGTAAGTTACCTCAACAGCCCCGTATCTTTTAGTATTTTGGACTAGGGCCACGTATCCATAATAACCCTTATCAGTCTCGAAGTAAGCTGTACTTATTGTACGATCATCCAATTCCCTTGTTTCAAAATTAAGTGGGGATTTTGAATTTTTTATTAGCGTTTCAATTCTTGATTCTCTCAATTCTTTCTTCATAAATTCAAGGTATTTTATAGATATTTCAGAATCAGTATTTTTACCTTCTACACCAACAAGGAAACTTTCAGAGCCTTTTTGTATGGAATATCCCATCTCACCTATTACTCCTCCGGAAGGGAAGTCCATTGTGTAGTGGTTGGTATTTGATCGAAAAAGATAGTATCCCTCCCTTGTCTCTTTAATGGATTGTAAGAAACCTCTCGTAAACTCATCTTTAAAAGCTCTTACTTTAGGTAGTTCTTTAGGATCAACTTTTTCAGGATCAGTTGTTTTGATCTCATTACTTATTTGACAACCTGTTATAAGAAAAGAGAGAAGAATGATTAGAGTAATTGGTTGTTTCATTGATACCTCCAAGTTAAAGGTTATATGTCTCTTCTATTAAAAGATACAATAGATTTACTTTTATTGGAATGAATAGTGCTAATCCTACTTTTATTTTATTTATACGAGAGGAGTAATTAGTGAAAAACTTTCTTTTTCTCTTCAGGATTCTTAGTCTGTTATTCATAAGTGAGTGTGCCAATAAAGAAAGCAGCACCATAAAAGATAGAGTAGAAGAAAAATACTTTCTCTCTGTTCAAGAATATACAGGGGAAGGTTATACGCTTGCGAAAGGTGAAAGAAACGGTGAGATTGCGGAAGAACATAGCGAAGAGGTTGATCGGGCAGTAAAGCAGTATTTTAAGAGAAACTATCATACCAAAGTAAAGGTACATAGCATCGTGGGAGCAGTAGACGGTGCAATTGTTTTTGTCGAATCGGTGGGCAAACCACATTTCTACTCCTATGCAATTATCTCTGTCGATCAGCAATCAGAGACAGTAGATTCTACTGGGGTTTGGTCGCAAGAAGGTCAGGTTGGAGCTGCTATTAGTAGTGGATTATACACGTGGATCTATGAAGATGAATTTCAGAAACTTGATCAGTATTTAGATGGAAAAGTGAAAGAGTATCCTGTAGTAGGTATCTCTGAAGAAGCTAACCAAAATGGTGTGGGTAATTATCATACAACCCCTTATTATAAAGTAGTCATTTACGGTGGTGTTGTGCAAGAAAAACTTTTGAACGAGTATCTTGAAAATTCGGATCTCCCAAAAGATGAATGGGTCAATATGTTAGAAGGGGAATCAATCAATCCGGCTATGGTTAGTGTTCTTATTCAACTGTATATGGAGGAACCTGGTGTTGAACCAAACAAGGAAATATTCGATCAAATCGTGAGTGATTTATCCGATATGGACGGACTACCGATTGGAAAGTATAGTTTTTTACTGCATGATAATACAGTTGATAAAACGAATGGACAGAATAATAAGGAAAACACCCTGGAAAGAAAAGCTCCGGATTATATAATAAAGAGGTAAAAGTGTTTTTATTGATCAATTGTATATTTTAACAAATATCTTAAAAGCGGCTAGTTTATGAGTTTGTCATAAAGCTAGCCGCTTTTTTTCTCTCCAATAATTTACTCAAAACAACATCATTTAGAGTTATCTGGTTCATTTTTTAACTTGTTCTTCCACGCTTCAAACCCATCCCGTTCGACCGATAATTTCTCCATAATCGTTTGCCAAGCATCGACTTGTTCAGGCTTTAGTTCTTGGAAAATGGAAGTGAGGTGCTGTTTTTGTGTGTTGCTCAGCTTTTCCTCTAAATGTTCGCCTTTATCCGTTAGAAACAGCTGTTTAACACGGCGGTCGTGTTCCGCTTCTGATGTTGTGACAAGTTCTTTTTCGATTAAAGTTTTCATTGGTCGATGAAGCGCCTGTTTGCTTACTTCTAACAGTGATAATAATTCATTCACACTAAGTCCAGGAAAACGTGCAATGAAAAAAAGAATGCGGTGGTGCACGCGTTGGATGCCGTACTCTTCAATCATAATATCTGGTTCTTCTGTGAACGTTTTGTAGGCGAAGTAAAACATGGCTAGCACTTCGTTCATTTGTTCGTTCGTTTTTTCCTCCATCACTACCCCCTGAAGCATTGAACATATCGCATTAGTTGTAGTTCTTAGTATACCACTGCGCTCATTTCGTCACCAATAAAGAGTCAACAAGTTTGACCTATATCATTCTGTTTGATACCCTCTTATTGAGTCAACATAGTTGACATTATTAAAGGAGTGTTCAATGATGCAACAAACATATACAGTAGGAAATTATTTATTAGATCGTTTATCTGAATTAGGGATTCGCCATATGTTTGGCGTACCCGGAGATTATAATCTTGCGTTTCTTGATACGATTCTTGAGGATGGAAAAATGGAGTGGATTGGGAATGCTAATGAGCTGAATGCAGCTTATGCTGCGGATGGGTATGCAAGAATGAATGGTGCGGGTGCACTTGTTACAACGTTTGGCGTTGGAGAACTCAGTGCAGTGAACGGAATTGCTGGCGCATATGCTGAACGCGTGCCGGTGGTAAAAATAACAGGCACACCAACAACGGCTGTGATGAAAAATGGATCGCTTGTTCACCATACGCTTGGTGATGGGAAGTTCGATCGCTTTGCGAGAATGTATGAAGAAGTAACGGTGGCGCAAACGACGTTAACGGAAGAAAATGCGGCACAGGAAATCGACCGCGTCCTGCAAACATGCTGGATGGAAAAGCGTCCGGTACATATTAATCTTCCAATTGATGTGTACAATAAGCCGGTTAACAGACCAGCTTCACCATTGCCTTTATCGTTTGAAGGAAATGAGGAAGTGCTGGATGAAATGGTGCGTGAGATTACGAGAGAAGCAAATGAAGCGACTCAGCCAGTCATTTTAGCTGATTATGAAGTGGACCGTTTCGGAGCACGTGAAGCATTGCTTCGTTTTGCAGAAAAAACAGGTTACCCTGTTGCGACATTAAGCATGGGAAAAGGAGTCTTCCCAGAATCTCATCCTCAATTCATTGGGGTTTATAATGGTGAACTGAGCTCTCCGGAGGTACAAAAACGAGTAGACGAAGCCGATGTTATTTTTCAGATTGGTGTAAAGCTTAGCGACTCGATTACGGGTGGTTTCTCTCATCAATTTACGGAAGAAAAGGTTGTCGAGATTAATCCTTATGGCGTGAAGCGGAAGGAAGCAAAATACGCTCCTATTTCAATGATTCAGGCGATGGATGAACTAGCTGCTCGTCTGGATCGATATGAGGGAGAAGCGGAGCCAACGCGATTTGCAGAGGAGGAGGTTTCTTCAAGTTCAAATGAAATCACGCAGAAGTGGTTTTATGAGCGAATGGCTAAATTCTTGAAGAAAAACGATGTCCTTCTAGCTGAGCAAGGAACGTCTTTCTTCGGTGCAGCGACGATGTCTCTACCTGAGGGAGCGCGTTTTATCGGTCAACCGCTCTGGGGTTCAATTGGTTATACATTGCCCGCTTTACTTGGCTCACAGCTCGCAGACACTGAGCGACGAAATCTTTTGTTTATCGGGGATGGCTCATTCCAGCTAACAGCACAGGAACTATCGACGATCATGCGTCATCGTTTAAAGCCAATCATTTTCCTTATTAATAATGATGGTTATACGGTTGAACGCGCGATTCATGGACCTGAGCAAGTTTATAACGATATTGCGACTTGGGATTATCAAAAACTTCCGCATGCATTTGGATCGGAGGAGCACTTCACGACGTTTAAAGCAGAGACGGAGGAAGAGCTTGATCAGGTGCTCGCTAGTGCTAATGCAGAAGATGAGAAGCTTTGCTTTATCGAAGTTGTCATGCATCGTGACGATACGCCTGAGCTGCTTTCAAAGTTAACGAAGAAGTTTGCGGCGCAGAATAATTGATTCGCTTTTGTAACGAGTATCGCTTAATTATTGAATGTGTTTTTCTTACATGAAAGTTTATAGTATTTTATAGTGTTAAGAAAAAGGGCTTCTTCATAAACTATTATGAATGAAGCCCTTTTTCTATCATTTTCAATATAGTGTATCTAACTGTTGTAATCGTTATCATGAGTTGTTAAAAATAATATTCTCTGAAAGATTGTAGAGCTCTTGCGCTCAATGAAGAAATTCCAATTGTTAAGAGAAGATACTTAAATTTATGGCGAAAATAGGTGTATTATTTATGCCAACGACTTTCCTTATACGTTTCAGCTTTCTTAAAATAAGATCTTACAGAATGATACCCAATGCTATAAAATCCTTTGTCAGGCATCCAAACTCGATAAGCATTTAAGCTATTGTTGTACTCATCCGTCCGATTTTTTGGAACGGTATATGCTTCATCATATTCCAGGTTTTCAAATTCCTGAATAGGAAGGTAGTAAAGAGCGGATTCAATGGTCCCTTTTTCAACTAACTCTTTTAAAGCTAAGCCAGCTGCCGCATGATCTCGATGCGGATCTTCGTAGGATAAGGTGTGGTGGCTTGCTGATGGATACCGATTATCCATTTCTAACATGATAGTGGTTACATCTTCTTTTTTTATTTCACCATCTGGAAGATCATAAACAAAAACATTCTCAACCTCAATCTCTAACTCTTTAGCAGATCTTCTAAATTCCATTACTCGTGAGTCGCCGAATTCTTCTACTGTAATGGGAGTTTCCTTATTTTCAATTAACATCTTATTAATGCCTTCTAGTGATTGACTGGCTTCTCCGTGCGATAGTAATACAACAGCTACTGTGTTTCCTTTATCAAGTTGTCGAAGGATAGATGGACCAAGGCTTAAAACCTCATCATCGGCGTGAGGAGCATAAAAGACAGAAGTCTCTGAATCACCTTCCATCACACTACAAGCACTAATAGGACTGATAAATAATAACAGTAAAGACAGGTAGATAACTCTCATCTGAACCCCCAATTGGAAAATTGTCACTTTTCAATTCTATCAAAGTTTTTTTGGCTAGTGTATACTTTCATAGTAGGAGAAATAAGAATGTGTTTGAAAGGAAACTGGTATGGCTAAAGCTCAAAAAATCAAAAAGAAAAGAATCTATTCCCTTGACATGTTGAGAGGGATTATTGTTGTTTTATCTGTTTTTTTAAGCACGATCCCCATCGGCAGTATCGAGTATGAAATTCTTCGTCATGCTGAATGGTATGGGGTAACCATTATTGATGTGATTCTGCCTACTTTCATCACGATTTTCGGTGCAAGTATGGCCATTGCATATCAGCGCGGAGTAAAGTGGGAGAAGATCCTAAAACGAACAGTTCGTCTTATAGTATATGGCATTATTTTTACGATTGTTGTAACGTGGAGCCTTGATTTTGCTACATTACGATGGACTGGTGTTTTACAGATGTTTGCACTTTTGGGGATCATAACTGTCATTATTACATATTTTGTGAAGTCTCCGCTTAAACTTATGTTGATTGCTTTTTTGATTTCTTCGATCTATGGCGGAGGACTTCTTACGATTGGACAATCGTGTGAAGATCAAATTCCTCAGCCAGACTGTAATCCATCCGGTATTATCGATAGTGCCGTGTTTGGAGAAAATCACATTTATCATCAAGGGGAACGAGGATATGATCCTGAAGGGTTAGTCACGAGTTTTTCAGCCTTATCGAATGTCCTATTCGGCTTTGCTATTGGAAAATTAATCATTTCAAGAAAAGAAACAGGAGCATGGAAAGAACTATTAGGGATTGGTTTGCTTGTTATTGCTTTATCTCTAATCTGGCATCAATTTCTCCCATACAATAAGAGGTTATGGACGCCTGCTTTTGCTATGCTTGCTGCTGGACTAACTTCTACTATGTTATCAATCTTGTATCTCCTTTTTGATAAAGGAAAGGTAGATGCTAAAGAGACGTTTATGAAGCCAATCGTTTGGTATTTAGAAGCCTTTGGAAGAAATAGTTTTTTAATTTATTTTGGGAAATTTATGCTGGCTTCTTTCTTAATACACCTTACCATGAAGGATGACGGAGTGAGCAAATCATTGTTTAGTGTTCTTTATGACGATGTTGCTTCTCTTGTTCCACACCCACAACTAGCCTACGCTTTGCTTAATTTGCTGTTCTGGACTGCTGTCGCTATTGGCTGTCACAAAAAGAAATGGTATTTGAAAGTGTAAGAAATATGAATAGACGTTAGTGAATTTTTAGTATAGTCACCTTATTTGAGAGTTCGGACCATTGTTATTTTGGTTCGAACTTTACTTTTATGAGCGATTAAAACTGTTATATGTAAATGTAACCATCTATTAGTCAAATTAAATATTTCCCATCCTTCGACAGAACCTCTCATGGTTTCAGGTTTCTAGTGCCTATATAATAGAGTGGTGTTTATGACACTATTTGGGAAAAATGGGGGATGGTTGAATGAGGAAAGTGGTATTTTATCTAGTTGCTAGTCTTCTAGTATTAAGCGGATTAACGTTGCCGGGAAAAGCTTATGCAGCTAGTGATAGTCATAATGAGTGGAAGAATGAAATTAAGAAACTGGAACAGGACAAAGGAACTGCTTTTTCGAAAGAAGATTTAAAGAAAATTGAATCACAGGTAAAAGACAAGCTAACGAGTGATCCTAACAAGGTGAAAACACTAACGGATTATTGGGAGAATGAACCGAATGATACGTTGGATCGAGCGAATCTGTTAAATCTCGATGATACGGTGTATGGCACGTTTGAATGGGATGATATTGACGTCTATCAAATTGAAGTAAAAAATCCGATAGAATTGGTTGTTTCAGGCGCTTCACAGCGTGGGATTGACCTCGGTTTTCTTCTTGTCGATGGAAATGGGGACGGGTTAACTCCAGATGCTTATGAGATTTACGACGGCGTTCAAGTTCAACTATATGTGATTCCAGAAGGAACTTATTATATAGGAGCTCTTGATTTAAATGGCGGTGGTTCAGATAGCATGTATGCTTTATCTGCCATGAATATGGAGTATATTGATCGCATCTCAGGCGACGATCGATATGAAACAGCGATCGAGATTGCTAGAGCAGGGTGGCCAAATGGAGCAGATAATGTGGTTCTTGCTACCGGTTCTACTTTTCCAGATGCACTAGCAGGGGCTCCTCTAGCATTCCAAATGGATGCACCGATCCTTCTAACTCCAAAAGCCAAGCTTGATAAGCGCGTAAGGAATTTAATGAAAGATTTCGGCGTGAAGAAGGTTACGATTCTTGGTGGACCGAATGCTATATCGTCAGCGGTAGAAAATGAATTAAAAAAAGATATGAAGTTAACCGTTAATCGAATTCAAGGAGAGAATCGATACGAAACGGCAGCGGCGATCGCAGATACGCTTCTACCAAATCGAACGGCAGTCGTAGTTGATGGTGGGAACTTCCCTGATGCTCTTTCCATGGCTCCATATGCAGCTATGTACGGTCACCCAATCTTTCTAACGGATACAAATGAATTATCAAAAGCAACAAAGGATGCTATGTCGGGTTATATGAAAACGTACGTGATTGGCGGCCCGAATGCAATTAGTGAGAAAGTGAAAAAACAACTTCCATCGCCAACAAGGATACAAGGAAATGATCGTTATGAAACATCAATAGCTGTTACGAAGAAGCTGAAGCTACCAACATACGGCGTCTTTGTAGCGACGGGTGAAGAATTTGCTGATGCTTTGACTGGGTCTGTATTAGCAGCTAAGTTTGGTGCACCTACGATTCTAACTAAGAAAAATCAACTACCAGAGTCTACTTATAAATTCTTCAAAGAAGAGCAAACGACTGATTATATTATTTTAGGTGGAACAAGTGCTGTTGGACCTGGTGTAGAGAATGATATTCTTTCGTTGGATTGATGGTTGAATGGTGCCTGTCACCGCCCGAATTATGAAAAGTTATGTCGAAATATAGGATGATTCATGAACTTCTCCTTCCCAAAATACACTAACAGTATAGCCTGTTGCATAATTGGGAGGAGATTCAATGGCGATCCACACAGTAATAATGGGGGATAATCTATGGCGCATTTCCATGACCTACGGTGTCCCAATCTCCACTTTAAAGACGGTGAACGGCCTTGTTTCTGATCGGCTTGTCCCTGGATTAAATTTGTATATCCCAGATCAGGAGTTACCTGAGCGATATTATCAAATTAAAGAGGGAGATACGTTTTGGAACCTTTCTCAAAAATATAAAACATCCGTTCAAACGATCGTTGCGGCTAATCCTACGATTAATCCGACAACGATTCCAATCGGAGCAAGAATTCGAATTCCTACTATGCAGAAATATCCTATGGAAACCCTCGTCTTCTTTGATGCAATAGAAGGCTCTCCTTACTTAGAAACGTTGAATGAAATAGCCGATTCTATAACCTATTTAGCTATCTTCACTTACTCATTCACGGCTGAAGGCGAGCTGATTACAATCGATGATGATCTAATCTTGCGGCAAGCGAAACAGTTGAACATTAAGCCGTTACTTGTCATCAGTAATTATGACGTGCAAATGTTTAGTGCGGAGTTAGCTGCTACGGTTCTTCAAAATAAAGAAAGAAGAGAAACGCTCGTTCGAAATCTCGTTGCGAAAGTAAAAGAGAAAGGGTATGCAGGGATTAGTATTGATTTCGAATTCGTTCCACCTGAGAGAAGAAATGATTTTACCTCCTTTTTAAAAGAGTTAAAGAAAGAGCTTGGTAATCTAACGCTCCAGCTCAATGCGCATGCTAAAAGCAGCGACATACCTACAAACCGTTTAGTCGGTTTTCTTGACTACAGGGCGGTTGGTGAGGTTGTGGACATTGTTTCCATTATGACGATTGACTACGGATACGCGATTGGTCCAGCTGACCCAATCTCACCTGTGTGGTGGATCGAACAGGTATTAACTTACGCCACTGGGGAGATCGATGCTCGTAAAGTGATGATGGCGATGAGCCTGTATGGATATGATTGGACTGTGCCGATTAAGTCTAAACCAGCTCAAATGATTTCTGCGCAAATAGCCCAGAATCGAGCAGTCAATGCGTGGATTCCCATTCAATACAACCAAACCGCACAGGCGCCAAACTACCGCTACACCTTTGCAAATACGTCGCACTCAGTTTGGTATGAAGATATCCAGAGCGTCACAGCCAAATACAAACAAATGCAAGTTTATGGTTTGCTTGGTACGACTTACTGGAGGCTTCGCTTTTCGTTTCCGCAGAACTGGGCGTATGTGAAGAAGAATATGCTTGTGCGAAAATAAAAGAGGTATTCAAAATTGTATCATTCGTTCTTTGAAGAGCTGATCAATTGGTTAAAAGAATATAAGTCCTTGAAAACAATATGTCAACTCAAGAACCCCAGGAACCTCAGAACTTCCTGCGGTTCTTTTTTTGTGTTGCATATCTTTAACTAGATAAAATTTGAAATTATTTCTGGTCGTAAACTGCTAAAGATGGTATATTTTTGAACCGATAACGAAAAGTAAGTCGTCTATCATACAGGTGAATCCAGGGGGGAGCTAGTTGGGGGAGAAAAAAACAGACAATGAGTGTGAGAGAAATGAAATCGTTAGGGAGCTGATTGATGACTTTGCCGAGCAGATCAAGCGGCTGGCTTATACATATGTGAAAAATTGGGCGGTAGCGGATGATATTACACAGGAAGTGTTTATTTCTTGTTTTAAAAACATAGGGCATTTCAGGGGAGAAAGCAGCTATAAAACTTGGTTGTTTAAAATTACAGTCAATCGATGTAAAGATTATTTGAAGAGTAAGTGGTTCAGGTCGATGGTTCCTTTTCGCGGGGATGAAAAGGTGGAGGTGGCGGCTGGTCTTGACGCCGGTCTTATTCAGAAAAGTGAGGAAGAGAATATTTCTCTGAAGGTACTAGATCTCCCGGTGAAATATCGAGAAGTGATCATTTTATTTTACTATGAGGATTTAAGTATTCAAGAAATTTTTAACCTCACTGGTATCAAGGTAGAGACAATCAAAACAAGGTTAAGACGAGCGAAATTACAACTTCGTGATATGTATGAAGGGGTTGAGTAAATGCATGAAAAGCTAACAAACCTTCGAAGGAAAATGAACAGAACGGTATTGAAAAAGGGAGAATTAAGCGGAACTGATAAGGAGCGGATTTATCATGCAGTCATTCATTCAAACAAGCCGAAGCGAAAGATTAGAAGATTCGTGCCTGCCTTTTCTTTAGTTGGTTGTTTGATACTTTTACTTATTTTCGGTTCTTACGGATTTACTACTTATATTGCAACGGAACAAAGTCTAGAACAGAAAGACACAGAGCAACATCTTTCTGTAGGTAATCATGAATCAGAAAATAAAGTAGTGGACGATCAGACTGAATTTGATCAAAGAATTTTTGAAAATGATCACTACCAACAAATTTATGATTACTTAAAAGAATGGGAACTCCCAGAAGAAAATCGATTATCAGGGGAAGATACGGAGTCTCCTTTGAGTGTGAAATATAAGAATGGATATAGTTTTACAAAAGACACTGGTTATATTTCAAGTATTGATTGGGGAGACAGAGATCCTGAAATCGACGATCGTCCCCTTCCTACAGAAAATCAATATATGGGAGTGGTTATGGGATATATAAATGAAAAGGCTTCTGATATGGAGGTAGAACTTTTCCCTCCTATCACGACACGGGTTTATGATGAATCTAATAATCTAGTAACGTATGTAAATCCAGATGGAATTCATGCTATTCATGATCGGGTTATCATGTTAATGGAACGATTAGAATTAGCCATGCAATATTCTAATGAGCTGCCAGCATTAAAAAAAGAGATTGAAAAAATACATGAAAAAGCAGAAACACTGGCAAATGAATCTTCTTCTGTTGAAGATGATAGCCTGGGTAGAGCAGAAGAACTCAATCAGCAGCATGCGAAGATAGTTGACAGTCTAGTGCGATTATCAGGGGTTATCGATCGAGCGAGAGAAGATAAAATAGAATAGTGATTTAATTTAAGGAGTTGCCATGAAAATGCCATCAATAAAAGTACTACTTATTTCCATAATATCCGCCATCCTTCTCACGATCGGACTTGCATACTGGTTTATATCAGATATTAATACAAATTTAGCCGAAGAAAAAGGACAGCCAGAAGCTTCTGAAGAGAAGTCCAAGGAAGAGATTGATCCAGACCGCTACATCGATGACGATGGGGATTCAACTGAGGATAACGAAATTCCAAGCGAGAATCGTTTTATGAATATCCTCCATGGTATGACGCACCAAAAAGTTTATGCCGATGATAAGTGGACGCTAGTTGAAATGACGGATGATCGTATCGAAGAAATGCTAGGCACACTCGATCAAGTAAAAGATCAGGGCACATATGAGCATTATGATTTATACTACACCGCATTAACAGAATGGAAAAACGGGAATTTTGAAAATGCTGTAGACGTTCAGAATCAAATTTGGAGTATGAATAGCGGTACGGTAGGAAGAGCAACACGGTTATTAAGCGCTGAAGAAGAGAGCGCATTTGTTGAAGAACATTATTAAAAAGTAAGATTTAGCTAATATTAGTAGAATGATAAGTTATGAAAACTATAGTAAAAGATGTGAGATAAATGATGAAACTAGAAGTTTCCGAAACAGAAAAGTCCGTTTTTCTTGATGGATTAAGGTTGAGGTACAACAAGGAAAGCGGAGCAATTCACCTGAAGGTACTTGGAGCGAAGGAACTTCATTATGTAAAAAAAAGGTTCAGATCTGTATGAGCCGTTTCTTCAATAGGTTAAGAGGGGTTCAAAAGGCGATTAAATAATGGTGCGGCAGCTAATCAAACGTTTGTTTAGCTGCCGCCGTTTTATTTTGGTGATGAAACTTGTGGTGAAATCACTAAGTGACTTCAAGTCATTTGTCTTTAGTGGCCTTTCTATTTATTCACATCCATTTAATTACCAGTTCGTGATAAAATAAGAACAAAAAAGAGGTGCTCTCATGAATACAAAGAGAGACAGTGGGATTAAAGTGGCCGCCTTCTTAGTGGGGTGGATGATTCTTATTTTTGGAGTAATCACTGGCATCATTGTGTGGAATGTATCTCAATCCTGGTTTGATGGTGTGAACGTTATTGGGAGTAGCTTATTCTTTGGAGTTATTCTGCTTGGACTGTCTCAGATCATGACTTACCAGGAGCAACAGCTAAGTGAAACAGAAGAACTAAAACGTATGATAAAAGATCGGCGAGAATAAAGAAGGTTAGTTCATATATGAGTGCTAAGGGGTAAAAGGAGTAAGTCGGTTCTACATAAATGGAGGTTAAGGATACGCTGAATTCACAAATTCATTATCTCTTTTCTGTTACTCTTCCCATTAAATTTTTCTTCAAAATAATAAAAAACTTGACCCTCCAGTTACTGGAGGGTTTATGATTGTTCTGTTATAAGATATTGAGGGGAGAGCAATTATGAAACAAGAAGAATTAACAGCGACCTCAAGCGGCTCAAAGAAATCCATTTATTTCTTTATTTTTATACTTGGTGCTCTTAGTGCGTTTGGTCCTTTAACAATTGATATGTATTTACCTGCACTTCCTACGTTGGCTGATGATTTGCAAACCAATGCGTCTATGGCACAGCTAAGTTTAACAGCTTGTTTAATTGGTTTAGCGTTAGGGCAAATCGTGGTTGGACCATTTAGTGATATACAGGGAAGGCGTAAGCCACTCATCATTTCACTAACTATTTATACGATCGCGTCGTTACTTTGTCTGTTTGTGACGTCGATCTGGCCATTCATTGCCCTTCGTTTACTTCAGGGACTTTCCGGTGCAGCCGGAATGGTGATTTCGAGAGCGAGTCTACGTGATAAGTTCTCAGGAACAGAGATGACAAAGTACTTTGC
Organism: Anaerobacillus sp. 1_MG-2023; assembly: GCF_030547345.1. Lineage (NCBI taxonomy): Bacteria > Bacillati > Bacillota > Bacilli > Caryophanales > Bacillaceae > Anaerobacillus > Anaerobacillus sp. 1_MG-2023. The sequence continues at coordinate 75,248 of NZ_JAUORD010000012.1, read as the reverse complement.
CCTACTTATGCTTGTGAATGGAATTGCACCAATAGCTGCGCCAGTTGCAGGCGGACAGCTTCTCCAATTTTTATCATGGCGTGGTGTTTTTGGCGTATTAACTGTGATCGGCGCCATTATGTTTTTTGCTGTTCTATTTGGATTAAAAGAAACACTGCCTGTTAGTAAGCGGAAAACAGGAGGGTTCAAAGAGGTTCTTCAGACGTACGGACTTCTTTTTAAAGATAAAATCTTTTTAGGTTATGTGCTCGTTCAAGGGTTTGTGATGAGTGCGATGTTTGCGTACATCTCAGGTTCCACATTCGTGCTTCAAGAAGTGTATGGACTTTCTGCTCAAATGTTTAGTCTAGTTTTTGCGTTGAACGGCGTTGGGCTAATCATCGCGACACAAATCACAGGAAGGCTCGCCGGAAAAGTAGGAGAGAGTCGCCTACTTGTTTACGGTTTATCGCAAGCTATGATCAGCAGTCTTTTATTGCTAATGGTGATCGCAATGGATGCACCTGTTATCTATGTTTGCATTCTTTTGTTTTTCACCGTCTCAAGTGTAGGTGTGGTGAATACATCCGTCTTTTCACTAGCACTTGAAAATCAAGCAGAGCATGCTGGAAGTGCTTCTGCATTACTTGGTTTGTTACCATTTCTTCTCGGTGCTATTGTTGCCCCAATAGTAGGATTAGGGGAAGGTGGTTTATCAATGGCTCTTGTGATTGCAACATGTGAACTGATTGCGGTAGGAGCATACGTCTTTCTTGTTAAACGGAACAAGAAAGTGTATCTTGTTGCGAAAGAAGCGAGTTGATGGAATGGGTTAAGACTGCTGGTGCCTGTCACTCCCCGTTATTTGTCGAATGCTATTCTTGCTCTTTCGAGAATATTATTTAGTGCGGATGAAGGATTTGTAAGGATCATGTCAGCTCTATTAATCTTTTGTAAAGAATAGCCATTACCCCTCCACAGTAAGAGTCACATCCTTATAATAGAGGTATCAAGTCAAACCACAACGGGATGTGAGCTCATGCAGAGAACGAATCAAGGTCAAAGCGAAGTCATTTTTCTAAGTGCGATTACTTGCTTGTTTCTAATTCTAATTCATGTTTTGGAAATGTTTTTCTTTGGAGAAAGACAGTCTTTAAATGAAATTAGTTCTACTACCTATCAACTCAGTCATTTTGGAATCGCGATGTTTGCGGTGATCGTTGGCTTATATCTATTTAAACAATCGCGGAAGAAAGAGAAGCGATTAGGTGCTTTTGAAGTTTCTAAGGTTACTCTTCTATTCGTTCTCTGGAGCCTTTTCTATCTTGTTCTTGCAAAAGTAGCCATGAACGTAGAGATGTTTACCGGTTGGAAAGATTCTATTCTTACTTTTGCCATGGGGGATTCATTTTATCACTTGTCTTTTATTTCAGTTATTCTACAATTTCTTTTATTTCTCCCTTTACTGAAGCTTGTTCAAACTAAGGCTGGTTGGTCGATTCTATTAGTTGTTACTGGAATGATTCATTACTATTTCGTATCTCCATTCTTAACTGAAGGTAATGCATTTCTGGCACAAGACGGATTGCTTTTGAAATGGCTCTTCTTCTTTGTTCTTGGAGGTTACTTAGCTCGGCACTGGGATTCTGTACAGAACTTTCTAGAGAAATTCAATCGATTCGGACTTGTACCATTGATTGGATTAATTGTTTTCGAGGTTACCTACTATTTGATGTATGGCTCTATCTATCAGGCAGAATGGTTTCTTATGATAACGGTGCCTGTGATAGCGGTATCCTTGTTGGGGATTTATCAGTCAGTTAGAAAAGTGGTGCTGTTGGATATTTTCTTGCACTCCATTGGGGAAAACACAATAGGACTCTACTTTATCTTCCCATTCATTATTTTCGCGTATTCAAGTATTTTGCCAGATGCGGTATGGCAGAAAGAATATTTTGTACTTGTCTTCACCTTAGTGCTTGGAACCTCGGTTTTCATTAGTAAGCTAGTAAGGTTAATTGTCATCAACATCGAGGGGATAAAAGGCCCTGTTGTTAAAACAAAAATGCTGAATCAACAGGAACTTGGAATTAATTAAACGTTTGATTAATACATTCGAATGAACGTAAAGCACCCATCATATTTAAGTGATGGGTTTTTTTGTGTATCATTACCTCTGTTAGAATTAGTGTGAAAAGAATCGGATCTCAATCTCCGAGAATAGACGCATGCATGACTAATTGACTAGTTTTTAGTCAGATATGCTTGAAAACGAATCTATAAATGGTAATATTAACGTTATGTGTTGGTTATCATTGGTTTTCAATGGGTATAAATGGAATGTGAAAACGACTAACCAATCATTCGACTTTACATCTCTTTTAAGGGAGTAGAGTTTTTTACTGTTATTTCAATCAAACGATCTTTTGTTTTGAAAATAGAAAACGAAGTCTTTTTTTAATTTATTTTTTGTAAAGAAATTGTAAATTCCGTTCAGGCTATTGTTATGGATAAAGATTTATGATGCGTCTAGTTGAGTGTAAAAATAAATAGCTGTTTTGCCTAATTAAAAGGAAAATCAAAGGTACAAAGGAAGAGGTATATGCTTGTTAAACGTCATCAAGTTGAAAAAAGAACTATTGCACTAAACGATGTGCGATGGGATGGAGAGATGTTAAGTTTCCAGATAAAAAATGAAGAAATTCATGATTTAGAATCTCTCAATCTATGTCTTATAAATCGTAAAAATGAAGAATATATTTGGCCGGATTTTAAACAAGAAAGAGTAGGTTCTTTTATTAATTTCAGCTTATTTAAAGAGAATTTCAGTGGGTTAAGCTCAGGAAAATGGGATTTCTTTATAATAAATGGTCGAAGTAAAAGTATGGATAGAAAGAGGATTGGTGTCTATCAAGCTCCGATAGCTTCTAGAGCACAAAGGTATTTGAAACCGATTGTTGAAATGGAGGAGAACTCTTGGATTCCTTATCTTACGGATCGGAATGAACTTTCCTTGCATATAGGGAGTATAAGTGAGTTAGAAAAAGTTAGTTTTGAAGTTGTTCATTTCCAAAGTCAGGTCATCTCCATGAAAGAAGAAGACAACCGTCTCATTCTACATATCAATCAGTACTTTCCTTCTTCACCAGTAATGGTTCACACGAATGATTTAACTTCCCGAAAGATCCCTTCATCTTATCATCCAGAAGATAAATCTGTAACAATGCATAATGAAAACACGAATGACTTTGTAAATGGAGAAGGTGAGCTTCAACTTCATTTTAAGCGTGGAAATATTCTTGAAGTTTATTCGTTAACTTTTGAGAATAGTCTAGTGACCCCAATCGAGCAACCTTCATCTACAAAAATAGTGAAAGGACAGCTTCATGCTCAGAACCTACGTGTTACGCGCGATAGCATCTTATTTGATGTTTCTACGAATTGCATCGAATATGCGAATGAAATTCAATTTTATTTGAAGAAACGTAAAAGAGATGAAATCGTGAATTTGGAGGTCTCCCGTCATTCACATGGTTCGGTGGAAGAAATCGGTGTATCTATAAGCCAATTCAGTGGATTATTTACTAATACAAGCCGCTGGGATCTTTTTGTTGAAATTCGGTACGCTAACCTAGTTGAGGTAAGAAGAGTCGGGAAGTATAATAACCCTCTCAATCACCTTGAGCGGCATGTCGGCCATCTTCCTATAACGGAGGATCTTTATCTTTCGCCTTATTTAACAAACGATCATGAATTTTCATTTTATGTTAGTACTGAGGAGCAATATTTAAAAAGTAAGTATCCGGGTAACGTTTCTCTTCATCGTTTGAACCTTAAACAAAACGGTGAACTGCAGATGACGGCTACGATTTCAATGAAAAGAATTGAAAGCTTCGAAGTAGACCAGCTCGTCTTAAGGCTACGTAGTGATAAGAGTAAACGAGTAAGTGTACCGTATCATAAAGTGGTGGAAACGTCCGGTAATAAACAAAAAGTAAGTTTCCGCATTCCATTAAATGAAGTTGAATTTGAGCAGTTTTATTGGGACTTTTTCATTTCGGTAAAAGTAAATAATCATGAGACGAGATTAATTAGAGTAGTTAGTGATAATTTCCTTATTCATAAGCAATTGAAACATCGGATGGGGAAATTCACTTTAAATCAATCGAATGGTTACATGATCTATCCCTATATCACGATTAATGGTGGGGTTAGTATCACTTATCGCTATAAAGGCGAATATGAGAGCTTAAAGTATAAAGTGAATGAGTACATCGCGTACTATTTGTATATCCTTTTCTACTGGAATGCGTTTTGGAAACCTACCTGGTTAATTCATGAGAAATATTCAGAAACAGCGCAAGATAATGCCTATTACTTCTTTAAACATTGCTTTGAAGAACATAAAGATAAGAAGGTTTACTATGTTATTAAAAAAGGGTCTGAAGATGAACGCAATTTAATTCCTTATAAGGAACGAGTCGTTTATTTCATGAGCATTAAACACCTTTTCTTAATCCTATCTTCCAAAGTGATTGTTTCATCTGAAGCGAAGGGACACGGTTATGCCTGGAGGGTGGCTCGTGGACCGATTCGTGATTATGTGAATAGTAAGCGCTACGTCTTTCTACAGCACGGTGTGTTGGGACTGAAGAAGGTAGAAAATACGTTTAAGGTTGGTTCAGCGAATTCAGCTGATTTATTCGTTGTGTCCTCCGATTTTGAAAAGCAAATCGTCATGGACCACTTTGGATATAAAGCGAAGAACATTATTGTGACGGGCTTATCAAGATGGGATGTAGTAGAAGACCGTTCCCAAGTGCCAACCGATAGCGGGAAAAAAGAGGTCTTTCTTATGCCGACCTGGCGGAATTGGCTTGATGAAGTAGAAGAAGGCGAATTTGTGCTATCCGATTACTATAAAGCTTATAATGCTCTCCTAAACTCTAATGAGCTACATGAAACGCTAAGGAATAATAATTTACTTCTCAATTTCTATGTTCATCCTAAATTTATGCCCTATGTCTCTCATTTTACTAGTGAAAATGAGCATGTAAGAGTTATTCAATTCGGTGAGGAAAAGATTAATGATCTCCTGATGCGCTCCAGTATGTTAATTACTGATTATTCCAGCGTGGCCTGGGAGATGTACTATCAGAAGAAGCCAGTGTTATTTTTCCATTTCGATTTGAGTAAGTATAATGAATTGCAGGGAAGTTATATGGATCTCAACAAAGAATTATTTGGTGATGTCGCATACTCTTCCGCAGAGTTAGTTTCGAAATTCGAGGAGTATGCAAGCACGAATTTCGCTGAAAAACCTGAAATTAGCAGCAAACGATTTGAGTACTTTAACTATATTGATGATGGTAACAGCTCGAGGATCTTTTCTGAAATTAAGAAAAAAGAGAAAGAAGTAACAAGAAGAAAAACGCTCAAAGAAGTGTTGAAGAGCAGCGATGCTGTCTCCACAATGTGGCGAAGGTATAAAAAATACCCGATTGTTAATCAAGTAGGTGGCAAACTTCTCGCAACGTTAAAGTCACATTAAATTTGAGAGTCCAATGGTTAGGTTACATTGGGCTCTTTTTTTGTGGATTTGTTTAGAATGAATTTTAGATCCGAGGAGAAGGGGGTCAAAGTATCATAAATGCACTTCAATTAATTTAATAAAATAAATTTTCTGAAATCTATTGAAGTTTCCATATTTATTCTCTATAATAAGCATCAGTTGCAGGAAATAGATAAATCGTTCACTAAATGTAATCCATTACATTATTACTTGAATTCTTACTATCAGCCATTTATAGTTTAGAATAAAGATACTATTTTAAACACTAGGGAGATAATTGAAATGGCGAATATGACAGATGTAGCAAAGCTTGCGAATGTATCAACAGCTACTGTGTCCAGGGTAATTCAAAATCCTGATGCTGTAAAAGAAAAAACGCGAATGAAGGTGCTTCAGGCAATTGAAGAGTTAAACTATCAGCCGAATGTTCTAGCTCGTTATTTTAGAAGAACTGAAACGAAGACAATCCTCGTTATGGTGCCTTCTATTGAGAATAATGTTTTTCCGCAAATGATTGCCGGAATTGACTTGGTCGCCCATCAATCGGGTTACAAAGTGCTTCTTGGAAATACTTATCAAGATCCGGATAAAGCTTACAGCTATCTTGAAGAGTTGAAGCAGAAACAGGTAGATGGGGTGATATTATTAACAACGAGGTTGGATAATAACGTTATTACTGACATCGCTGACAAATACCCTGTTGTGCTTACATCTGACTTTATTGCAGAACTCAACGTTCCTACTGTAGCCATTGATAATATTAGCAGTGCACGTAATGCGGTGGAGCATTTACTGCAGCTTGGACATCAACGAGTTGGAATGATTACAGGTCCGTTAGATATTCCGTTAAGTCGGGATCGGTTAAAAGGTTATCGACAGGCGCTTCTTGAGCGCGGCATAGGAATCGATGGGGTTCTTATTCAAGAGGGAGATCATCATTATTCATCTGGTTACAATCAGATGAATAAGTTTCTTGCATTGGAAAACCCTCCAACAGCTATATTTGCTGCAAATGATAGCATGGCGATGGGGGCTGTTAAAGCGGTTAAAGCTCACGGGCTTCGAGTACCAGAAGACATTGGGGTTGTTGGTTTTGATAATATCCAGTTCTCAGATATCTTTGAGCCGTCGCTTACGACAGTAGCGCAACCTTTTATGGAAATGGGACAAAGATCTATGGAACTACTTTTGAAGCAAATTAATGGAGAAACCTTAACGAAAAAGCAGCACGTGCTTGATACGAGACTTATTATCAGAGAGTCATGCGGTTATAAAAAGCAGGTTTAGTCTTAATGACTATTCTGTTTCACAGAAATGTAATCGTTTACTTTTTAAGAGTTGATGAAACCTTTATTTACAGCCTATCTAGCAATTAATTATATCCATAAATGTAATCCATTACATTTATGGAGTCGACTATTTCCAGGAGGTGAAGAACGGACTATCGGCTGAGGTAAACAAATCAACTTTTTAAAGGAGAGATAGTAAATGGCAAATATACCTGTTGCAGTACAGATGTATACGTTACGAGAGGAAAGTGAAAAGGACTTTATTGGTACTTTGAAAAAGGTTTCGGACATCGGTTACCAGGGTGTGGAATTTGCTGGGTATTACGATATGTCTGCAAAGGATTTGAAGAAAGTAATGGATGACCTAGGATTAATGGCAGCTTCTAGCCACATTCCTCTCGATAAACTAATGGAAGATTTAAGTAGTGTGATAGCGTATCAGCATGAAATTGGGAGTACCAAGCTTGTTTGTCCGTTTATTGCACCTCAAATGCGAACAGAGGAAGGGTATTCGGAGCTCATCCGAAGCTTGAATGACATTGGACAAGAGTGCTCGAAAGAAGGGATCACGTTATGTTATCACAATCATGATTTTGAATTAGAGAGGCTGTCGAATGGTAAAACGGCGCTTGAGACCATTTTAGATGAAACGAACCCAGAATGGGTGAAGGCGGAGTTTGATATTTACTGGCTCACTCGGGCTGGGGAAAATCCGGTAGAGTGGATGAAGCGATATCAAGATCGCACGCCTCTTGTTCATTTGAAAGACATGACCACGGATGGGGAGCAATTCTTCGCTGAGCTCGGCACAGGAGGGGTTGACCTTAATGGAGTCCTCAATCAAGGCGATGTGTCTAACGTTGACTGGTGGATTGTTGAACAAGATAAATGTAAGCGCTATCCTCTGGAAAGTATTGAAATGAGTATGAACTATTTCCTTAGTAAGCATTCTTGATCAGTTGCTATCTAGTCATTACTACAAATTAGGGGGTAAAGCATGAAGAAAGTAACGGCTTTATTATCAGTTTTGGTGTTGTTGCTGTTAGCGGCATGTGGGGGGAACCAGGGAGCATCTGGAAGTTCTGATTCTGGCAACGGGGATGAGAAGGTGATTGAAGTTTGGCACATTGAAACGGGTGAACGAGAAAAGCTTTTTCAGGAAGTAGCGAAGCAGTTTGAAGAAGAACATGATGGTGTGAAGGTGAAGTTACTCCAAACACCAAACGATGCTTACAAGCAGAAACTAGCTGTCTCGATGTCAGGTGGAAATCCACCAGATATCTTTCAGAGCTGGGGTGGCGGCTGGTTGAAGCATTTCGTTGATCAGGGAAATGTGCAGGATATTACTGAAAATATCGATCAAGATCATTACTTAGAAATGGCATTAAATAACGGTACATTCGATGAAGAGGTGTACGGCGTTCCATTAGGTTTATCGCTCGATGTGATTTTCTACAACAAAGAAATCTTTGAAGAGTATGACCTTGAAGAACCAAAGACGTATGAGGAATTTACTGAAGTGATTAAGACGCTGAAAAAGAATGACGTGACGCCACTTGCGTTAGCGAATAAAACGAAATGGCCAGGAGCGTACTATTTAATGAATTTTGCAAGTCGCATTGGTGGACCAGATTTATTCGAGAACGCATTTAATCGCGAAGGACGCGGTTTTGATGACCCTGCTTATGTTGAAGCGGGTGAGTATATTCAAAATCTCGTCAAGATGGATGCATTTAATGCTGGTTTTAATGGTATTCCTTACGATGAAGGACGCGGTCGACAGCTCATGTACTCCGGGCAAGCTGCGATGATGGATATGACGATTTCTTTCTTAAATAACGTGAGAGAAGAAGCTCCACAGTTCGAGGAGAAACTTGGTTTCTTCGTATTCCCGACGATTTCAGGTGGGGAAGGAAATGAAACACAAGTCGGTGGTGCCACTGGACCGGTTTGGTCAGTTGCAAAAGAATCTAAAAATCCTGATTTAGCAGCTGAGTTTATTCAAGCGTTAACGAGTAAAGAAACAGCACAGAAATTTACGGATCGCACGGGAACGCTGTCAGCTGTAAAAGATGTTGTTCCTGAGGATGAATTTGTAAAGCAGTTCTATGATGTAGCTCAGAATGCTTCTCATATTCAAATGCCTTATGACCAGACACTTCCTCCAGAGCTTGCTGAACTTCATAAAGATACGACACAGGCTCTATTCGGTCTATCAATGACGCCAGAAGAAGCAGCTAACAAAATGGAAGCCAAGGCAGAAGAGCTTCTTGAATAAGTGAAGGAGGGGTGAGCCCCCTCTTTCTTATCTACAGAAGGGAGAGCTTTACATATGGAAACAGCTGAAGTGGCGAGAAGAAACGAGACGACGAGAGTGGCTCACGGAACGAAGAAGCGCAATATGAGAAAAGCACTCACGATTGGTTTATTCACAGCGCCGGCCCTTATCGTTTATCTTGTCTATGTGATTTACCCCATTTTATCTACATTAGGTTATAGCTTCTACAGCTGGGATGGAACGAATGATAAAACGTTTATTGGACTCAATAATTACATTCAATTATTTAACGATGCCGTCTTTTGGACTTCGCTTACGAACAATGCATGGGTTGTTCTGACGTCTGTCTTTGTGCAAATTCCACTTGGCATGATCATGGCGCTGATGCTGTTTGCACCAATACGAGGCATTCGCTTGTTTAGTAGCGTTTATTTTCTACCATTCTTAATGTCTACGGTTGCGATCGGCCTCTTATGGGTGTATATGTTTGACCCGATCAACGGCATTATTAATCAGATTGTGAATTTACTTGGCTTTGAAAATGTGGCATGGCTTAGTGATGAAAACACATCGTTGATTGCGATTTTGCTAGTAGTCGTTTGGCAGTTCTCACCTTTTTATATGATCCTATTTAAGGCAGCTATGGTCGGGATAGGAGAGGAACTCTATGAATCTGCCCAAATTGATGGAGCGAATTCCTGGCAGAAGTTCTTCCACATCACGTTACCTTTGCTTATGCCAACCATTGTGAGTTCATCCATTCTAGCCATTGTTGGATCCTTAAAGGCTTTTGATATTTTCTATATTATGACTGGTGGCGGACCGAATCACGCAACAGAACTGATGGGCACTTATATGTTCAAGCAGGCTTTTATTAACTTCAACATGGGCTATGCAAGTGCGATAGCGTTTCTAATGTTTCTCATTGCGCTCGTTGTTACTGTACTGATCCAAATTGTTGATTATAACCGCAAGAAGAAAGGAGCTTTCTAATGGTGCAATCACTCAGGAAGATGCCTTTGTATCTAATCGGATTATTGCTTTTGGTTTTCACAGGTTATCCATTTGTTTATATGATTTCGACCTCATTAAAAGATCAGAGCACTTTCTTTGAAAGACCATTTGCTATTTTTACCTCGATCGAGTGGGGTAACTACGCGGATGTATTCCAGATGGGGCTAACTCGTTATTTTTTAAACAGTATCCTAGTTTCGGTTGTGGCAGTTGTGGCGGTTATGTTAATTGCTGCTCTAGCAAGTTATCCATTAAGTAGAATGAATTTCAAGTTTAACCGTGGTTTGTTTCTTCTCTTCATATCTGGAATGATGCTACCAATTCATGCCACGCTTATCCCGATCTTTAAGCTGTCTCAAAATATGGGTTTGTATGATTCGTTGCTAGCTTTAATTGGACCTTATATTGCTTTCAGTTTACCGATTTCCATCTTTATTTTAACGCAATTTATGCAAGAAATTCCGAAGTCATTAGAAGAAGCTGCTAAGATTGATGGTTGTTCTCATTTCGGGATTTTTTGGCGCATTATTCTTCCGATGTTAACGCCGGCTCTTATGACGGTTTTTATCTATAATTTTATTCATCTGTGGAATGAATTTATCTTTGCGCTCGTTCTCGTATCTAGCCCTGAGAACATGACCCTACCATTAGGATTACAAGATTTCTATGGAGAGTTTTCAGTAAATGTCCCTGGTTTGATGGCGGCATTAACACTTGCGAGTCTTCCGATGCTCGTTGTGTACTTGTTCTCACAAGAAAAAGTAGTAAAAGGACTAACGGGTGGAGCGGTGAAAGGTTAGGGAACTTGGAAAGGAGTGGGAGAGTATGGAGGAAATGAAAATTGGTGTCATCGGCTGTGGCAACATTAGCGACATTTATTTAACAAATCTTCGAGAATATGCGAATCTCGAAGTGGTTGCAGTAGCTGATCTGAATCACGAAAAAGCAGTTGAGAAAGCAGATAAATATGAGATTCCTCGTGTTCTGGATGTGAACGCCCTTTTGGCAGATCCGACCATAGAACTCGTTCTTAATTTAACGATTCCTGCGGCACATGCAGAAGTTAGTTTACGCATATTAGAAGCAGGAAAGCATGTGTATTCTGAGAAACCGCTAGCGATAAAGCTTGAAGACGGGCAAAAAGTGTTAGCAAAGGCGAAGGAAAAAGGTCTTTTAGTAAGTGTGGCACCTGATACATTTCTCGGTGGTGGACTTCAGACGTGTAAAAAACTAATCGAGGATGGCGCAATCGGGGAACCAGTTGCTGCGACCGCCTTCATGCTGGGTCACGGACCGGAAAGCTGGCACCCTGATCCAGCCTTTTTCTATCGAGAGGGAGCGGGGCCGATGTTTGATATGGGTCCATATTATTTAACTGCTCTCATTCATTTAATTGGACCGATTCGTCGACTGACAGGATCGACGCGGATCACCTCGCCTGAACGGGTAATTACAAGCGAACCGAAGTCTGGAGAGACGATTAAGGTCGAGACGCCGACGCACGTTGCAGGCATTTTGGATTTTGAAAATGGCGCGATCGGTACGATCATCACGAGCTTTGATGTATGGGGAGCGAAAACTCCTTTTCTAGAAATCTACGGTACGAATGGATCGTTAAGTGTACCTGATCCGAATACATTCGGCGGTCCGGTACTAGTAAGAAATGCGGGAGAAGTTGAATGGAAGGAAGTTTCCCTTACGCATGGATCGATTGAAAATAGCCGTGGGCTTGGTGTGGCGGACATGGTGAACGCATTACGAGAAGAGCGGAAACCACGAGCAAATGGTGAACTTGCTTATCATGTACTTGAAACGATGCATGGTATACATGAATCTTCAGTGGAAGGTAAGCATTATGAGATGACGAGTAAGTGCGAGCAACCTGATTCAATGCCAAGTGACATTTTATCTGAGACGATGGAGGGATAGGGAATGAAAAAAATGAAAGTAGCGGTTATCGGTTGTGGAAGTATTGCGAGACGGCGTCATTTGCCGGAGTACAATGCAGAGGAAAATGTGGAAATTGTAGCGGTTTGTGATGTGGTGAAAGAGCGCGCAGAGGAAATGGTGAGCGTGTATGGCGGCACAGCATATACTGATTATCTTACATTGCTTGAAGATGATGAAATAGATGCAGTGAGCGTGTGTTTACCAAACGCGTTGCACGCACCTGTATCAATTGCGGCATTGAAAGCAGGGAAGCACGTTCTTTGTGAAAAGCCGATGGCGACTTCAATTGAGGAAGCGAAAGCAATGAATGAGGCAGCGGAGATAAATGGAAAAAAGCTAATGATTGCTCATAATCAGCGATTCGTCGCGTCACACGTGAAAGCGAAGGAATTGATCGAAGGCGGCGAGATTGGAAAGGTCTACAGCTTCCGGACAACGTTCGGTCATCCTGGACCTGAACGGTGGAGTATTGATGGAGCGGGTAGCTGGTTCTTCGATAAAGAGCGAGCGTTTATCGGAGCGATGGGAGACCTTGGCGTACATAAATCAGATCTCATGCGCTACTTACTAGGGGAAATTGTGGAGGTTGGCGCGTTTGTAGAAACGAAGGCGAAGGATAAAACGGATGTGGATGATAATGCGGTGTGTATTCTTAAAACGGAGACGGGAGTGATTGGCACACTCGCAGCAAGCTGGTCTTACGTTTCTGGTGGCGATAACTCAACCGTAATCTATGGGGAAAATGCGGTGCTTCGCTTAGAGGATGATCCGGAGCATTCACTGGTTGTTCAGTACAAGAACGGTGACGTTGTGAAATATGAGCTTCAGAAAATCCAAACAAATGAAGCGGGCGGACAGCAAACGACGCACGTGGTTGAGAATTTCGTGGATTGCATTGCGAACGATACTGTACCAGCCGTCGGTGGTGAAGAAGGAATGAAATCGTTGCAGGTGATTCTAGCTGCACTGGAAGCGAATGAAACGAAGCGAGTAGTTGAGGTAGGGGGCGAGCGGGCGGTTATTTAGGGGGTAGGTGGTAGGTCGGTAGGTTGGTGCCTGTCACCACCCGAACTATGTCACTAAATGTCGAAGAGGCTGACGATTCATCTCGTCAGCCTGTTTTGAATTAATGAATAGAAGTTTTAGGAATAATTTTTGTGCGGGCATCTAATACTCGCTTTGCTTTTCCTTCTGAGCGAGGTATTGAGTGTGGCTCTTTCAATTGGATATCTACTGATATAAGCGTTTTCATTTTAAGAGTTTTTCCAAGACTCTCAACAAGCTTCACCGCCATAGGATGGTTAAAATTCATTTCTAGCTTCTTATAAAACTCCTGCTCTACTTCGACATGCAAGGTTACGTGATCTAAGTGGCCTTTTTTCTGCAAGTGGATTTGATAGTGCGGAACGAGTTCTTCTAGATTACATATATACCGTTCGATTTCAGAAGGAAAAACGTTAACTCCTCTGATAATGAGCATATCATCGATACGTCCTTTTACACGGCTCATTCTTGTGGTTGTTCTGCCGCAAAGACACTTTTCTCTCGTAATGGATGAGATGTCGCCTGTTCGGTATCTTATTATTGGAAGAGCTTCTTTTGTAAGGCTAGTGAAAACCAGTTCGCCGTATTGTCCCTCGTCGACTTGATCGAGAGTATCAGGGTTAATGATTTCAGCGATAAAATGATCGTCTGCGATGTGGAGGCCATTCTGACATTCTGCACATTCCATTGCAATGCCCGGTCCCATTACTTCACTTAATCCATAAATGTCCGATGCTTTCAGATGGAATAATTTTTCGATCTGAAATCTCATTTCTTCCGACCATGGCTCAGCGCCAAGAATGGCGTATTGTAATGAGGTTGAAGCTGGATCAATGCCTTGCATCATCATCGCTTCTCCAATGTTAAGGAGATAGGATGGAGTGGAGCAAATGATTCTGGGCTTAAAATCTTGAATTAGGGTAATTTGATTAGCTGTATTTCCGCCTGATATTGGGACTGTTGCGCAGCCAAGTCGCTCTGATCCTGCATGGAGACCGAGGCCACCTGTGAACAGTCCATATCCGTAGGCGTTGTGAAGGATGTCTCCCTTTTGTCCGCCTGCGAGTGTGATCGATCTTGCAACAATATCGGCCCAATTTTGAATATCATTCTTAGTATAAGCGACTACGGTAGGTTTACCGCTCGTCCCTGATGAAGCATGGATGCGGACAACTTCGTCCATAGGACAGGCTAGCATCTTGAAAGGGTAATTTTCTCTTAAGTGATGTTTCTTTGTGAATGGAAGTCGTTGCAGGTCGTCGAGTGACTGGATATCATCTGGGGTAATATGTATGTTCTTAAAAGTCTCGTGGTAGAAAGGGATGTTCTGATAGGCGTGCCTGACTGTTCGTTTTAATCCTTCTAATTGATGGGTATGCATCTGCTCGGTATTCCACGTTTCTCGTTCTGAGTAAATTGCCATACGGTTACCTCCTTGTATGATACAAATTAAACGACTGCGAGTATAAGTGTCATATTAAAGGTACCTTTTTATGGAAGAATGGTCAATGAGATTTAGTAGAATTGTGTCTTTGGTCGTGGTGTGGAGGACGGTGCCTGTCACCGCCCGATATATGAAAGAATTTGTCGAATGTTTCTCTCTTCACTATTGTTTTGATATTAGGCAGTTATAAAAGAGGGATATGCTGTTTAGTAGCGAACTTTGTTAGGAGTTATACCATAACAAAATTCATATTAAAGGAGATGGTTTACCTTGTCGTTTATCGAAGTGAACGAAACACCGCTCTATTATGAAGATTATGGTCCAAAGGATGCACCGGTTTTGGTATTTAGTCATTCGTTATTCTTTAACTCAGATATGTTTCAACATCAGGTGGAGCATTTTTCGAAAGATTATAGAGTCATTTGCTATGACCACCGCGGTCAAGGGAATAGCGGGAGGTCTTCTTTAGAAAACCTCGATATGGATACGCTTACAAATGATGCTGCTGCGTTGATTGAAAGTCTTGGGATTGAGAAGTGTCATTTTATCGGTAATTCGATGGGTGGTTTCATAGCTCTAAGACTTGCGGCTAGAAGGCCGGATCTTCTTCATTCGTGCGTTGTTCTTGGAAGCTCTGGTGAAGCAGAGTACAAGAAAGAGGAGTTCCAGCCGCTTGTTACACAGCTTCAGAAGAATGGAGCGGAGGAAGTTGTGGATACGCTGATGTACATCATGTTTGGTGATGCATCGCTTGGGTCGATGGAATTCGAAAGAGAGCGTAACTACTGGAGAGATTATATGAAAAAACTTGGGCCATCCATAGGAGATGCGGCTCACCAGGTTATTCATCGAAAGAGTGTGCTTGAGGAGCTGGAAGGCATAACCGTGCCGGTTCTTGCTGTTGCAGGCGAGCAAGATCATGCGTATACGATTAAACTGTCCGAGAACATTGCGAAAGCAGTTGAGAATGGACGATGCGAGGTAATTGGGAGAGCGGGTCATTCGGTAGCGCTTGAGAAGTCTCCGGAAGTGAATAAGGTATTAGAGAAGCATCTTGTAAGGTTAAAGGTTCGTCAGGGAACTTAAATATTTATACTTACTGGAGAGAATTCTCCATCTAATGTTTGGAAGAATTTTATTTCATAGAATGATTTTGAGAGCCTCGGTTTGATCGAGGCTCTCTTTTTATTTGGGGTAGAAACAATTAGGATGTGATCGGAAGATAGGGGAATAATGTGATGGTATTTGTAGCAAAATAATTAGGTAGGTATACCATTTGTTGGGAGGTTTTTAGTGATGTGGAAGAAAAGAAACGGTTTTTGGAGTATAGTGACTGCTGCTCTCCTATTGCTTACTTTTTCTACGAGATCAAGAAGAGGAGCTAGAAAAGCCATTCTTAAAGGAGCGGACGCAGCGATTGACTTAACGGATCAATGGAGAGGAAAGGCTTCTAAAACGACTAAGAGAAGTGAACGTGGAAAAGATGATATCGAAGTGGCACGATATCCTTCGTATGTAGGTTATGAAGCGAATCGAGGATTAAACGACCGAAAGGGTGCGGAGAAGGTTCGTAAAGTAAACCCCACTCGCTTCAAAAACGCTAAAAACGTTATGAACGATGAAGTGATGCCTTACCATATGGCGGAGATTGCTGAGGAGTTCGATTTAGATTAAGAGGTGCCTGTCACCGCCCGAACTGTGCAACTATTTGTCGAATGAAAACAGAGCCCGCTCTCGCAGAGAGAAGGGCTCTGTTTGTGTATGATCGACCTACTGCGAGAATAAGTTAGGGCTTTAATAAGATGCCATCTAATATCTTGTCCCACATCAACGTGTTATCTGGTTGGTTAGGGACTTTTAGAATACAAATATCCTCCATCGGAACGTGTGTATCCTGAACGATTTCGAGGAGTGGATCAGGGGTGAGCATGAGAATTTGAAATGATCCGTTGACGCATTTCTTTAATGTTTGTTGCATTTCGATCGCTTCTGCATGGTTACCAGACCATCTGATAAATAGAATGGAGGAAGCCTGTTGTAATTGCAGAAGAAATCGTTCAATCCGTCGCTCTAGCTTCTGGCGATAGGCCGGATAGGTATCGTTCCATTCTTTATTAGGAAGAATGGGGAAATCATGAACGGATAGCATATTATTATGCGTATCTTGAACAAAATAAGCTTTTGAATTTTGAGCAACTTCGTTATCGTCGAGGAAGTTTGCTTGTCCATCTATGCGTTGTAAATTTTCTAGTAACATGAAATCCTTAAACTGATTTTGAATCACTCGATTAATGTCAGATAGTTTCGGAGTAACAATCCAGTCAAAAGGCATTGAAAATTTCCTTAAGTGATTTCTTCTTAGATGACCTGCAGGACTGCATGAACTACCCAAACTCACGATAAGATCGTACGGTTTTTTAACCTCGTCTAAATTCAATAAAGCACCTCCTATAAAATGAATTACTACTAGTAGATGCTTTATTGATCGAGTTGGTTTGTGTTGGTACCTAAAATGTTGATAAGTGGATATTGAAATCGAAGTAAAGGAAGATTTCTATTCCACTTCCACCGCAACTGCCCTCACAGGTGATCCATCCAATCCTTCAAGTTTTAACGGCAGTGCAATGATGAGCGGATTTTCAAAATCGATCTGGTCAAGGTTACATAGATTCTCTCCGATAATACCGTTGTTGGACGTAATGGCTTCATGAACTGGAAATGTTGAACCACCTGGTTGATCAACATTAAGCGCATCAACAAAGAAAGTGGTGACGCCTTTTTCTAGTAGTGTATTAATAATCTCGACGGATAGGTAAGGGTAGTTAAAATAAGTCTGTGTTCTTAGATGTTTTGACCAGCCTGTATGGAAAAGAGCGATCGTTCCTGGAACGATGCTATCGATTTGGTGTGCTACATCGTTTAATGTGATTTGTTCGCCTGGCTCTTTGCCTGTTACATCAATGACGTGACCGGGTCCCATCACTTTCATTAAACTCGATTGATCGATGGGATCGCCATCTTTCTGGAAGTGGAAAGGGGCATCAAGGTGTGTGCCGGTATGTGTGCCGATATTCATTTGGGTCACCTGATATCCGTCTTTGTCATGCTCCGCTACAGGATAGATGTTCGGTTTCGGATCACCTGGGAAAACAGGCGTGTCGTTATTAACTGGAATCGAGAGATCAATGATTTTTTTGAAATTCATATGTGCCTCCTCCTTCTTAAACAAACGTTTGATTAAAGGTGAAAATAGCTGGATACGTCTACAGTCTTTCCTTTTCTTCAGTTTGTCATGAAGTTTGTTTGATCACAAGCTATGCCGTGATTGAGTCTCTTCCGACATTCCTGTAAAATACCTAATCAGACAAACGACGAAAAGGTGTAAGATATGAAATCAATGATTGTAATCGGATCTGGTATTTTAGGAGCATCAACGGCTTATCATCTGGCGAAGCAGGGAGCGGATGTGATGCTCGTTGATCGGAAAGACGCAGGACAGGCGACAGAAGCGGCGGCTGGGATCGTATGTCCATGGCTAACGAATCGACGCGGAGGGGCTTTCTATCGCCTCGTTGAAGCTGGGGCGCGTTATTATCCGGAATTAATTGAAGAGTTGAGAAAAGATGGCGAAATGGATACGGGCTACGCTCGCGTTGGCGCGATCAACATTTATTCAGGTGAGACGAAGCTTGAGAGAAAGCTTGCGCTTGCGATGGAGCGACGAAAGGATACGCCTGAAATGGGAGAGGTGTCACGGCTTTCAGCTGCTGAAACAAATGCGCTGTTTCCTCCGCTTTCAGATCATTACGCCGCTGTTCATGTGAGTGGGGCAGCACGTGTAAATGGCGGAGCTTTACGAAATGCACTCATTCGAGGAGCAAAAAATCACGGTGCGAAGGTGATTCATGGGGATGCCTCACTTTTATGGGATGATGTGAAGGTCAACGGAGTCGAGGTGAATGGCGAGAATTATTTTGCGAACAATGTGATTGTCACTGGAGGAGCTTGGGCGCGTGAACTGCTTCAGCCACTTGGGATGAAGTTCCTCGTTTCACCTCAAAAAGCCCAGATTGTGCATCTCGATCTGCCTGAAACGGATACAGGAAAATGGCCAATCGTCATGCCACCTTTTATTCAATATTTCCTCCCGTTTGAAAATGGGCGAATTGTCATCGGGTCCACACAGGAAGATCAGGCTGGCTTTGATCTGCGCGTTACGATGGGTGGTGTTCAGCATATTATTGATCGTGCGTTGAAAGTAGCTCCGGGTCTATCGGATACCACGTATGTGGAGACGAAGGTAGGCTTCAGGCCGTTTACGCCAGGGAATGTTCCGATTGCAGGAGCGGTTCCTCGCGTGAGAGGACTGCTGGTGGCGAATGGTCTTGGAGCTTCGGGATTAACGAGTGGACCGTTTCTTGGCGCTGAGCTTGCGCGGTTGGTGCTTGGGGAGAGGAATGAGTTGGATCTAGGAGAGTATCATCCTGGGAGTGCGTTTGGGTGATTTGTCTCGTTTGTGGAGAAGAATTTAATAAATGACCGAAAAATAAAAATATTCAAAAGAAAACCTTTTCATCCAAGGGAGCTTCCTATATAATGGGAAAATCTCTGAGGTATGAAGGGGTTTCTTTTGTATGGTTTTTTGAGATTCGGAAATAGTGCTTAGCTTATTCATCTCTACATAAATCGAAAGGAGCTTTTATAACAATGACGACTGATTACTTACATTATCCCTATGCTTCTCAGCGCATGACAACAGTAGCGAACAAAGGAATGGTGGCCACCTCCCAGCCGCTAGCGGCACAGGCAGGACTAGATCTGTTGAAAAAGGGAGGGAATGCGATTGATGCGGCGATTGCGACTGCAGCAGTATTGACGGTAGTGGAGCCGACGTCAAATGGGATCGGCGGAGATGCGTTTGCTCTTGTTTGGACGAAGGGAGAATTGCACGGTTTGAATGGAAGTGGACCATCGCCACAATCGATCTCCATTGATTCAGTCAAAGAACGTGGGTATAATGAAATTCCGAAATACGGTTGGATTCCTGTTACTGTGCCAGGCGTTCCGGCATCGTGGGCTGCTTTGTCGAAACGATTTGGGAAACTTTCCTTAAAAGAGGCACTTGCACCGGCGATTCACTATGCTGAGGAAGGTTTTCCGGTTTCTCCGATTTTAAGTAAGTTTTGGAAGAATGCTCATGCGCATTTTGAAAAAGAGTTAAAGAAAGAAGAGTTTCAGCACTGGTTTGAAACGTTTGCGCCGGACGGGCGTCCGCCTGAAGTAGGCGAGGTTTGGAAGTCGAAGGGTCATGCGGAGACGTTAAGGCAAATCGCAGAAACCGATGCCGCTTCTTTTTATAAGGGAGAAATTGTAGATAAGATTGATGCTTTTTCGAAAGCGTATCATGGGTATTTGACGAAGGAAGATCTTTCGGCGTTTACGCCTGAGTGGGTCGATCCGATTTCGGTTCAGTATCGCGGATATGACGTTTGGGAGATCCCGCCAAATGGGCAGGGACTAATCGCGTTGTCTGCGCTGAATATCGTAAAAGGGTTTAAGTTTGATCATAAAGATTCCGTCGATACCTATCATAAGCAAATTGAAGCGATGAAGCTCGCTTTTGCCGATGGACAGAAGTACATTACTGACGAGCAGGAGATGTCAGTCGCGGTTCAGGATTTGCTCTCGCCTGCATACGGTGAAAGTCGCCGTCAGTTAATTGGTGATGAAGCGATTTTGCCATCTCCTGGCCAGCCTCCAAAAGGCGGTACTGTCTATTTAGCGACGGCTGATAATGAAGGAAACATGGTCTCGTTTATTCAGAGTAATTATATGGGCTTTGGTTCAGGACTTGTGGTGCCTGGCACCGGGATTGCGCTCCAAAATCGCGGGCATAATTTTTCGATGGAGCCTGAGCATGACAATGCGCTAAAAGGTGGAAAGCGGACGTATCACACGATCATTCCTGGGTTTCTCAGTAAAGATGGTAACGCGGTTGGACCGTTTGGTGTGATGGGGGGCTTTATGCAGCCGCAGGGTCATTTACAGGTGATTACGAATCTGATTGATTTTCATTTAAATCCGCAGTCTGCCCTTGATGCGCCGAGGTGGCAGTGGGTTGACGGGAAGCGTGTGTGGGTGGAGTCGACTTTCCCACCTCATCTTGCCGAGGCGCTTAGCCGAAAAGGTCATCAAATTGAAGTTCAGTTGGAAAAGGGTGCGTTCGGCCGCGGACAAATTATCTGGCGTGATCAGCAGTCAGGTACTTTATTTGGAGGCACAGAATCAAGAACAGACGGAACGATCGCCGCTTATTAAAAGGGGCGGGAGGTTTCGGAAGGTGGTGGGTCATGCAACAGTGGCATCTTTTTCTCGCTTTTTTTAGAGTGGGAATGCTTGGGTACGGAGGAGGACCTTCTTCTATTCCACTGGTACATAAAGAGGTAGTTGAGAAATATAAATGGATGGATGACGATGAATTTGCGGACATTCTCGCTTTAGGAAATTCACTTCCTGGTCCAATTGCGACAAAAATGGCGGGATATATTGGGCATAGAGTGGCAGGGATAACAGGGATGCTGAATGCGGTGCTCGCAACGATTGTTCCGACGATTGGGATTATGATTTTCTTGCTAACGTTTCTTTCCACATTTCGAGAGAAGGCGTGGGTGGAGGGAATGACTCAGGCCGTCGTTCCAGTCGTTGGCGTTATGCTAGCGGTTTTAACGTATGATTTTTTCAGAAAAGCACAGGGCAATTTAGGGTGGATTTTAACAATTGCGTTGACGGTTGCTTCTTTTTTATTTATTGAAATTGCGGGGATACATCCGGGAATTGTAATAGGATGTTTGCTGCTTTATGCGTTGCTTAAACCGACTCGTAGTGATGGGAAGTCCAATGATGATCAGGTGAGAAAGGAGCCATCCTCATGATTTACTGGGATATCTTTGTTGCGTTTTTCATACCTGGAATCGTTGGTTACGGCGGTGGACCTGCTTCCATACCGCTTGTAGAAAATGAAGTTGTTGGTCGGTTCGGTTGGATGAGTGTGAACGAATTTAGTGAAATGCTAGCGATGGCCAATGCGCTACCTGGGCCAATTGCGACGAAAATGGCAGGTTACATAGGGTTTCAGCAGGGAGGGGTTCTTGGCGCATTTGTTGGTGTGTTTGCGACAGTGGCACCTTCGCTCGTTCTGATGATTGTCCTACTGAGTTTATTAAATCGGTTTAAGAACTCACCAAAAGTGAAGAAAATGACGGCCCTCATTCGCCCGACGATTGCGATCTTGCTTGGCGTGATGGCATTTCAGTTCTTTGCTAGTTCATATGAAGGTACGGGGCTGGTTCAAACAATCTTTCTGATTGTGGCTAGTTTTGTATTAATGGAGAAGATGAAAGTGCATCCGGCGTTTGTGATTGTCGGGGCACTGGCGTATGGGGCAGTGTTTCTGGGATAGGAGCGGGTTCGCTGGATCGCGAGTTAGCGAGTGCCTGTCACCGCCCGAATTAGCACGAATAAAGTCGAGTTTTGCGTTAGAGCGATTCCTTTTTAGAAGGAATCGCTCTAACGCATTTTTTAATGTGGATTTAAGAAGAAGGAAGTCTTGCCATGCAAGGTTGCAGTTTCATACGAGTAGGTTTAAAATATGAGTATACTCATAAATGAGCACAGTCATAAATTAACTGAGCTGTTAGGAGGTTATGATGAGCGGACTACGTGAACAAAAGAAGCAGGCAACGAGAAAGACGATCATGGAGGTAGCGAAAGGTCTTTTTCTTGAAAAAGGATATGAAGTGACATCAACAGAGCTTGTAGCTAGGAGGGCCGGGATCGGTTCAGGAACGTTATTTAATTACTTTCCTTCTAAAGCAGAGCTTCTCGTTGAAGTGATGCGAGCGGAATTTACAGGTATGGAAGAGAGGAAGGATCTAAGTTTTGAAGTTCAGGAGACAGCTGAAGCTACCGTTCGGAATTATTTAACGAAGCGTTTGGAAGGCTTCAGTTTGCTAGAGAAGAAGCTTTTTCGAGAATTGATTGTGGCATCATTGAATGCTTATCAAAGTAAACCAGAATTCCTTCAGAGCTTGATGCGGCTCGATTTTATGTTTATTGAAGAGCTGGTTGAACTTCTTAAGGAAATAAGGCGACTAGGTAAGCTTCAAGATCATTTCGAAGTAGAAATTGCCGCTGAGCTTATTTATAGTTCAGTGATGTTTGAAACGCTTATTTACCTTTACCAGGAGGAGCGCAGTCTTGAAGAAGTGTTAGAGCAAACGAGTCGTAAGCTTACATTTATTTTAAAGTGAGGTGAATCGTGATGGACGTATGTATTGTGGGTGGCGGTATTGCAGGATTAACCCTTGCTTATTGTTTGAGTGAAAGAGGAGATCAAGTCACGATTGTTGAGAAATCTCCTTCGATACGAACGGAAGGCTATATGATTGATTTCTTTGGAGCGGGTTATGACGTGGCTGAAAAGCTGGGCATGCTCGATGATTTAAGCCATATTCATTATCCAATCGATTCACTTGCTTTTTTGAAGGGAAATGGCTCGGAAAAATACAGGATTTCCTATCAGTCTCTGCGTGAGTTATTAAACCAAAAGCACTTCAATTTTATGCGGGGAGATCTTGAGACAGTGCTTTATGAGAAGGTTCGAGAACAGGTTACGTTTCGGTTTGGTGTATCTCCAGAGCGAATTGAACAGGATGCGGAAAAGGCACATGTGATTCTCTCAGATGGTATAAAGCTTACATGTGATTTAGTTGTAGGTGCGGACGGTATGCGATCGAAAGTGCGCTCTCTTTTGTTTAAGGAAGAGAAGGAGCCAATTCGCTACATGGGTTATTATACAGCGGCTTATATTGTTGAAGACCCTGCTTTTCGTGAAAAAATTGATAAGAATTTTTATACGTATTCGGAACCGAATCGCCAGGTTTCTGTCTACCCGATTCGAGGCAATAAAGTGGCGACGTTTTTCTTATATCGCTATCCGGAACAACAGGGACATGTGCAAAAGGAAAAAGCACTGGAGCAACTGAATGAATATTTTGGTCATATGAATTGGATTGTTCCAGATTTGCTCGAAGCAGGCAAAGAGGCGAAGGATTTTTACTTCGATGAGGTGTCGCAAGTAGGATTATCCCAGTGGCGAAACGGCAGGATTACTTTTGTGGGTGATTCCTGTCAGTGCATTTCGTTACTAGCCGGGCAGGGTGCTTCCATGGCGATGGCGGGGGCATATACGCTTTCAAAATCGCTTGATCAACATCCCAATAATTTGGAAGCTGCGCTTACGGATTATGAACGGTCGCTCCATCCGGATATCGATAAGCTTCAGAAGTCGGCTAGAAGGTTTGCGAGCTTCTTCTTGCCTTCTTCCTGGTGGGGGATTTTTGTAAGGAATGTATTGACGAGAGTATCGGTATGGCCTGGCGTGAGGAAGTTAGTGAACTTTAGTACGGTGAGGCTACCGAAGTGAGTTTGCGTGAGTTCGCAAGTCGCGAGTGCCTGTCACCGCCCGGAATAGCGCAACTATTGTCGAATATTGAAAACCCCAGCTAAAATTAGTTGGGGTTTTCAATATTAAATACTAATAATTTACTGTAATACGGAGGTGTCATCATACGAATATCTCAGCTATTATCGAAAAAAATTGATCTTACTAGTTGTTGGCTTTCCTTACCTAGGAGGCAATACTGCAGTAGGTACTTGATTATTCTTGATTACCGTTTTAAGAAGTCCACTTGGTGTATCTTGGTTTTCGGATAAGCATTCAAGATCTCCGAAGGTAAGAAAACTATCTTTTGCGCGGGATACCGCTACATTTAATAAACTAGCATTTGAGTCAATGAAATAACAACCATCATCTCTTCCGTATACTGTGGACATAAGGATGATTTTTCTTTCTCCTCCTTGAAAGGTATGGACAGTGCCTACACTAATATTTTCCCTAACTGAAAGTGGTAAAGCCTTTTTGATTTTGGAAACTTGCATCTTAAATGGCGTAATTATACCTAAAAGATTATTAGGGTTTTCATTTGGATAAGCCATTTTAATAAGATCGAAATTTTCTTCTATCCAATTAGCGAGTTCAGTTGCTTCATAATGATTTATTCTACTTCCGGAACTTTTCTTGGATTTTTTTGAAGTTATTTGATAGTGACCGATATAAGGAATCGAAAGGGCTCTTAAAGAATTCTTTTCATCCAAGTCACCTGAACCCCTTGATGGCTCCAAGTTCCCTCTGTAAACCAGCTTGTTGCAATAATCTATGATTTCATCATAGCACCTTCGATGTTCGCTTAGAAATAAACCTCTTTCTTTATTCTTTTCATAATAACAACTTTTTGCGGCCACTTTCATCACACTTGATTGGGATGTATTTAGTCCGTTTTTTCCCAAATTATCAAATTCACTTTTCTTGGTTATGAGCCCTGAAGAGTGTGCGAGTGAAAGATCTAATCCAGGGGAAATGTTCCAAACTGGCTCTATTTGATACACATCTCCAACGACAATTGCCCGCTTAGCGAGAGCAAAAGAGCAGGCAGCTATTTCAGGACTTACCTGTCCGGCTTCATCCACAATTAGTAAGTCAATTTCATTATAGAGATAGTAATCATTACTTCCATTATATGCAAGCAATAATTTTGGAAGTTGGAAAAACGTCATAACATAGCAAGGAGTGATCATACTTAAATTATTATGGAATTGGTTTAGTATATTTTCGAAATTTTTCCCTTGTTGTTTTTCCGTTAACCGTTTCTCTAATATCCATTTGCATTCAAAATAGTGAACAGAAAGCCAGAAAGAAGAGTATCGAATGGTCGTATCGAGAAATTTATTGATCTTGTCTAGAGAATGAATTTCTTCGACTTCTTTATTGTGAGTATAGTAATAAGTGATTTGGTTTAGTAACCCGCGGTAGGTTGTCTTTATGTTTGTTATTTTCTCAAATAGTAGTTTCTTCTCGTGCATTTCTTCTCTTAATTTTTGAGAATAGTTACCGTAATAATCCAGAATATCTTCTCTTGTCATGGCATCATTTAGAGGCATTTCATCATGATTCAAATGAAGTTTTATTAGAGATTTCACATGACGTTTGGAAGCAGGAAGAAAGGGAAGAAGTCGGAATAAAAATGGGGTTTTCATGAAAATCATATCCCATTCACTTACTCTTGATTGATTGTATTCTATTTGATTTACTATATCCTCTTGATCTGATTCAATTTGACTTAGGAAAGTGTCCATACTAATAGGCTCAATACATAGTTCTTCATATTCTTTATAAAGCTCTATAAACATTTTTTGTACTTGATTCAAATGAAGTAATTGATCGTGTATTGCGTTTTTACATTGCTGAACGGTTGTAAACTTGGTTTGAAAAAATTCACTGCACTCATTAATCATATTCTCATAAGAAGATTGTAAGTTTTCTTCACTTTCGACGTTAGTAAAGAAGTTTTCACCCTTCGCATTGGTATAATGAAAATTCTTACTCAGGGCTTCTTTTTCTTTGCTCTTCGAAGGGAAATATACTGCGAAACTATCGACTCCTGTTATCCACCTTTTCTCGAGGTTATGTTCTTTCCACTGTCTTTTTATTTCGCCAAATGATTCAATAATATTTGTAACTGCCTGGTTGTTTGTTGAAGAAGCCACAATTAAAGGAGCCTTTTCTTTCTTTAAAGCTTTTTCAACATATAGGTTTGCTACTATAGATTGTAACAACGTGGTTTTTCCAGTGCCGGGTGGTCCATTAACTGCCAGTATATCTCCGTTTTTCATATGATTAAAATGATTTACACATTCTCTTTGAGAAGGTGAGAGAGGGTATTCCCCGCCCATTTGAGCAACGTGGTTCATCATTTCATATGATGAGTTTTGAATGAGTTCCTTCTGAGGGCTGAATTTTGTATTAATAAAGTTTTTAAACAGTGGTACATTATCTAAGTTACTATTCAATAAATGATCATAAAGGGAAAGAATACTTCGGTTAGCGTTGACTGTTTTATCTTCAAAAATAAAAATATTTTTATTAAGGTTAATATTCCCAACTATTAAATCCATAATAGAGGATTTGGTAACCTGTTCATACATATCTTTGGCAAAATGAAAATAGGTTGTCCAAGATACATCATTAGTTAGTTTATGGAAGTTGTGACTTAAGAAATCATCAAAATCACTCAGGTGACCTATCGCTAGCTCTTCTTCTAGAATTGGGTAAAGATGTTCTCTTGGAATCCACGGGTATTTTCCTTCAGGAGGATGTAAATTTCCATTCTCATCCAAGGTTGCTGGAACATAAAATATACCAGTCAAATCATCGGTGTCGGAGCTTCTTTTTTCTTGAGCTATAAATTCAGTTTTAATCGTTTTTGCTACTATAATAATATTTAATAGATTAGGTTTATTTTTTTTTGTCTCAAAGAACTTCTTGGAAACTTCAACATCGATTTTTCCATTAATAAAGTCTTGTTTGTTCACACTTTCAAAAGTTTCATTTTTAAAGTCTATTTTAAGTTTTGCTGCGAGACTATCTCGAAAATAGTTTGTTATTTTTATATCTAAACCTATGTTCATAAATTCACCTCTGATATTTTGGGTAAAAATGGTACTTGTGATTTAATAAACTATATCATAGAATCCCAACGTGATAGAAGTAACAAAATAAAAGAAAAACCCTGAGTGATTTAACCTATGGGCTTCTCTTAGTCATACCTCAGTTTATTCCATTGGAATTAACTTCACCGGTCCCAGGGTTTCGATCATATCCCCATCACTGGTGAAGAAGACGAAATCCCCCGTTCCAACAATGCTGTCTCCTAGTATGGTGTTTACTGTCGGTAATCCACTTGGGTTATAAACGAAGAAGTTTGTGCCTTCTCCAACGTTCGTTACTTGATACCGACCTTCTGGGATATCGCTGCCAACAATATATTGTCCGGCGCTGAGTTTAATAGGTTCTTCGTTTTTCTTTACAATGTTTTCTTCGAGTTGATCAATCTCCTTTTTCTTTGCTTTGATTGTGTCATCTAGTGTGCTCACTTTATCCTTTTTCGCTTTAATGTCATCTTCAAGCTTGCTCATTTCTTTTTTCGTGCTTTCTTTTTCTTTTTTTAACTTTTCAATATCTGCAGAGACATTTTCCTTCTCATCGAGTAACTTTTTTACTTCCTCAGCTTTTACTTTAGCTTCTTCTAGATTCTGAGTTTCAGTCGCAAGCTTCTCTTCTGTACTGCTCATTTCATTTTGAATCGATAGAAGCTTCTCACCTTCTTCTTTCGCTGCCTTTTCAGATTCAGTAATCTCTGCTTTGATTTTCTTCAAATCCTCGGTGTAGTTTTCTTCAAGATCCGCGTTCCCAATTAACACTCCGATTAAAACGCTGACAAGGATGGTTGCGATTGCACCTCCAATGGAGAGGGTAAGGATTAGGCCTTTTTTCAACACACATTCCTCCGAACATGTCTTAGTAAGCTACTATCCTATATATATTGCTGGGATAGGTCATTTATCACATAAAATGGCGAGTCTGTGTTTCGGAGGGACATGCTATACTGTGAAAAAAGTCGTTTTACAAGAGTGTAAGGAAAGGATGAGAGATGGTGATTTTCCAAATAAAAGTGAGCCTAATTGAGATGAAATCAAAGATTTGGAGACGATTTGAGGTAGATGATTCGATCTTTCTTAGTGAGCTACATGAATACATACAAATTGCTTTTAATTGGTCGAACGCACATCATCATTATTTTATTATGGATCATCGCGATTTATTTACATTAGGTGATGAAGAAAGTGAATTATTCATTGGTCCCACACAAGTAGATTCTCTAAACGCTGGAATGGAAATGCGTGATGAACGTAAAGTTCGGCTTTCCGATGTTTTAAATGAGGAGCAGGTTTCATTAACATACGTTTATGGTTCGGAGGAGAACTGGCGGCATGAGATTTTTCTGGAAAAAGCGTTTAGCGGTCGGAAGGATGCAACTTTTCCAACATGTTTAATGGTTTATAAAGGCGCACCTGAAGAAGGGAAGCGAGATCAGTATGAGCAAGGAAAAATGCTTTCTGCAGGTGAGATGAAGCGTATTAATGAGCAACTTGCTGTTTTTAGGGAGAGTGAGGTAGGTGAGCATGATTTGTGGAAAGAGCTTTTTGAACTTACGATGGTCTATAGAAAGCTTCAACCTTGGAAGTGGATTCATAGCAACGAGATGTTCATTGTAGAAATACCGGGAACGGGTGAAGTTGCTTATTGTTCAGTGCTCGGGATGAATGGGCAGCACTTTGGGCTTGGCGTCCACCTTGGTAATGACGGTCTTGCTTATAAAATGGCGGTAAGGGATGGCCGTGATGATATTCAGACTGTAATTGAATATGAGCGTAGCTTGTTGCTGGCGTTTCAGGCTCGCGATGAGTTAAAGACAGAGGATCTTCGGTGGATTAAAAAGCTGGGGCTTCGTTTTCGTGGTCGGCAGGAATGGCCGGTTTTTAGAAGTATGTCGTCCGGATATTATCCGTGGCATTTTTCTCGAAAGGAAGTACGGACGTTTTGTGAGATCTTAAAGCAAGCGATTCACGTGGTAGAAGAGACGGAGAAGAATGACGCCTACTTGTTAAAAGGTTATGATGGGCGGTGGCGTGCACGGTTGCTGGAGTCAGGTCAGTGGGTAGATGGCGTGATGAATGCTGTTATAGAACCTGAAGAGGAAGAGGTGGTGCTGATTTCCGAGATTGAAATGAGGCGGATTCAGAAATATAGACAGGTGAAAATGCGTCTTGAGTTTGCATCATACTTTGAAGAAGAAGCGATTCAGGAAAGAGATGGAGAACGTCCGTTTTTTCCGAATGTTGTTCTTGGGGTTGAAGATGAAGGGGCTATGATCGTTTATTATCAGGTATTTGAGAGAGTTGATTATGGAAAACAGCTACAGGCAGCACTAGTAGAAATGCTTAATAAACTCGGTTTCTTGCCAGCTGAAATCTGTGTGGATTCAGAACGAATAGCACTCAAGATCTCAGCTCTGACATCCAAAGTCGGTATTAGATTAGTGCGTGTTAATCGTCTACTTAATGTGGAAGAAGTGAGAGAAAGAGTTGAGCGGTGACAGGCACTGCCCGATGTTTGTCCTTATTTGTCGAACAGGTGTTATATCAAAAAGGGATCCTAGCCTCAAGAATGGCACTACTATTTTAAAGCGAGCTCCTTTTTAGCTATAATGAATGTATGAACCGAGCCAAACATTTGGCGGCGTAAGAGGAGAGGCTTATATGTCATCAGATAAACTGAACCATAATAAAGGGGAAGCGCTATACCTTCAAATAAAAGACGTTCTGATCAAACGAATTCAAACGGGTGCCTGGAAGCCGAATACGTTGATTCCTACTGAGCAGGATCTCATCAAAGAATTTGATGTAAGTCGAACGACGATCAGGCAGGCGATTTCGATTCTTGTGCAGAATGGCTTGTTAGAGAAAAAGCAGGGGCGAGGAACGGTAGTCAAACCACAGAATTTGATCGGAAATCTTGGGAAGCTTAGGGGCTTCGCTGAAGAAGTGCTGGAACGTGGACAAACTCCCCATTCAAAGGTACTGAGATCAGAATTTCGTGATGACCTTTACCATGAGAATGATATGTTAAAGGTAAAGGAAGGTGAGCCGATCCTGCTTGTGGAGCGGATTCGCTTTGCTGATGAGGTGCCGATAGCTCTTGAACGAACGTGCTGGCCAAAGGAAATTGGCGAGATTTTAATTAAATTTGATCTTAATCAGGCGATGTATTATGAAGTACTTGAACAACATCAATATTATCTCAAAAAAGCGAGTGAGCGAATCACGGCCATTAACGCCACGATCATCGAAGCAGACGCACTTGGTATTCGCCCTGGTGAAGCGCTCCTGGAAATGACGCGTCTAAGTCTTGGTATAAATGATCATCCGATCGAATATACGAAAACGAAGTACCGGAGCGATCAATATCACTATAATATTGAGCTTGAGAGATAGAGTGAGGTCAGGAAATAAATACATCACTTATTGATAGTAATAACTGTGAACGATAAATGAAAAAGGGTTTGCTCTTCATTTGGAGAGCAAACCCTTTTTTTGACTAGCCTATTTTATTGGTTTAGTTCATCTGCTTCGCAACATGACCCTCATCAAATTCTTCAAGATGCATGAGTTTTTGTAGCTTCTTAGAAAGCAAGAGCAGGATCACACCTAAACTTAGAGCAGCGACACCTAAGTAAATAAAGATTTCAAGGTAGCCTGCTGATGTTGTGAGGGAAGCGATGTACCCTGCAAGGTAGTTAGCAGCAGCGTTACTTAGGAACCAAACACCCATCAATAGTGAAGCGATCTTCACTGGAGACATTTTACTAACTAGAGAAAGTCCGATTGGTGAAAGCGATAGTTCGCCAAGTGTATGGAAGAAATACGTCACAATCATAAATAACATACTAGCTTTTACTGCAATGTTACCTTCATCACTACCGGTCATCATAACCGCCGGAACCATTACCATGAATCCGACACCAAGTAGAATTAAACCGAAAGCCATTTTTGTAGGAATGGCAAAATCACCGCGCTTTGATTTTGCTAGTTTTAGCCAAATGGCTGAAATGATTGGTGCTAGCAATAATACAAACATCGGGTTTAATGATTGGAAGAAGGATACTGGTACTTCGTAGCCAAAGACCGTTCTATCTATGAAATCCCTTGTATAAAGCGTAAAGGAAGCACCTGCTTGTTCGAATCCTGCCCAGAATGTAATGGTGAATATGGCTAGAATTAGAATGACTGAAGTGCGCTGTTTTTCGATTTTTGTAAGCGGCTTAGCTTTTCCTTCAATTGTTGGTGTTACACGGTTACTCGATGGTGTTCTTCCGATATCACCAAGATATTTTTTAGAAAGTAGATTAAAGGTAATTTGTCCGATAATCATCCCAACTGAGGATGCTAGAAATGCATATTTAAATCCAAACGTTTCAACGCCGCCTGTATTTGTATAGAAAATATTAGCGTATAAAAGACCGGCAATTAATGGTGAAATCAAGCCACCAAGGTTAATTCCCATATAGAAAATGGTGAACGCTGAATCTTTTCGCTTATCGTTCTTACTGTATAGCTCTCCAACAAGAGTGGAAATATTAGGTTTGAAAAACCCGTTACCGATAATTAGTAACAATAACCCGGTATAAAGGCCCCATTGTTCTTGGACAGCAAACAGTGTAAAATCACCGATGGCCATTGTAATACCACCAATGGTAATGGCCGTTCTTAATCCGATGAATTTATCGGTTAAATAACCACCAATTAAAGGCGTGAAATAAACAAGACCAGTGTACATACCGTAAAGAAGTAGTGCTTTATCTTGCTCCATCCCCAATCCGCCACTAATTAACTCAGCGGTTAAATAAAGAATAAGAATCGAACGCATGCCATAAAAGCTATAGCGTTCCCACATTTCTGTGATAAACAAAAGATACAAGCCGGGTGGGTGTTTTAGCTTCCCTTTTTTCGTTGGCTTCTCGTCTATGGTGGTGTCCATAATCAAACCTCCAATTTTTAATAACTTCCCCATTTTAGCAAATTATTTGTCAATTTAAAGTATTAATGAAAAAGTGCACCTTTTTAAAATGTTTTTAAATTTGTAAAAATTATAAGGAGGTATCACGGATTCACTGTCGAAAATTGGAGGTTTTTTGATTCGATAATGCCTTTAAACCGTTAGTTTGATCGCATTTAAGAAGGAATGTAAAGACTTATGAAAATTAGACGAAGCATTCTAACGATTACAACTGAATTAAAAAAATAAGGAGAACGACCTAGTCGTTCTCCGGTGATATTTGTCTAGCTGATAAGCTCAATATCATATTCATCAAGCCATGCGTTGATTTGAATCAAGTAGTCGAGTAGACCTTTCATTTGATCGGTATTCATTTCTTCTGCCTCATTCGAAGCAATCGCACGAACTTTTTTCGTATCAATTAATGAAAGAATAGGGGAATCTGGATTGTCGAGAATGTCGATCATCCAATTTTGTACGCCCTCAAGATAAACTGGGTCTTTATCACTTGGATACGCACTTTTCTTACGATAAAGGACATCATCTGGAAGCGCTCCTTTTAGAGCGCGACGTAGGATTCCTTTCTCGATGTTATCGACGTTTTTGTAATCAATTGGAACGTTCCACAGGTATTCAACGATACGATAATCACAGAAAGGTACGCGTACTTCAAAGCCTGTTTTCATACTTGCACGGTCTTTGCGATCAAGCATAAACGGTAGGAATCGTGTGATGAAAAAGTAAGACATTTGACGCTGTTTCGCTTCAAACTCACTTTCCCCTTCAAGGAATGGAATTTCTTCATAAGCTTCTGCAAAACGCTCTTTCTGGTACTGCTCGGGCTGAATTTGTTTTTTCGTTTCTTCAGAAAGCACGGAAGAAATGCCTTTTAGGTTCACGAGCCATGGATATACTTCAGCACCCAGATATTTTTCCTGATGGAACCAAGGATAACCTGAGAATACCTCATCGGCAGACTCACCAGAAAGCGCCACGGTAGCATCCTTTTTCATTTCTGTGAAAAGGAGATAGAGCGATGTTTCGATTTCACCGACGCCGGGCAGATCTCGTCCTCTCATTGGTTCAAGGAGATTTGAAAGCAGCTGGTCCGCTCCGAACGTGACAGAATGATGGTCTGTGCCAACATGGTCAGACACTCGTTTGACCCACGGCTCGTCCATATCGTGTCTGAGGAAATCCTTTTGGAAGTGATCTTCGTTTTGGTCGAAATCGATCGAGTAAGTTCCTAGCTTTTTGTCCGTTTGTTTGAATTCTTGAGCGGCTAGACTTGTTAGGCCACTAGAATCAAGTCCTCCTGAAAGCATTGAAACAACAGGCATATCAGAGATGAGCTGACGTTGAACGGTATCTGTTAAAAGCTCACGAATTGTTTCAGTTGTCGTATCTACATCATCTGTATGAGGCTTTGATTCTAACTTCCAATAGCGGTGCTCTTCGATGGAATTGGCTGTTGCGATCACGTAATGCCCTGGACGAACTTCATCAATTCCTTTGAAAATAGCCTGTCCAGGTGTTCGCATAGGTCCCATTCCGAAAACTTCAGCAAGGCCTTTACGGTCGACTTGTGGCTGCACGGATGGGTGCGCGAGAATCGCTTTCATTTCAGAGCCATAGCAGAGTGAATCGCCCTGTTTTGAATAGAAAAGCGGCTTGACGCCGAGGTGGTCACGGCCAAGGAAAAGCTGCTGTTCTTTTTTATCCCAGATCGCAAATGCGAAGATGCCGTTAAAATGTTTCACGCATTCTTCTTTCCATTCCATGTAAGCGTGTAGGACAACTTCTGTATCTGAGTTAGAAGTGAACGTATGTCCTTTCTGCTGTAGTTCCTGTGTTAATTCTCGATAATTGTAGAGTTCCCCGTTATACGTAAGAACAAGTTGTTGATCTGATGACGTCATCGGCTGTTTACCGCCGCGAGGATCAATAACGATCAAACGACGATGAGCGAGTGCCGCCTGTTCTGATAGCCAGAATCCTTCTTCATCAGGTCCACGGTGAGCAATAGAATCTGCCATTTTCTTTAGCGTATCTTGCTCCGTTGAGAGGTCACCAGACCAGTTAATCCAACCTGTAATGCCACACATAACAATTCCTTCTTTCTTAATAGAATGCTTAAATTTCTAAAGTACTTTCCAATCGTATTCCTCTTATTCGGGGAGGGTCAACATGTGAAAGAGCCTGTAAAAATGGTTTTATTTTCCTTTGTTGGAAAAACAGTAGTGTAATAGTCTTGCTCTTCAGGAAGAGGTGGGAAATAATGGTGCCTGTCACCGCCCGAATAAACTCAAGTTTTGTCGAGCCCTTCTCCTGAGTGTTGCCTACTTGTGGACAATTAATTTCAAGCAGTGATAAAATTAATAAGATGTGGATAAGTATGACAGGGAGAGGAGGGTTTGAGATGAGACAGGTGCTACTGCTGATGTTATTTGGTTTTCTCGTGTTTATATATCCAGCACAGCAATTAAATCAATATGATTATCATTCTGCTGACAAACCGACGATCAGTGAATTTGCTTATCTCCCAGATGCAAAGTTGATTCCTCCCCCGACATCCGTTTCTCTTCAGAAACAAAAGGTCATTGGCCCTTTTGTTCCGTTTACGAGTGAGCAGAACTTTCAGGATCATCTTACATATCCTCAAAAAAACATGATGCAAATAGAAGCTTTTCCTGATGCGAGAGGCTTCCTGAATGTATATGCTGTTCACTCTAATTACCTCATCAACCTTCTATAAACAATCATTCACTAATAGCTATGATGCCGAACTGCTATGACATTTTCTTGATAAGTTTAAAATGATGAATGCTCATAGTTGAGGGGCAATAATGATGGCTAAGCAAGCTTGAATGTTTCGGATGGGCTGTTCTTTTAACCCTTACAATTATGGGGAGGATTAAGCTCTCAGGGAACTGTCTAGTCATCGTGTACTGCAGTTAGTGTTATTTTATTTTAAATAAGTACAATGTTTTGATAGATCATAGAGGAGGCAATATTTTGAGTGAAAGTAAACCGTTAGAAGAGTTAATTAATGAAACGAAAATTCATAAAAAAACACCGCTTCAAGAAAAAGCGAGAAGAACGTTTATGATTACATTAGGTGCCGTCATTATGGCTGTTGGTCTAGAAGTTTTTCTAGTACCCAATCAGGTTATTGACGGAGGGATTGTTGGTATTTCCATTATGCTCTCTCATTTAAGTGGCATTAGCTTAGGAATTTTCTTATTCGTTCTAAACCTTCCGTTTATTTATATTGGCTACAAACAAATTGGCAAGACGTTCGCTTTCTCAACGCTGTACGGTATCGTGATTTTATCCATATCGACTGCGCTATTGCATCCTGTCCCGGCCTTTACTGATGACATACTCTTAGCCACATTGTTTGGCGGAGTGGTCCTCGGAATTGGGGTCGGAATGGTCATTCGTTTTGGGGGATCACTTGATGGAACAGAAATTCTTGCGATTCTTGCGAGTAAAAAGCTTCCGTTCTCTGTTGGAGAAATTATTATGTTCGCGAACCTGTTCATTCTTGGTAGCGCAGGATTCGTATTCAGCTTTGATCGCGCGATGTATTCATTGCTGGCCTACTATGTTGCTTATAAAATGATCGATATTACGATCAAAGGTCTTGATGAATCAAAGTCCGTTTGGATTATTAGCGACAACCATAAAGAACTCGGCGATGCTATTTTGAGTCGCTTAGGCAGAGGGGTAACCTATTTGCACGGCGAGGGTGCTTTTTCTGGTGATGATAAGAAAGTGATTTTCTGTGTGATTACTCGCCTAGAAGAAGCGAAATTAAAAGACATTGTCGCTGACCATGATGATTCGGCTTTCCTTGCGATGGCCGATATTGCAGAAGTAAGAGGTGGTCGCTTTAAGAAGAAAGATATACATTAGTGATGATATAAAAGTCGTTTGAGAGTTGCGGAGGATGATCCTCTAGTGACTCTTTTTTATGTAGTGTAATTCACGCATTTGGATTATTTCGTGGGTGAGTATTAATTCCTTTTGATCCTTTGCTCCTTTTATTGGTAAAATAATAGAAATATCTATTGAAGGCAGGTGTGTCGCGTGGTAGTTATCGTCGTTAAACTTTGTATATCAGCTTGTTTAGGACTCATGATTGGAATTGAACGCGAGTTAAAGCATAAGCCTCTAGGTTTAAAAACGTGTATGGTCATTGCAGTGAGCAGCTGCTTATTAACGATTGTTTCCATTGAATCCGCTGAAACGTACTCTCAGATATCTGACAACATCCGAACAGATCCAATGCGACTTGCTGCTCAAGTTGTTTCTGGGATTGGTTTTATCGGTGCGGGCGTTATTTTAAGACGAAATAATGATGCCATCTCAGGATTAACAACCGCGGCGATTATATGGGGAGCTTCTGGACTAGGTATCGCCGCAGGAGCGGGGTTTTATTTTGAAGCGTTTGTAGGGGCAAGCTTGATCCTGTTTAGCGTAAATATCCTTCCCTGGATTATCAAAAAAATTGGCCCTAGCCAGCTAAGACAGCGTGAGATGAGAGCAAAAATTACGCTTCGAAAAGGAACGAGCATTACCGCATTTATGAAAACAATCCAGGCGGCCGATTTTGAAATCAAGCACGTTCGCGTTCGCGATACAAAGGAAAAAAACCATCAAATAGATTTGCGTCTGCTTACCTTTGAAGCGAATCATACGACTAGTATTTATCAGCAGTTAAGAGACATTGACGGCGCAACGTTTGTGGAGGTTGAGGGGTAGCGTGTGGCGGAGCACGAAGGTGCCTGTCACTGCCCGATTTAGCTCGCATTCTGTCGAACTCTAAACTAAGTGCTTCGGAGTGGCCATTCGTCGTATTCTAATATTTCCTTCTCCTGAATAGAGTAATACAGAGGTGCGCTACTTCTATTTTACGACGTTGGAGATGACGAACGATGGTAGTTGTGCTTATTAAACTAAGTATTTCAGCTTTGCTTGGATTACTGATTGGGATTGAGCGAGAGTTAAAGCATAAGCCACTCGGTTTAAAGACTTGTATTGTCATTGCAGTAAGCAGCTGTTTGCTAACGATTGTGTCGATTGAATCGGCGGAAACGTTCGCGGAGCTTTCCCCGAATATTCGAACGGATCCAATGCGATTGGCGGCTCAAATTGTTTCTGGGATTGGTTTTATCGGTGCTGGTGTAATCTTGCGGCGTAATAATGATGCGATTTCTGGCTTAACAACTGCAGCGATTATTTGGGGAGCATCTGGATTAGGAATAGCAGCGGGTGCCGGTTTTTATTATGAAGCATTTGTTGGTGCTGGATTGATTCTGTTCAGTGTGAATATTCTTCCATGGATCATTAAACGGATTGGACCAAAAGCACTTAGACAGCGGGAAATGCGTGCCAAAATTACGTTAAAGAAAAGTGTAGAAGTGACTCATTTTATGAAAGCCATTGTGGCAAATGATTTTGAGATTCGACACGTTCGTGTGCGGGATACAAAAGATAGAAACCCGCAAGTTGAGTTGAAACTGATGACGTTTGAAAAAAATCATACGACGGATATTTATCAGCTTCTTCGAAAAGTGGAAGGCGTAAATGAAGTAGAGGTTGAAGGGTAAATGAGTCGTTGCGTGATCTAAAAAGGGAAGGAGGTAGCCATTTATGAGCCACCTCCTCTTTTTTATTTTTCCAACGGTGGTAGTAAGGAAAATTCATAGCCCTCGGCGCGGATTTTTTTGATTAGATCTGGGAGCACCTGGATAGTTTGTTGTAGTTCATGAAGGAGAATAATGGCCCCATTTTCAAGGTTCTGAATCACATTTTGTAAGATTTCTTCCGGACGGCGTGCAAGTTCCCAATCCATTGAGCTAATTCGCCACATCACCGTTGTTAAGCCAAGATCCTGAGCTGCTTTAATTGTCTCAAGATTATATTGACCAAACGGCGGCCTAAAATAAGTCACAGGTGAGCCGGTGATTTCGTAGATTTTTAGCTTGCTGTTTTCAAGCTCCTCAAACTGCTCGGCATAACTAAGTTTTGTTAAATTAGGATGT
The DNA here is from genome assembly GCF_030547345.1 of Anaerobacillus sp. 1_MG-2023. Classification (NCBI taxonomy): domain Bacteria; kingdom Bacillati; phylum Bacillota; class Bacilli; order Caryophanales; family Bacillaceae; genus Anaerobacillus; species Anaerobacillus sp. 1_MG-2023. The sequence goes on along the minus strand of NZ_JAUORD010000012.1, from coordinate 37,056 downwards.
TTGCAAGAGTGGGTGCCAATTGGGTGACCTTCATCTAGTACTCTTTTCCAAGGTCTTTCTTTATAGAGGAGGCGTGACTGCCAGAAAAACATGGCTTGTACCTCTTCCTTTTTTAAAATATCGAGAAGTTTAGGAAGCACACGTCCTGGACCATCATCAAAGGTTAAGATGACTGTCTTATTTGCTCCTTTTTCTCCTGATGTAATGACGTTTTGATCAATAGAGTCGTACACGACCCTTGAGCTGTCAACGACTCATGGACTTTTAATCATCATCGTTTCCTCCTTTCTTTAGCTCTGCCAGACTTTTTTCGTACATGTTAACCATAGCTGAGATTTCTTGTGTCGCAGAATGGTGCTCTTCAACATACGCAGTTGCATTTTCACCTAGTACTTCTCGGAGAGACGCTTTCTCGATTAAACGAATCGCATATGTTAAGAATTGATTGATGCCGTCATAAACGAATCCAGTCTCTTCGTTCGAGACGAGGCTCATGTTTCCTTTGTTTTTTGAGACGAGTACAGGTAAACCGAAACTCATTGCCTCGAGGATAGCAGAGGATTGTCCTTCGCTATGAGATGTATTAATTACAGCATCTGCATTACTGTATAATGCTTCCATGTCTTTATGAGGAATCACTCCTTTATAAGTCACCCAGTCACTGTTTTCTAAAACTAACTGCTGAACGAGCTCTCCCTCATCAGTCTCTATTATTGGGCCGACAATCGTTAAGTTAATGTTTGCGTTAGTTTTGCGTAATTCCAGTAGACTATTAATTGCGAACGGAATGTTTTTTACTTTTCGTATGCCTGCGGGAAGAAGAAAATGGAACGTGTCCTGTGTGGTTTTCTCTAGTACGTTTCTTTTTCTAGAGGTGCTCGTCCCCTGTGCAATCACATAAAGCTTATTTTCTAATTTTGGTAAAATATCGAGAACAATGCGCTTAGCCTTTTCATCAAAAACATGGACTGCTAACGCATTCGTTAAACAGGCAATAACATCGTTTTTTCTAGTTGGGTTCATTAGGTCATGGTTCAAATCCGTTCCCGTTAATGTAACGGTATAATTTGTGATTGGAGGACTTATTGATTTGATAAATTGATAAAAACGATAAGCATTAAAACCGTGAATCAAATCAGCCTCTTTAAGAGAATGATGATGATCGTCTTGCTCTGTTATAGAGATCACTTCTGTTTCGATACCAGCATGAATCAATCCATCAGCAATACGCCGAACGGTGATCGTATTACCACGAAGCTGGTGAAAGAAAGGGGTAGCGAGGATAACTTTCATGCATGCTCATCCTTTAGTCATTTGGTTGGTTTGGGTGGTGACAGGCACTCCCCGATATTTGTCATATTGTGTACTCTCATCTTCCTTCTGATAAAGTTTGATTGAAGGAACAGTTGTGATTTTGGTTCGTACTGTATATTAGTTTACTAAAGATTAGGAGTGTGACAAATATGAAGGGGTTTTTTCGAAGGTTAATGGGATTAGAGAAATGTATGATTTGTCATAAGAAACCTACACGTCCTCAATATTATTTAGATGATGAGGGAAATCGGAAGCCGGTTTGCTTTAAATGTGTGTCCTATGCGGAGAGAAGGGCTTATCGGAAGGCGTAATATGTGTTAAATAAACGTTTGTTTAATATCAAAATAAAAGAGTGAAGAGTCCTATGAATAGGGCGCTTCACTCTTTTAACGTAGACCAAGCTTGCCTGTACTTATTTAAGCTAATTTACTGAGATATACAAAGAAAAACATGGTAGCATGTTATTATTTCTTTTATCCTTATAATGTTTCACTGCTATACTCATTAAGGAGTCTGCTGTGATAAACATTTCATTATGGTTGAAGAAGACCTTCTGGTTATAATAGAACGAGGTTTGTTTTGAAGGAGGAAAAGCATGAAGCAACACGAAGAAACGCCTAAAGATGATCCGCGATACCTCGTGGCCAATCGTGAAGCGCTTATTGGCGTTGGGCTTGTTTTAATAAATTTTATACTCTGGTATGGATTTGCCTACGGTTTTGGTTCAAAACCAGTAGAGGAGTATAGCTATATATGGGGATTACCAGCGTGGTTTTTCTACAGCTGTCTGCTTGGAACTGGGATTGTGATTGTCCTTGTAATTTTAGCGGTTGTCTTCTTGTTTAAAGAAGTTCCGTTTGATAAGGAGGAGGACGAATGAATTGGCAAGTTGTAATTCCTCTCCTTATTTTTCTTGTTATCATTTTTCTTATTGGTTTTTATGCTTCAACACATTTGAAATCGACTTCGAACTTTTTGCAAGAGTATTTTCTAGGTAGTCGGCAACTTGGTGGATTTATACTCGCGATGACGATGATTGCTACATACGGAAGTGCCAGTAGTTTTATCGGAGGCCCGGGTGTAGCTTACACGATGGGTCTTGGATGGGTGCTTTTATCGATGTCACAGCTTGCCACTGGTTACTTCGTATTATCTGTTCTTGGGAAAAAATTTGCGATTGTGGCTCGGAAAATTCGGGCAGTAACGTTGATTGATTTCCTGAAGGAACGTTACCAAAGCAAAGCGGTTGTCATTTTATCTGCGCTTAGTATCATTATTTTCTTATTTTCCGCGATGGCTGCTCAGTGGGTCGGTGGTGCAAGACTCATTGAATCGCTGACAGGGTTGCCTTATACGGGGGCGCTGTTTATTTTTGCGGTGTCTGTTCTTGTGTATGTTATCATCGGCGGATTTCGCGCGGTTGCGATCACGGATACGGTACAGGGCATCGTGATGTTAGGTGGAACGCTTGTCATCCTAATTGGAACGGTTATAGCGGGTGGTGGCGTTGAGAGCATTGTTACTACGCTTGCGTCTGAAAATCCTGACTTAATTTCTCCTTTTGGTGCTGATCGATCTTTAACACCACTTTATGTATCGTCTTTCTGGATTCTCGTGGGCGTTGGGGTCGTTGGTTTGCCACAGGTAGCCGTTAGAGCGATGTCTTATAAAAGCTCAAAAGGCATGCATCGTGCTTTAATAATTGGAACGATCGTAGTTGGCGTCATTATGCTCGGAATGCATCTCACTGGGGTGTTTGCACGGGCGGTGCTTCCTGGAATTGAGGTAGGAGATACGGTTATGCCGAGAATTGCTCTAGAAGTGCTACCGTCCTGGCTTGCGGGAATTGTTTTGGCTGCTCCTATGGCTGCTATCATGTCTACAGTGGATTCCTTGTTACTACTTGTTAGTTCTGCCATTGTGAAAGATGTCTACCTGAATTACGTAAAGCCTGAAGCGAGCGATCAAACGATCAAACGAATTAGCGTAGGTGTGACAATGGTATTGGGAATATTGGTGTTTGCAATGGCTGTTAACCCTCCGGAACTTCTCATTTGGTTAAACTTATTCTCCTTTGGAGGCCTTGAAGCTGCGTTCATCTGGCCGGTTGTTATGGGACTTTATTGGAAGAAGGGCAATGCGAGCGGTGCGATGGCTTCCATTCTTGTTGGAGTAGGAAGCTATATTGGATTTAATACATTAATGCCAAATGCATTTGGGATGCATACGGTTGTGTTGCCGGTACTGCTTTCGTTTCTTAGTTATGTGAGCGTGAGTTTGATGACGGGGAGGCGTCATAAGGAAGTACAGGATGCTGTGGTATTGAAGCTGTGGAAGGCGTGAAGGTTAACGGTGCCTGTCACCACCCGTTATTTGTCACTTCATGTCGAGCTAAACTAAACTCGACTAATGACCTATCCTTTTTAATCAGATGTCTATGATAAAATGAATAGTATCAGCTGCAAAGCAGGGTGGGCGGCGGTACCCCGTTTATGAAAGGGGGTGCTGCCTATAATGATGAGCACATACGAGGCGCTTGTATTGATGATCAGTTTTGCTTCTCTCGTGGTCACGATTATTACTGTTTCAAGTAATAAAAAGAAGTAACCCACCCTGCCCCGGCCAAGGATTAAGGTGAGTTACTTTTTGCCTTTTGAGCCGCCGCTCGTCATGCGGAGCAGCTGTATGGACGCTGGTGCGAAAGCACCGGCGTTCTTTTTTTATACTTTATGTTATCTAGCTCTATTATATGCAATGAAGGGTGCTGTGGCAAGAGGGTGATAGTGCCTGTCACCACCCGTTTTATGGTGTAATATGTCGAATGCATACCATGTCATTTGGGGCAATATCTTGACTGAATAGACGAAGTATATATAATAACCAGCTAATACCTTACGTTTTGTATAATGTGCGATGGCATTCGCTTTGCTATAGTGAATAAAAAGCCGAAAAGGATGAGTGTGAATGGGGATTAACCGAAGTCGTTTACAGAGTCATCTTGAAGAACTCGCTAAGATTGGAAAGATTGGGGAAACAGGAGTCTGTCGTCTTGCTCACTCGAAAGAAGATCGGGAAGCTGTGGAAGTTGTAAAGGGATGGATGGAAGAGGCTGGACTAACTGCTCGAATTGATGGTTTTGGGAATTTAATTGGCAGAATAGAAGGCTCAGAAAAAGATAAGGCAATCCTCATGCTTGGCTCTCACATCGATTCTCAACCTTATGGCGGTCGCTTTGACGGCACGGCTGGAGCTCTTGGAGCGATTGAAGTTGTACATACGATGAAGGACAACGGCGTATTACCAAAGCGAACGATCGAAGTGGTTTGTTTCTCTGATGAAGAGGGTTCACGTTTTAATAAAGGTGTTTTCGGAGTTCGGGCTCTTGCTGGCCTTTTAGAAGATGGTGAACTTGAGCGAAAAGATAAGAAAGGGATGACGCGAAAAGAAGCACTGAAAGAATTCGGTGTCGATCCTGATCTTTCGCAAAGCCCGGTGTACAAGGAAGGTGATATTGAAGCGTTTCTCGAGCTTCATATTGAACAGGGACCGGTTCTGGAATCTAAAGACAAACCTGTAGGAATTGTTTCGGGAATTTCAGGTCCTATCTGGTTAACCGTTACACTTGAAGGATTCGCTGGCCATGCAGGTTCTGTTCCGATGCCGTTACGAAAAGATGCGATGGTTGGAGCCAGTGAGATCATTACGAAATTTGATCAGTTAATAAAAGAAGAGGGGAAAGAAACAACGGTTGGGACTGTGGGAAGTGTGCAGGTATTTCCGAACTCGCGTAACATCATTCCTGAAAAAGTTGAATTTACAATGGATTTGCGTGACATCGACCTGGAGCACCGTACGATGCTTGAGAAAAAACTTTACACGATCATTGAAGAATCCGCCAAGACTTACAAACTAACCTATACGATCACCGAAGATACAAGAAGTGAGCCGCGCTATTGTGCTGACTGGATTAAAGAAATCATGAGTGAAGAGGATAAAGCGCTCGGTTTCGAATCCCCTGTTTTAATGAGCGGACCATTCCATGATGCTCTGTTTATGTCGTATATCAGTGATTATGGGATGATTTTTGTTCGATGTGAAAAGGGGATTAGCCATAACCCGCTTGAGTTTGCGGAAATGGATGATATTGAGAAAGGAGTGCAATTGCTTTATCAAACAGCAGTGCGGATTGCGCAGAAGGAGTAAAATTCGCAGATAATGAAGTTGCTTCATGAAGGAGTTTCACATTTTCAACTTTTTTGGTCACCGTAGTAAATAGAAAAGTCGGTATGCTTTCATTGGCATGCCGACTTTTTCTGTAAATCCACAAAATGATGAGAAGGTTAATGATCACTTATCTTATCAAAAATAGTAATCGCTTGTTTAATTTCTTGAGGGATCGCTTTTGCATGGCCGGTCGTTGAGTCAAAATTCACCTGTATGACCTCTGCTTTTACAAGAGTTTCCTCATTTCTTGTTATAGTGTGCTCAAGTTGAAAACTACTCTGACCTATTTTAGTAATTCGGCAGTACACATCAAGGAGATCATCCAATTTTGCTGGTTTGATGAATTCAATCGTTATTTTCCTTAATACCGGATCAAACAACCGATCTTCAGCAAGTTTCTGTAATCGATCACCTAAGACGTGTCGGAAATACTCAGTGGTAGCAATGTCAATATAAGTAGAATAGTGGGCATTGAATACAATTTTTTGACCGTCGATTTCGGAGTAACGAACGCGGATAGGAAAGGAAAAGTGATAGTTATGTAACATGGTTTACCTCAACTTTCGATTTTCTTTATTTTATCACAATATTCCGTCATTATTTTGCGTATCGATTCGGAATTTCCCGGGTAATGTCTCTATGTGGAAGAGGAATTTCAATTTTATTCGTGAAACATGTAGGATAAAGACAATTTGAGTTAAGGAGTGGAATGTAAATGAAACCCAAAGTATATATTACGCGGAAGTTGCCAGATGAAATCGTGAAGCCTATCCGTGAAACATGTGAAGTAAGGATGTGGGACCAGGAAAAAGAACCAGTGCCGCATGCTGTCTTAGAAGAAGAAATTAAGCGGGTGGACGGGCTTTTTTGTATGTTAACTGAACAAGTAGATCACTCACTTCTAAAAAAAGCTAACAACCTGAAAGTAGTAGCCAATATGGCTGTAGGTTATAACAACATTAATATAGAAGCAGCTAAAGAATGCGGGATTGTTGTGACGAATACTCCGGGGGTTCTGACGGAAACAACAGCCGACTTAACCTTTGCTTTACTAATGGCTACCGCACGCCGAATTCCTGAAGCATCCAATTATTTGCGTGAAGGAAACTGGGAAGCCTGGTCACCTATGCAGCTAACAGGGCAGGATATCCATGGGGCGACATTAGGGATTATAGGCATGGGGAGAATTGGGGAAGCTGTGGCGAAAAGAGCTAGAGGATTTGATATGAATGTGGTTTATCACAACCGTCGTCGGAATCAGGAAGCAGAAAGTAGATTAGATCTTCAGTTTAAAGAGTTTGAAGAGCTTTTAAAGGAGTCTGATTTTGTATGTGTTTTGACACCATTAACGCCTGAAACTGAGAATTTAATTGGGGTAGAGCAGCTTGAAACGATGAAGAGGAGCGCTGTTTTAATCAACACAGCAAGAGGAGGAATTGTAAATGAAGATGCTCTTTATGAAGCTCTAACGAATGGTGTTATATGGGCTGCGGGTTTAGATGTTTTTAAAGAAGAGCCAGTACCGCTTGATCATCCCTTGCTTCGTCTTTCAAACGTCGTTACCCTTCCTCATATAGGGAGTGCAAGTGTAAAAACGAGGTTGAGAATGGCAGAAGTCGCTGCTATGAACTTATTGAAAGTACTTGAAGGAGAAGAGGCGCCAAATAAGGTGTAGAGGCAATGGTGCCTGTCACCACCCGATTGGTGTCGAATGCCATATAAAAGAACAGGCACAATGGCCTGTTCTTTTATATGGCATAAAGTTAGTTGATTTCCATCACATTCTTAAAGTCTTCAATTGTATTATAAGGTCTCACGGAATTTCGGTGAATCTGTAGCATGTCATCTCCGGGCTGAACGTAGCCAGCTTGTACAGTAAAAGCAAAGTCGATTCCAGCAACATCCATTGCTTCCATCGTCTGTTCATCGTAAGCCCCATAAGGATAAGCAAGTGCGTTTGTATCACCAATTAATTCAATGCTTGTTTCTACATCTTCTTGAATTTCAGGAAGAGATTTTGAGATTAGATAAGGTGTGCCGTTATCCAAATTGTGAAAACTGTTGGTGTGGCTTGCATATTCGAAGACGTCGCTTGCTGCTTCAATTTCTTGATGACTGAGATATTGATTTGTATCAGTATTATATGGAACGGTTTTGTCTTTATTTCGATTCGTAATCAAAAATTCAACAGCGTGAAAATCATATTTCTTCAATACCGGATAAGCTTCTATGTAATTATTCTTATGACCATCGTCAAACGTAAGTAAAACACTTTTTTCAGGGACAGGTATTTCGCTAGTTATATATTTTTCGAATTCCTCAAGCGTTAACGTAAAAAACTATTTTCATGCAAAACATTCATTTGTTGCTTAAAGTCTTCAAGTAAAACAATGGTGCTTGATAGATTACCATCATTGCCATAGTGTCTCTCTTTCAAATTTTCTTTTGAGATTATATTATGATAGGTTAACACAGGTATATGAGGAGCAGCTCCTCTTTCAGCAGCTTCTTCTAGTTTTTGAATTCTAAGTTCTTGCTCATTAATTTTTTCTTCTTCATGATCTTCTTCATGAGAAGCTTCAGCTGTAGAACTGCTTTCATTAGTAGATAATGTAACTTGATCTAGATCAATAGTGCCCATGTCGCCCCATCCAAACCCTACTAAACTCCCGATTATAGCTAGTAATACAAAGCTAAATAAGTAAATTTTTTTCATTTATATCCCTCTTTTTGCCCAATACTACCATTATTTTGGTTTAATTTGGTATTAAAATCACAAAAATATTTCAAAAACCTTGCGAGTGCCTGTCACTACCCGAATCCTGTCGATAAAATTTGATTGACGAGTAAGAGGGGGAAGATTATTCTTGGAGAAAGAGAAGGTTACTGACAAGGGAGGAAGAAAAATGAAGAAGCTACTTTGTTACAGGAATCTATTAAATCCACATGCAACAACACTAATGGTATGGTGAGAAAACCACGAGTTTGGCTACCGAATCATTTCTATCACATCGTGAGTCGAGGAAATCGTAAAGAACTTTTGTTCTACGATAACAGAGATTATCGAACGTTTTTGTCTATCCTCGATCAAGTCTTCGAAACACACCCGTTTGAGTTAGCTTCTTATTGTTTAATGAACAACCACTATCATCTTCAACTTCGCTCCAAAGAACATTCCATTTCAAAGATCATGTCACTCATTAACAAACGATACGCGACTTATTTCAATGGAAGGTATGAGTTAACCGGCCACGTTTTTGAAAAACGCTATTTTGATGAACCGTTAAATAGCTCATCAAACATGCTTGAAGTTAGCCGTTATATTCATTTGAATCCCGTAAAAGCAAACCTTGTCTCAGACCCAGAAGATTATCCCTGGTCGAGCTATCACTACTACCGTTTGCGTAATAAACCTAATAAACCGTACATTTATTTACTTCCGTTAATTGAAGGCTATCATGGGACTATCCATCAAAAGAAAAAGCAGTACTGTAAGTTCGTGATGGCACGAAGAGATGTTATTGTGCAATCCCTTTTGTCACAGAAGGAAGGTTTAAGTTAATTTCAAAATAAAAAAGATGCCGACTTTATCCGGCACCTCCCCTTAATTAAACGTTTGTTTAATCTTCTATTTCTACTTGTAATCCCACAAGACCTTGTATTCTCCCTCTTCTTTTATTACAAACACTTCCTGAACGAGATCAAAATTTCCAAACTGATCGTGAAACTGAAGCGTGACTTTCATTGTGTAAACTTTTTTCATGATCACTCCATTTACTCCAGAACGCCAATTTTTCTTTGTTTTTACTTTGCCAATATCGAACGTAAACGAGGTAGCGCCAATATCTTGTGTAATTAGCTGAGAGCGTAATTGACTGTACTGTTCATCTGAAAACCGATTCTGCATTTCTGGATGAAAAAGGTTCCAGGCTTTTTTGAAATCACCACTTTGTTCATATAAATAAAATTCCTTAACAGTTGCTACAGCTTGTGATTTAGGCTGTTGCCAGATCCAAATAGCAATGCTGCCACCGAGAAGCAGTAAGACGATTAAGCTAAAAATAACCTTTCCTGAACCTCCGCGCTTCCTCCTCGTTTTAAAATATGACAACGTCTCGTCCTCCCTGAAGCTTGACTATTAAAGTGTATGACAGGCGGAAGTTGTCCCATTCGAAGACATATTTCACTAAATTTTAATCTTTCCTCAGAGAGTTTCACGATATAATGGTTTAGGAATTGACTTATAAAGTTGGAGGGAAACAATGAAGCGAAAGTTACTTTGGATGATCATGCCTATGTTGATCGTGGTAGCGGCATGTTCTGAATTAAATCGAGATAAAACGACGTCTGAATCACATAAAGAAGCTAGTGCAGAAAACCAAGGAACAGACACCGACATTCTTACGGAAGAAGACCAATTGTGGGAACTCCTTTATCAGAATCGTTCAGATGAAACGACATTAAAGGAGATGGAGGATCTTTTTCATGAGGGCGTTTCACCGGATACAGTAAACAATGATGGCGTATCACCAATCACTTATGCGGTCATGGAAGGAGATAGCAAGCTTGTTGAGTTCCTACTTCTGAGCGGGGTAGAGGTACATGATCATGAAGAATCGGATCACGATGGGGATGCTGAAGTAAATCATGAGAAAAATGAGAACCTTCTAGAAGTAGCGGTCGAACAAGGAAATAACGAAATTGTTGACTTGCTATTAAAAATGGGTGCTCATTTTGAAATCGGAAATGAGGAAATGTTAGTCAAAGCTGTAAAGGAAGAAAATACCGAGCTCATCAAAATTTTATTACACAATGGTTATAATCCGAACCTAGAAATAGAAGTGGAAGGCGAGCATGATACTTTATTAACTTATTCCATCGTTCAAGGAAATGAAGAAACAATTGCATTACTCCTTGATTCTGGAGCAAATCCAAACTTTACGGTAGAAAAAAACGATGGAAGTGCGCTAGTTACGGCAGTTACCAAAGAAAAGTCTACTGAACTTGTTTCTTTACTATTAGGTAGAGGTGGGGATGCGAATGCTCGTTATGAAGGAGATCCATTGCTATTTGAAGCAATCAAACAAGACAATCCTTCACTTGTTGAAGCTTTCCTCGTAGCGGGAGCCCTTCCTTCTTCTATTGAGGAAAGTGAAGAGGCATTTGCGTTAGCGGAAGAGAGCGATCATACTGCGATTGCAGAACTCCTTCAGCAATATGGTTGGTAAACGTCAAAAAGGTCTTCGTTGGTAGTTACCAACGAGGACCTTTTTTGTGCTTATTTACCATGAAGTACATCACTCAAAAGATCGGGGTAGTTCGTAAACATCCCCGTTACGCCCCAGTCTAATAAGCGCGTCATTTGTTCTTTCTCATTCACTGTATAAGGATGAATGAGTAAACCAGCGCTTCTTACTTTTTGTACGTACGTTTCGTCAATTTTTGAAGCAGACATTCCGACGCCGACTGCATACTCAGTTAGTTCTTGAAGTTCTCCCTCAGAAATTGTTGCTGGCTCTTTATATGAGATGAGCTGAATAAGCGGTAAGTTAGGATCGAGTTTATGCATTTTCAATAGACTTTCCTGACTAAAAGATTGAATAAGTACTTTACTAGATCGTTCATTAACACCTGTTAAATTGTACTTGTTAAGAATGCGAAGGAGCTCTTCTTCCATACCAGGATATACCTCGGGAGATTTCGTCTCAATATAATAGCGAGCATCCTTCCCGAATGTTTGGAGTACTTGTTCAAGAGTAGGCACTTGAAGCCCTTTGTAAGCAGGATTGGCTTTCTCAGGATATTTTTCATTAAACCAGCTACCTGCATCTAACTCTTTTAGCTGCTCAAGTGTATAGTCTTTTACAAGGCCTGTCCCGTTTGTGGTCCGATCAACTAATTCATCATGCATGGCAATGAGTTTCCCGTCCTTCGTCATCTGGAGGTCGATTTCAATGTAGTCGCCTTTCATTTCATCCCCAAGTTTATAGGATACAAGCGTGTGTTCAGGAGCATGTCCAGAAGCACCTCTGTGAGCTACGTTTAATAGTTCGTTAGAGTTCATACCTGGAGACTTGTCCTTTTCAACTGCTGAAACAGTTCCAGTCGGGAGCATACTTGCAAATAAGAAAATGCTCACTGATAATGCTGCAATTTTAATTATCCGCTTCATCTTCATCACTATCATCCTTTCAAAATCGATTCAACTGATAGTATATTCAATGAATGTAAATGGTGATTTACATACGGCGGATTTTTAAATAGAAAAGGGCGAATTCAATTGTTTTGTTAGAAGCGTTGAAGTGGAGGTGAGGAGGAATGGGGAGGGGAAAATGAGGGGAAGGTCTCTTGAAAGAGGCTAGCAAACACGTAACGTGGTACAAAAGTGAGGGTGAAACAGGATTCGTGGTATCAGGACTTTTAGCATGAGAATATTAATAATTTCGACATAAACCGCGGGTGACAGGCACCATAAAAACCACCGCAGGCACGCCCGCGGTGGTTTGATTTTAATCCTTCCTAGCAACAGACTTTCTTTCAACTAGTTCTGTAGGAAGTTTATAATAGCGATCGACTTTTTCGAGTGAAAGCTGCTGGAAGATAAGGTGAACGGCAAGAGCGCCGGCCTCATATTTGGGTTGTTTAATTGTTGTTAGCGGTGGAGAGACATATTCCGATAGCTGGATGTCATCAAAGCCAATGATGGAAATATCATCTGGGACAGAGATTTTCTTTTCGTTAAATGCCTGAATGCCTCCGATCGCCATTTCATCATTTCCGTAGAAAACAGCTGTGGGCAGATTGCCTTGAGCAATTAGCATTTTTGTTGCACGATAGCCACCTTCTCTAGTGAAGTCACCTGAGATTTTCCATCTCGTTTGAAAACGAAGCTCGTGTTCCTTTAATGCTTGTTCGTATCCTTTGAAGCGCATTTGATTGTCATGAGAATTATATGGGCCGCTAATATAAGCGATATCCTTGTGACCATTCTGAATTAACTGTTCCGTTGCGAGATAACCACCTTGAATGTTATCGACCTCTACTTGAATAACATGATCATTGTTTAATGTTCGGTCAAGTACGACCAGAGGAAAGCCTTCACGAGCTGCTTCACTGATGATTTCATCAGTTATGTTGTGAGCTAAAATAATTGCCCCATCAACGCGCTTTTCCGTTAGAAATTTTACCGCAGTGGATTGAGCGCCACCTATTGAGCTACAGGCGATCAAGTCAAAACCATTTGTCATAGTTACTTCTTGAACGCCCTTAATCAGCTCAGAGTAATAAGGTCCTGAAAGATCCTTTAGAATCAATGCAATCGTATTTGTTTTTGTTCGCTTTAGGTCAGATGCAAAGCCGTTTTTTTGATAGTTTAGTTCTCTGGCGGCGTCTTGTACTTTCTTCACCGTTGCAGGACTAACTTTTTTTATGTTATTTAAGGCGTAGGAGGCCGTTGAGACGGCTACACCTGCGCGTTTTGCTACGTCCTTTATCGTTGCCATCTTTTCACATCCTCTATCTAGACAACTTTATAATATGTTTACTTTAAGTGTACAACTAATTGTTAGCAATTGTCAGGTGAATCATTTGCCCTTCTTCTTCTAGCTCACTTTTATTTAAGACCTGACATTGTAAATCCTTCCACAATGTATTTCTGAAAGAAAGAGAAGATGATGACGATCGGAACGACCATAATAGCAGCTCCTGCCATTTGGAGGGCGTAGTTATTTGCATATTGTCCTTTCAGTAGTGACAGCCCAACAGAAAGTGTATATAGTCTTTCATCATTTGCGATAATCAACGGCCATAAGAAGCTGTTCCAAGCGCCGATGAATGTTAAGATTCCCTGCACAGCAAAGATTGGTTTTGCGATAGGAATAATAAGTTTAAAGAAAATATAGAACTCACCAGCGCCATCAAGGCGGGCCGCTTCAATTAAATCCGTTGGAATCGTCGTCATGAATTGCCTGAAGAGAAAAATACTAAAGGCGACGGCGAGGCCGGGGAGAATGATTCCGGTCATTGTGTTCGTTAGCCCCATTTCATTTAATAGAAGGTAAACAGGGATCATCGTCACTTGGGCTGGGATCATCATTGTAGCAAGAACGATATAAAAGATCTTTTCTTTTCCTTTAAAATTAAATTTCGCAAATCCATATCCGGCCATTGCGTTTAATAGAAGACCAAGGAAAGAGAAGAGTACGATAATCAGCGTATTTTTCAAATAAAGCCCAAAGTTTAAGCTTTGAAAAAGGTTTATATAGTTGTCTAACGTTGGATTACTTGGAATAAGCTGTGGCGGTATGTTTAAGACGTCACTTTCTTGCTTGAACGAGCTTGAAAGCATCCAAAGAAAAGGGATGGAGACAACCACGCCTCCTACGATGAGGAGTAGCGTCACAAAAGGCTTTTCGATTTTTTGTAAAAAGGATCTTGATTCCATTCTTTTCACTCCGATCCTGTCTATTAATATTCTGTATCCGATTTTCGTACCTTAAATTGAACAAGCGTGACAATGATAATGAAAATAAAAAGGACAAATGAGCCAGCGGCTGCATAGCCAAATTCGCTGAACTGGAAGCCGTTTTTGTAAATAAAGAGCGCCATTGATATGGTTCCATCTAGCGGGCCACCATCGGTCATGACGAACGGCTCTTCGAAAAATTGCATCCAACCAATCAATGTTGTTACGGTCACAAAGAATGTGGCGTATCGCAGTAAAGGAATGGTGACATTGAATAACACCTGAATCCGATTGGCGCCGTCAATTTGTGCCGCTTCATAATAAGATTTTGGTATGCCTTGAAGAGCGGCAAGAAAGATGATCATGTTAATCCCGATTCCTTTCCAGACGGCAAGAATAATAAGTGATAGTTTTGCAATCGTAGGTTCTGTTAACCATGGAATCGAATCGACAGAGAGCAATGAAAGGATATAGTTAAAGAGCCCGTACTCGGTATTGTAGAGGTAGCCCCATACGACTGCGATCGCAATAATATTAGTAATGGATGGCATGTAATAGACTGCCCGAAAGAACGTAAACAGTTTTGATGTTCCGTAGTTTAATAGAAGGGCGATACCGAGAGAGAAGAAAATGACGAGTGGTACCCCAATTAACACATAGAAAATCGTGTTAAAAACAGATTTATGAAACAGATCGTCTGAGAAAAGATCTATATAGTTTTCGAATCCAATAAAGCTAATATTTGACCAGTCAGCAAGCCCTTTAAGGTTCAGATCCGTGAAGCTGATAAAAAATGCGATGAGAATCGGAACAATACTGAAGACAATTAATATGAGAACTGCAGGGGCGATGAACATTAGTCCATGTCTTGCTTGAAAGGCATTTCTTAGTATACTGCGCATGTTATCCCACCTATCTGAAGAGCGCTTTTCTTTCGATAAAACGGAGTTCAGACGATATTCGCCTGTAACTCCGTCATTGATTAGTCTTCTAGCATTTCATTTGCTTTTTTGCTAAATTCATCAAGCTCTTTATCTACATCTGCGCCGCCAACATTAATTCGTTCAATTGAGGCTAGTAGTTCCTGAGCCATTGCTTCAAATTCCTTCATTTGTGGAGCTCCTTCTGTATTCTCAAGCTGCTCACCTAGCGTGGCGTACATTTCATTATCGCTTAAAGCAGGGTCTTCCCAAGCTTCCACTCGAGATGGAAGAGTGTTCGATACATCAAGCCATTCCAATTGTGTATCCACATCGTTCATATAGGAAAGATATTTTAGCGCTTCGTCCACATTTTCAGAGTTATGGAAGATAGAGAAGTTCGATCCTCCGATACTCGATGTCTTTGTTTCCTTCTCAGGCATAACGGCTACATCCCACTTGCCTTCAAGATCTGGAGCCTGGTCGTTCAGAATGTTAATCATCCATGGACCGCTGAAAAACATTGGTTTCTTGTCGTCTTTGAAAGCCTGGACAATATCAACGCCTTCAGCTGTTTGACTGAGTCCTTCTTTAAAGTAGCTGTTATAGTACTTCATTGCTTCGCGGAATTCTGTACTGTCGAAGTTTAGATCTTTGTTCTCAACGTCCATCTCGTATCCATTTTGCCATGCAAAAATAAATGGGGTGATTTGATCGTTCATATCAATATCAAGTCCATAGTAATCGTCTCCACGATCGGAAAGCTTTGTTGCTGCGTCTTTCAGTTCATCCCACGTTGCAGGAGGTTCTTCAAAACCAGCTTCCTTCAATAAATCTGTACGATAATAGAGGACGCGTGTTTCAACGTACCAAGGAACGCCAATGACTTGATCATCGAATGTCATGGAATCAGCAGCACCCTCGAAATAATTCTCTGGCTTAAATTCAGGGTAGTCTTCAAGATAAGGAGAAAGATCAAGTAAAGCACCGGCATCTGCGAATTCAGGTACCCAGGTTGTTCCTAATTGAACAATGTCTGGTCCTTTTTGGGAAGCGACAGCCGTTAGCAGCTTATCATGGGCGTTTTCCCAGGGGATGGCCTGAACCTTTACTTTTATGTCAGGATTTTCTTCCTCGAATTTATCACTGAGCTCACTAAGTTTTTTTCCTTCTTCACCCATTGCCCATACTGTAATTTCCTTTTTGCCATCACTTGAACTACTGTCATCGTTTGAACAAGCTCCAAGAACCATTGAAATTGTAAGTAAGAACGTAGCCAATAGTGCTGCGGTTTTCTTCTTCATGCAATCCATCTCCTTTTTCACTCTATTTTCCATGCCTACTAACTTGCGACTGACGAACAAACCTTATTGAAACGTTTCGATATTTCGATTATAATCAAATGTGTATCCGCTTTCAACACTTTTGTTAAAATTATTTGAAAATGGTGGTTAGAAGCTTTTCTAATATGGTTTTATGAAGAATTTTAATAAATTAACTCTTTGACTAATTATTTTAGACATGCTTATAATTCAACTAAGATAAAATTGAAACGTTTCGATAAAAGGTGAGGAGGAAAGAAATGAAACCTAATGAATTGAAGAACTTACTTAGTCAAATGACGATACATGAAAAAACAGCTCAGTTGATGCAGCTCGCAACGCCTTTCTTTAAAGGGGCGAAAGAAGCTGGGGAGATAACGGGTCCATTAGAACAGCTAAACCTTAATGAAGAGCAGGTTCGTCATAGTGGTTCTGTTCTCGGAGCATCCGGAGCGGAAAATATCCGCAATATCCAGAAGACTTATCTTGAAGAAAGTAGATTAGGGATTCCTCTTCTTTTTATGTCTGATATCGTTCATGGCTATAAAACGATTTTCCCGGTTCCACTTGCCATTGGATGCTCATGGGATCTGAACCTTGCAGAAGAAAGCGCAAAAGTGGCAGCGCGGGAAGCGGGCGTTTCGGGCATTCACGTAACCTTTGCTCCGATGGTTGATCTTGTTCGAGACCCAAGGTGGGGACGAGTAATGGAGTCGACTGGAGAAGATCCGCATTTAAATAGTGAATATGCACGGGCTTTTGTGAGAGGTTTTCAGGGAGAAGATTTGAGAAACGATGCTGAACGAGTTGCCGCTTGTGTGAAGCATTTCGCTGCATATGGTGCCGTTGAAGGCGGTCGTGATTATAACTATGTTGATTTATCAGAACGAGAGCTTCGCGAAAATTATTTACCTGCGTACAAAGCTGCCCTTGATGAGGGTTGTGAAATGGTGATGACGGCATTTAATACGGTCGATGGCATCCCGGCAAGTGGGAATAAGCGGTTAATGCGCGATTTATTACGTAAAGAATGGGGTTTTGATGGTGTCGTGATCTCTGACTGGGGGGCCGTGAAGGAGCTCATTCCTCATGGTGTTGCGGAAGATGAGCGTGAAGCTGCATTAAAATCGATTGCTGCAGGAGTGGATATTGAGATGATGACCTCAACTTATGTTCACCACCTACCACAGCTTGTCGAAGAAGGTGCTATAGATGAAGAGATCATTGATGAAGCTGTACTTCGAATTCTAGGTCTGAAGGAGAAGCTCGGATTGTTTGAAAATCCATTCAGAGGGGTTGATGTTGAACGGGAAAGAGAAGTTGTTTTATGCGAAGAACATCGGCATGTGGCAAGAAAGCTTGCTCAGAAATCAAGCGTGCTGTTAAAAAATGATTCTGTGCTTCCTCTAAAGAAAGAGCAGAAAATAGCGCTTATCGGACCATTTGGAGAGAGTAATGACATTCTTGGCCCGTGGTCTTGGTTAGGATCAGGAGATGAAGCCGTTCTTTTAAAGGAAGGATTATTATCAAAAATAGACTCTTCTCTTTTGCATGTTGCTAAAGGCTGCGATATCGAAAATGGCTCAAAAGAAGCGTTAAAAGAAGCGATTGAGGTTGCGAAGGATGCAGATGTGATTGTTCTCGCTCTTGGAGAGCATTCAGATATGAGTGGTGAAGCAGGTTGTCGAAGCGACATTCGTCTTCCAAATGTTCAGCTTGAGCTCATTGCAGAAATGAAGAAGGTGAATAAACCTATTGTTGCTGTGCTCTTTAATGGACGGCCGCTTGATCTTCACGGCGTGGTTGAGGAAGCTGATGCGTTACTTGAGGCGTGGTATCCAGGAACGGAAGGAGGGGCAGCAGTTGCTGATCTTCTCTACGGGGATGCGAATCCATCTGGACGGTTAGCGATGTCGTTTCCCCATTCAGTTGGACAGGTACCTGTTTACTACAATCACTTTAACACGGGTCGTCCGAAAGATGCGCCGGATGCGCAGGTTCGCTATGTGTCGCAATATCTTGATATTCCGAATGAACCGGTATTTCCGTTTGGTTTTGGATTAAGCTATACAGACTTTACTTACCGTAATGCGACACTATCCGATTCTATTATGAGTGAAGATGATTTAGTCGTTCACGTGACTGTTGAAAATGTTGGGCTATATGAAGGTGAGGAAATCGTTCAGCTATATGTAAGAGATATCGCTGGAGAGGTTGTACGACCAATGAAAGAGCTGAAGGATTTTAAGAAAATTACGTTACAACCCGGTGAGACAAAGGAAGTTGTCTTTACAATAACAGAGGCGCAACTTCGTTATCATCATAGTGATTTATCTTTTGAAAGTGATCCAGGAAACTATATTGCTTTCGTTGGTTCTAACAGTCATGACGTTCAAGAATTGCCATTTAAATTAGTGAAGTAAAGGAGTGAGGCTCGAGTGATTATGATCGATCGTGGGAAAGCGTGTTTACGAGCTGGAGACATGGAAGCCGTATTTCTAAAAAGTGGAGATCTTTATGAATTAACGACAGGAAATATTATGATCAATCAAGTGCTATCGAATGCTATTGATGGTGCATTAAATAATTTATATTTACGAGTGTTTACGAATGAAGGGATTAGCGCATACCCTTTAATCGGAACTAAATCCAATAGTACTTTTCAATTTGGAACGTCTGAGGCAATTTGGAGAGGGAAAGTTGCGGATGTGCACTATACCGTTGCTTTTCATCTTACGGAGCAGAATATTTGGTTCTGGAACGTCACGCTTGAAGGAAATGATGTTGAAGTAGACGTTGTATACGGACAGGATCTTGGACTTGCTGAAAAAGGCGGTGTTCGAACAAATGAAGCATACACGTCTCAGTATATGGATCATACCGTTTTTGAAGAGGAAGGTTACATCGTTTGTACACGTCAAAATCAACCACAGCAGGGGAGGTTTCCTTACCTTCAACAAGGTTCTCTCGGGAATACAAAAGGCTATTCTACAGATGGTTTTCAGTTCTTCGGGTTATCTTATAAGGAAACAAATGAACCAGAAAGGTTGAAGGAAGAGTCGCTAGCAAATGAAATCTATCAATATGAATTCGCCTATACAGCTCTTCAAACAGATCGCGTGAAGTTAAATGGAGAAAAAGAATTCACTTTTTATGGACTATTTCAAAATGATCATCCTCATTCGACTTCAAAGCCTGTTAGTCGAGATAACATTATCGCTTCTTGGGATTCGATTAAATTGGACCCACACCTAGAAAAAGCACAAGAACGAGTGCAGCATCATGTCGGACAGCCTATTCAATCTCTTGATATGACAGAGGAAGATATCAACGAGCTATTCCCTAATCGTCAACAAGAAGAGCGTGAGAATGGGGCGCTACTATCTTTTTTCACCGATACGTATGAGCACGTCGTATTAAAGCAAAAAGAACTTCTAGTCGAACGGCCACATGGGCATATTTTGATGTCTGGGGAAAATGATCGATTGAATCGGAATGTTATTTCGACAACTTCCTATATGTATGGTGTCTTCAATTCCCAAATTTCTTTAGGAAATACATCGTTTCATAAGATGATGAGCAATCAGCGTAATCCCCTTAATGTTCTAAAAACGTCGGGCCAGAGATTGTATGTGGAATACGAAGGAACCTATCGACTTTTAACAATGCCTTCATTATTTGAAATGGGATTTAATTACGCGCGCTGGTATTACAAATTTGAGAACGACACTATTATCATCACAAATTTTACAACCGTTGATTCTAAGCAAGTGCAGTTAGATGTGAGTTCGAAAAGTGGTAAAGAATATCGCTATTTGGTTACGAATCAAATCTCAATGGCTAACCATGAATATGAAGAAGTCTATGATGTGGAGCAGAAAGGTCGTGTTTTAACGTTCCGACCACATAGTTCCGAAAGTACAAAGGTCAATCCTAACCTCACTTATCAGTTGTCCGTCTCCGGTACTGATATGGAAGTGGGAGATGAGCGTCTACTCGTTCATCCTATTGAAGAAGGGGATGCTTCGCTTGTTGTGCTTCAAATTCAATCTACACAACAGTTCTCATTACATATACAGGGGACACGTGATGGAGAGTATGCTCCTTCTGAACGAGATGCAAGTGCTGAAATTAAACGCTACCGGGACTATATAGGAAAGGTTATGAATCAGTTTCATCTCAGTCATAAAGAAAAGAATGCCGAGTTAGACAGAATGAACGCACTTGCTTGGTGGTACACGCACAATATGCTTGTACATTATTCTGTTCCGAGAGGTCTTGAGCAATCGATTGGGGCAGCTTGGGGAACACGAGATGTTTGCCAGGGGCCAACTGAATATTTCATGGCGACGCAGAATTATGACTCTGTGAAAGAAATCATTCAAACAGTATACGCTCATCAATATGAAGATGAAGGTAACTGGCCACAGTGGTTTATGTTTGATGAGTATGGGGCTGTTCAGCAGGAGGAAAGTCATGGGGATGTTGTGATTTGGCCGCTAAAAGTCGTCGCTGACTACCTTGCTGTAACAGGTGATCATACGATTTTAGATATGGAGTTGTCATATACGCTGCGAGAAGATTTTACATTTAGCGAAAAGAAACATTCATTAAAGGATCATATTAAAAAACAGATTGAGTATGTGAAACGACATTTTCTCAACGATACCTTCCTTTCTTCTTATGGTGATGGGGATTGGGATGATACCCTTCAGCCTGCGAACGCTCAATTAAAAAAATACATGGTGAGTAGTTGGACGGTTGCGCTGACTTACCAGGCTGTGCGTAAGTTTGCGGATGCACTAGTAGAACCTGAATGGAAAAAGGAGCTTCAGGAGCTTGCACTTGGAATTGAACGCGACTATCAGAAATTTCTCCTCGATACAGGAGTTCTTCCAGGGTTTTTATATATGGAAGATCAAAAGCGTCCTGAAAAGATGCTTCATCCAGAGGATAAGAAGACAGGTATCCATTATCGTTTATTACCGATGATTCGAGGCATGATCAGTGAGCTTTTATCTGCAGAAGAAGCGGTAGATCATTACCAAATTATTAAAGAAAAGCTCGCATGCCCAGACGGTGTTCGATTAATGGATAAGCCTGCGAATTATAAAGGTGGAGTGAGTACTCATTTCAAAAGAGCGGAGCAAGCAGCGAACTTTGGAAGAGAAATTGGACTTCAATATGTTCATGCACATATTCGTTTTATTGAGGCAATGGCGAAACTCGGCCAAAGGGAAGAAGTTTGGAAGGGGCTACAAGTTATTAATCCGGTTGGTATTACGGATGTGGTATCAAACGCAGAGAAACGACAAAGTAATGCCTACTTCAGTAGTTCAGATGGGAAGTTCAATACGCGTTACGAGGCGCAGAATCGGTTTGATGATCTTAAAAGCGGATCAGTTCCGGTGAAAGGCGGTTGGCGGATTTATTCAAGTGGACCAGGAATTTATATGAATCAGCTTGTAACAAATGCACTTGGCATCCGCCAGGAGGATGGAACCATGGTGCTTGACCCTATTCTTCCTACTAGATTAGATGGCCTTCAATTGCACTACAAGTTCTGGGGAATGGACGTTACTTTTCAGTATCACCTAACAAATGAAGAAAGAAAAGTTCATATTAACGGTCAGCGAGTTGAAACAGCTCTTAGCTCTAATCGTTATCGTGAGGGCGGAATGGTTGTTCGAAAGGCAGTTGCAGAAAAGTATTTGAATAGCGGCATGAACACCATTGAAATTTGGTTATGATGTAACCTTTGAGGTAATTGTGGAATAAAATAATGAAACCGGGATATCGATACGTTTCGATATCCCGGTTTATTTTTACCTTATTTAATTGAGAAATTCTCTTTTATTAATAAATCTTCTGGTTTTTCGCCAATGTCATCTTTATGGAAGTATTCCTTAATAATGCCATCTTCCAAGTAGTTTGCGATCGCAACCATAGACATTCCTTGATCAAGCGCGAGGTACGCTTCTGTTACTTCTCCAGTTAGGACATTAACTGAATCATAAAAGCCGTATTTCCCGTAAGTACCAAAGTCTTTAAGTGTTTTTAAGTTTTTGTACACTTCTTTAGGTGCGTATTCTAATGCAAGGAAAGACGCGTGTGGTGTTACAATTGCTCCTTCTGCACTATAACCGTCCATACCAAGAGGAGTTGCGCCAAATTCGGAATAGTCTTCAGGAGTTGCGGCAGGAGATAATCCCCATGCAGGATAGCCAAGCTCTTCTTTGGCATATTCGATTTGGATATCAACATGCTTTTGATTATTTAACCCAAGTGCGTTTTGACCAAGTTCCTTTTCTTTCAAGACAAGACCCGGCATTAAGGCTTCAAACATACTACCTCCCCAGCTTGGTACATACTTTTGGTCATTGTATGTATAGTGACCTTCAAATACATCAATGCCATCATATGTTTTGGTATAGCCTTCTGGTACTTGAGATTGCCAATCCCAGCTTGCAGGCATTGTCCGGTACATTTTCCACCAATGTTCTACAGGAACGTCTCCTTTACCAATCGAGATATAGCTCGCAAGGCGTGGTTCTGTATAAAACGCTCCGTAGTGATGCTCTGTAACACTTTCAGTTGCTACATCGTACCCTCCGCGCATTTGGCCAACCTCTGAATCGTAGAGCTTAGAATAGTCCATCGCTTCCACTAATTCACTTGTTTGATCATTTAACTCAGGATAAGCTTGTCCGGCTACGATTAAACCTGCGGATAGCCAGCCGTTATCAACGGTTGAGATGAACTCACCCCAGTCGGTCATAAGTGAACCATCCTTAGTGAAGTACCAGTTATAATATAAACCATTCCACGTCTCGAGTTCTTCTAATGTTTGAAGTGTAGTTTGAATCCTGTGGACTGCTTCATCTCTTGAAATTATCCCAATTTTTTGAGCAGATACTGTACTCATGAAATACATGCCGATGTTTGTTGGTGATGTAAAGTCTTGTACTGTCTTTTCACCATTCTTCATTCGAACGGCATCATACGTTAATCCAGTCTTTTCATCCGTGAAATCTTCAAAGTACCGATACGTCTTCTTTGAAATCGCTTTCAATTGTTTGGAAAAGGCATGCTTCTTTCCTTTGGTAGAACTTTCAGCATTAGCGACTGGCAAGGATCCGGTTAAAACAATGGCTGCTACAAGAAAAAACAAAAGAAATTTTCTCATGAATCCACTTCCTTTCAAAATTAGTGAAACGTTTCGATTTTAGTATACATAAGGAACGGAGGATAGTAAACGGATTGAATGAAAAATATCAGAATTTACTAAAAACAGACCGATGGACATGGGAGAAAGGTTGGATAGTAAGGGGAGAGGGGGATTCGACATAAACCGCGAGTGACAGGCACCATCATAAGCCGATAGGACAACTCCTATCGGCTTCCTTTATACCCGAGTCTTCTCGATATTTCTTTCCCGGCTTGCTTCAGAATGGGTAAATATTCAGCTAAACGCTCTTCTGACATTTGAGGAACGGTGCCTGTAATGCTGATCGCGTACGTTGCACTTCCGAGATGGTCAAAGATCGGAACAGCGATGCAGCGAATGCCTTCTTCGTGTTCTTCGTCGTCAATAGCGAAGCCATTTTGACGAACTTTTTCTAATTCGTTTTGAAATTCTGTAGCGTCCGTGATGGTCCGATCTGTTAGCTTAAATAACTCTTTAGTTGAAAGGAAATCGTTTAGTTGCTTATCACTCGAATATGCTAAGATCGCTTTCCCTACACCTGTGCAATGAAGCGGAGCTTTTCGCCCAGTACGAGAGTATATCCGAATCGTGGACTGTGTCTCCACTTTATCAAGATAAATGACTTGATGATCTACTTCGATCATAACAAGGTGAGCGATTTTTGAAGTTCGTTCACTTAATTCTTCAAGAACATTCCGCGCGACTTCTAAAATATTTAACTCATCGACAACCACATGGTACATCTCAATGAATTTCAACCCAAGTCGATAAGATGTTTGATCAGCTGAGCGCTGGATATATTGGTGTGACTCAAGGGTAGAAACAAGTCGATGAATCGTGCTTTTTGCCACATCAAGCTTGTTAGCGAGCTCTGTAATGCCCATTCCTCCTGGTTTTTCTTTCAATAGTTCTAAAATTTGAAGTGATCGATCGACAGACTGAATCATAACATCTTCCTTTCCTAGACCGATCACGACAATCAGAACGATTTAATTCGAATTGACAAGGGCATGTCGGCCTTTTTGTACTTCATCACAATATTGCTTTGCGAGGGATTGTAGTTCGCTGTATCGCTTTTCTGCGATTAAATCTTTTCGTAATAGGGAGCCACCAACACCTACGGCAGCTGCCCCAGCTCGTATATATTCTTCTGTATTTGAAAGACTTACTCCGCCGGTTGGCATCATGTGCACGTGAGCGAGAGGGCCTTTCACATCCTTAATGAAAGTTGGTCCAAGTACGCTTGCAGGGAAAACTTTCACAAGATCTGCCCCAGCTTGTTGGGCTTGCAGTATTTCTGTCGGCGTGAATACACCTGGTATCACAATTTTACCATATCGATTAGCGGTCAAAATGGTTTCTGTATTCATTGTTGGAGAGAAAATGAATTCGGCACCAGCGTGAATCGCCATGTTTGCTGATTGCGCATCAAGAACGGTACCTGCCCCAACAACTGCCTGACCTTTAAAAGCAAGATTTGCTTCGCGAATCACATCAAGTGCCCCATCCGAATCAAGTGTAATTTCAATTCCACTAATACCACCATCTACAATCGCTTCAATCACTTGCATCACTTTATCTCGGTCAATTTTTCGAACGACGGCTACAACGCCACCGTCAATCATTTTTGTTAAGATCGCCTGTTTCATTCTCCCACTCCTTTTATCTTAATACATCCTGTTTCGTTGCATTTAAAGATTCAATTTCTTGAATCGTTGGAAGCCCTTCAATATCGCCAAATACAGAAACAACGATGGAACCAATTAATGAGCCAAGATCAACAGATTCTTGAAATGGTTTCCCCTTCAGAAGGCCAGAGAGAACCCCTGCAGCAAAACCATCTCCTGCTCCAATGGGATCATTCACTCTAGAGACAGGATAGCTTTTCACAAATCCATTCTCACCATTTGCTGTGGCAAAGGTGGTCCCAATTGCTCCGTTTTTTATCGCGATTTTCTGAACGCCAGAGGCTAGAAAAAATGAAATGATTTCATCAGGATCACTTGTACCTACCAATTGTTCAGCTTCGTCTAGTCCTGGAAGAAGAATATCCGCTTGTCTTGCGAGGTCTAGCAATTTCTCTTTTCCATTTGGAATATTCTTTAGCAGTTTCATTCGAATATTAGGATCAAATGAAACCGTAATCTGATGCTTTTTAGCAAAGTGAAAAACCTCATTCACTAGCTCATAACAAGATTCACTCAACAGAGGAGTAATGCCAGTTAAGTGAACGATTCTCGCCCTTTTTATGTAGTCCCAGTTGATGTCTGCTGTAGTCATAGTGCTTGCAGCGGAACCACTGCGGTAATAGTAAACTTGATTGCGATCTGTTCGCTTTTCTTTAACATATAAGCCCGTTTGTTCTTCAGGGTCCATAAGGACATTCGTTGTATCGACCCCTTCGCCACGAATGGCATTTAACGTAAAATGACCTAATTCTTCATCGCCCAGCTTACTGATCCAGCCAACAGAGTGACCAAGCTTTGAAAGACCGATCGCTACGTTTGATTCAGCCCCGCCGATTCGCTTGTTAAACTGATTCGTATATCGAAGAGGGCCGGTAGAAGCGGCATCAAAAAGAACCATGGTTTCACCGAGTGTGACGACATCCAATTGTGATTGCATAAACTGCCTCCTTCTTGTTCCTTAATAAGGAACGTCGTTCTTCATTATGATTTAACTTTACTTAATTATGAAAACGATGTCAATTTAATTATGTGAGAATTTTCAAAAATATAGATCGTGAGTATGAATTTTCTGTAAATACATTGCGTGAAAGTCAACTCTTATAAGACAAATATGGTAGGATAACGATATTACGACTTACATGTATTGGGAAGGAGCGGTACGATGAAATTTGATTACCATACGCACCATGAACGATGTGGTCATGCAGAAGCAGGAATTGAAGATTACATAAAAGCAGCAATCCAAAATGATTTGCAGATGATCGGAATTTCTGATCATTCACCGTTTTTTGCAAGTGAGAAGGATCGAGCGTTGCCTCGCATTGCTATGGCTAAGAGTGAGTTCGCTTCTTATGTAGAAGAAGTGCTCTCGCTTAAGGAAAAGTACCGTGGCAAGATTGACGTTTTGCTTGGTGTTGAATCTGACTTTTTTAGAGAGCATTACCCGTTATATAAAAGCATTTATGATCAGTACCCGTTTGACTACATAATTGGCTCTGTTCATTTTAGTAATGGAACTAACATCTTTGATAAAAGTCGTTGGGAAAATTTAATTGAAGAAGACATTCGCAAAGAAAAAGAGCATTATTACAAGCTAATCGTAGAATCAGCTGAAAGCGGCGTCTTCGATATTCTAGCCCATATTGATGCCATGAAGGGATTTTATCCAGACTTCGCAAACGTCCAAACACCTGAAGTCGAAAAAGCATTGAAGCGACTTGGAGAGCTTGAGTCAACGATTGAAATCAACACATCTGGTAAGCATAAAGACTGCGGCGGTTGGTATCCAGCGAATGACATGCTCGAAATGGCTTGCCATTATGGTGTGGGAGTTACTTTCGGATCTGACGCTCATTGGCCTTCACGCGTTGGAGAAGAATTTGAAGAAGTTCGAACAAAGCTGAAGGAGATTGGATTTAAGAATTGGACGGTGTTTCGAGAGAGGAAGAAGGAGTTTGTTGGGATGTAAGGAGAGAGAGAGTATCTCTCTCTTTTCGTCTTTTTTTCAGAATATTCATTGATCAACTTGTAGTTTTGAGTTATTCTATATAGTGAAAATACGAAAAATTGTATATTGAGGTGAGGATATGGAAGGCAAATGGGAGAAATTATACAGCAAGAATGGACTGGCAGCTAGGAGAATTGCAGCTAATCTAATAGCGATCGAGCCAGGAAGCCGTATTCCTCGCGTAAGTGATTTTGTTACAGAAACATCACTTGGAAGGGGGACAATTCAGGGAGCCTTACGTCTACTCGAAGAAATAGGAGCTATTGTTCTTGAAGCAAGAGGACACCTTGGTACGTTTCTTGTTAGAACGGATCGAGAACTGCTTTGGGATATTGCAGGACTTGGTTCTGTTATGGGGGCAATGCCTTTACCATATTCGCGAAAATATGAAGGCCTTGCTACTGGTTTAGTTCAGGTGCTTGAAATGATGAAAATACCTTTTAATTTGGCTTTCATGAGAGGCTCATCGAATAGAATAGAGGCATTGAAAGCTGGAAGATATGATTTTGTGATTGTTTCAAGGCTTGCAGCTGAGCTTGCTGTTCGGAATGACGCTCGTATCGAAATGGCAAAAACATTTGGAAATAACTCATATGTTTCCGGACATGAAATCTTTTTTTCACAATCTAAAACAGAGCGTATTCAAAACGGCATGCGGGTAGGTATTGATTATTCTTCAGCTGATCAGCATCTTCTAACGGAGTATGAAATAGAAGGTATTGATGTTCAGCTAATTGAAGTGAACTACATGCAGATGATGGAGATGCTTAAGAACAATGAAATTGATGCAGCAGTTTGGAATAAGGATGAAATTATTCACTCTGAAGGAATGGGCAAAGGATCGTTTCGTTCGATAAAAGCTCAGGAACTAAGTCGGAAGGTGAATGAGGCAACTATGCTCTTAAATAGGGAGAGGATAGAACTTAGAGATGCACTACTCGACCTGTCAGTATTTAACGTCAAAGAGCTACAAGTTCGAGTAGAAAAGGGGGAAATTTATCCTCGATATTAGGCGGGATTCCATTTTGAATCCCTATGATTTTAATATACTAAATCCTGTATATTGGAGGGTGGTTTTTATGACAACGATTAAGGAACGACTAGATATTCTGAAAGCTGGCGATGTGATTAGTGAGGAAGCATCAACTATCGCTGAGGAAGCGGTGCAAAGATTAAGTGCCCATACGCAAAAGACGCTTCCTCAAAATAAAGTAGAAATGCTCGTTACTCATCTTGCATCAGCCTTAACGCGTATGTCCCGCGGTGAATCAGTCGATGGCCCACCGGAAGAGCTTTTTTCAGAAATAGAGAAATCTGAGCAAATTGATCTAGCGAATAGAGAGATTAATTGGCTTAAATCCAATTGGGGTGATGAAATTCCAAAATCTGAGATCGCTTTTTTAAAAATGCACTATGTATCTATTTTTAAAGAAATGAAATAGGAGGAGATTTTTCATGAAAATTGTTATTGGTGGACAGGTAGATAAAAAGGAAGTCGAAGCCCTAGTGAAGGAACATGGACCAAATGGAGTGGAAACTTCCATTAAATCAGATGTAGAAGCGGCAATGGCAGTGAAAACAGGTCAGGCAGAATACTATGTTGGAGCGTGTCACACTGGTGGTGGAGGTGCGTTAGCGATGGCGATTGCTATTATTGGAAAACCAAGCTGTGAAACTGTTTCAATGCCAGGAAGAAAACCGAGTGAAGAGAAAATTCAACAGGCTGTTAAGGAAGGAAAGAAAGCATTTGGTTTTACTGCTGATCATATGGAAACGGTCGTTCCAATGATTATGAGAGCAATTAAAGCACTTTAATTTAGAAGGGGGTTCGGCACATGGAAATGGTTCTCGTCATCTTAATCGGGGCTATGGCAGCTGTTCTTGCAAATTTAAATTTAGCTGTGTTTAATGACGGCTTACGACCAATTGTACCTGAAAATACTGAAGGGCGAATGGGACGTAAAGAGCTTGGTTTAACGGCCTTTGCTATGAGTTTTGGACTTGTAGTTGGTTTTGGGATTCCTTTTACCATTACTGCGAGTATTATCCTTATCCATAGCATTCTGCTTGGAACAGATATCATTGGATTGATTACCCCGCGAAATAAATGGGGTACGCCTGTTGCGGCAATTGTTGGTGGCGCATATGGTGCAGGTTTGTTAGTTGGACTAGAAGGATTTGTCACCTTATTTGAAAAACTACCATTGAATTTCTTAGATGCGATGGGGCAAGTGGGATCCCCAGTTGTTGTCACCTTTATGGCATTTCCAGCTCTAGCAGTGGCGTTGCAATTCAGTGTTAAAAAAGGTGTTCTGACATTTATCACATCAGCCATTATTCGGCAATTAGCTGTATGGTTAAATGAAAGCGGTGCCATGGCTTTTGGTGATACGACGGTTACGTTAAATCAAGAAGGAATGGCTCTCATTACTGGAATGATTTTCTTAATTACATATGCTGTGCGCCAAAAACCTGAAGGAGAAGGTAGCAGTATTGATCTTGCTTCGGTTTTTAGTGAGAGAGTGAATCGCATTAAAAAGCATGTGATTTATTTCATGATTATGGGGGGGCTGATTGCTGCGGCTACGAACCTCCTGATTATGGCTGGAGATCCGATATCATTAAATTTAATCGCAGACGGAAAAGTAACAGATGCTGCCATCGCTGCTGGAGCCCGAGCGCTGGGATTCATCCCACTTGTTGCTAGTACGGCGATTGCAACAGGGGTGTATAGTCCAGTTGGGTTTACAATCATTTTCGTTGTAGGGTTGCTTGTTCCTAATGTATGGGTGGCGGCTATCCTTGGTATTATTACTGTTTTTCTTGAGGTTATGTTATTGAGTCAGATTGCACGTTTCCTTGACAAATATCCCGGAGTACGACAATCAGGAGAAAATATTCGTACAGCGATGAGTCGAATTTTAGAAGTGGCTCTTTTAATTGGTGGTGCAAACGCAGCTAATGCTATTGCTCCAGGGCTTGGATTTTTTATCATTGCAGGGTTCTATTTGTTAAATGAGATTGCGGGGCGTCCAATTGTGCGAATGGCAGTAGGACCGATTGGCGCAATAGCAGTTGGCATCTTGGCAAATGTTCTTGTCGTACTTGGCCTCATGCAAATACCACAGTAGAAGGAGGAGATAAGATGATACAAACGGTTAGAGGACCAATTGTTCCTACTGAGCTCGGGGTTTGTTCCGCTCATGAACATCTTTGTATTGATTTATCACGAATTAAAAATGATCCTGACACTATTCTTGACGATATAGGCGGAATGGAAGAAGAACTTCGCTACTTTAAAGGTTCAGGTGGACAGGCGATGGTTGAAGTTACGAACGATGGAATGGGTCGTAACGCAAGTCTCCTTAGAAAGTTAAGTGAAACGACAGGAGTGCATTTGATCGCAAGTACCGGTTTTTACAAAGACCCATTCCTTCCAAACCAAGCGACTGAGTGGAATCGCGATCAGTTTGCACAATACATGATTGATGAAATAAAGAATGGAATTGAAGGAACAGACGTTTATCCTGGCGTTATTGGAGAAATAGGGAGCAGTCACTATGAAATCAAGCCTATTGAAGAAGAGCTCTTAACTGGTGCGGGAATCGCAGCAATGGAAACGGGGCTTCCGCTCACCACACATACAACGCTCGGAACGATGGGAGTCGAGCAAGTTGAACTTTATTCTGCCCTTGGATTGCCAATGAACCAATTGATTGTGGGGCATCAAGACCTTAATCAAGATGATGAACGAGTACTTTCTGTTGTGGAAGCAGGGGCATTTGTAGGATTTGATACGATTGGAAAAATTAATTATCGACCTGATGAAGAGCGAATTCATACAATTTGTCGTCTATTTGAAAGAGGATATGGTGCGCAGATTTTATTATCAGCTGATTTAACTAGAAAGTCACATTGGCATAAGCACGGAGGTATTGGATATGACTATGTTCTCAATGAATTTGTGCCTCGTTTAAAAGAAGCAGGCTTGTCTGATGAGGATATCAGAATGATGTTAATCGATAATCCAGCTCATGCTTTCAGTCGAAAGGGGATTGCATAACATTGAAACACCAGGAATCTGTTATACCTCAGATGTCACTTGCAGAAGCAACAAATAAACAATTTGAAATTGTGGATTATATCACAAAGGAATTTAAAGACAATGAAATGTTCCATGATGGCGATCGCGGTGTGCATCCGATCTATAAACGACCTAGAACAACTGCGAAAGTTGAGAACGTTCTTGCTAGTATTTTTGGTGGTGATCAGGCAGTACTTGTACGAGGATCGGGTACCGGTGCAATTCGATCTCTCTTAAGTGCCCTCCTTGAACCGGGAGAATCTATGATTATTCACACTGCACCTATTTATATGACGACTAAAGAAACGATCCGAATGCTTGGGTTACGAACGGAAGAAGTGAATTTCAATGATTTAGATGCTATTAAACAAAGTCTTCCTCATTCAGAAGCAAAGGTTTTCTATATCCAACATGCAAGGCAGCAACCAATCGACACTTATCGTCTTAAAGAAGTGATTAAGTTAGTTAAGACGATCAACCCTGAAATGATTGTAGTTGTTGATGATAATTATTGTGCATTGAAAATGCATGGAATTGGTGTAGAGGCTGGCGCTGATTATTCCACTTTTTCCGGATTTAAGCTACTTGGACCTGAAGGAATTGGAGTGGTGATAGGGAAGAGCGCCATTAAAACAATTCAACAGCGAAATTATTCTGGAGGCAGTCAAGTTCAGGGCCCAGAAGCGATGGAGTTACTCCGATCCCTACCTTTTGCACCTGTCTCATTAGCTATCCAGAGTCAGCAAGTTGAAGTTCTATGTGACTTGTTAAATAAAGGTGAAGTGTATGGAGTAAAAGAGGCTTATATAACAAACTCTCAATCAAAGAATGTCATTGTTGAACTGAAAGAGCCAGTTGCCCGTGAAGTAATCGAGCGAAGTAAGGCCTTTGGAGCAGCAACATATCCAATTGGAGCAGAATCACGTTTTGAACTTGTTCCAATGATTTATCGAGTTTCTGGTAGTTTCCTCGAAAGTACACCCGCATTACTTGAATATGGTTTACGTATTAACCCTATGAAGGCTGGAGCAGAGACTGTTATTCGTATTCTTCGAGAATCATTGCGAGGAGAGTAAGTATACATCAAGACATAATCTATACGCTGTTGTTTAGGAGGCTACTACATTGTTTCTTTCACTTACAAAGAAGAGAAATCCAGAACTCATTAAAGCGGGAGTAAAACTTCACCAATCTGGGATTATTCCTCCCAATACGTATGTTCTCGACCTTGACACAATAGCCCACAATGTCAGAAGAATGGCGCAAGCTGCTAAAGAGAATGATTTCACATTGTATTTTATGAGTAAGCAGCTTGGTCGTATAGGCGATCTCGGGAATTGGATTGCGGAACATGGAATTGAAAAAGCTGTTGCCGTTGAATTTGAAGAAGCTTACCGACTATATCATTCCGGTGTCAGTATTGGTAACGTGGGTCATCTTGTCCAACCTGGGAAACATCAGTGGGATGAGGTTCTTAGTTTCGATCCAGAAGTTGTGACGGTTTTTTCGATTGAGCGAGCAAGACAAGTATCAGATGCAGCTATGAAACTGGGAAAAAAACAGGAGGTCATTCTGCGAGTAATCAATTCATCAGACACGATTTATCCTGGACAGTGGGGAGGATTTCAGGTAAAGGAGCTTCAAGGTTTTATTTCAGAGCTAAAGCAGCTGAAAGGAATCGAAGTAATGGGCGTTACTTCATTTCCGTTATTGCTAATGGACAAAGAACGTAAGGAGCTATTATTTACAGAAAACCTGAAAACAATACTTTCGGCAAAAGCAATACTTGAAGCATCGGGATTTCGCATTCGTCAGGTAAATGGTCCAAGTGCAACAAGTACAGAAACGATTCCAATGCTAAAAAAAGCCGGGGTTACACATGGGGAACCTGGACATGCTCTAACAGGGACTACCCCACTTCATGCGGTTCGGACTCTTCCTGAGGATCCTGCTATTATCTATGTATCCGAAGTCTCTCATGAAGACGAGGAGAATTTTTATGTGATTGGAGGAGGATTTTATGAAAGGGGAAATATGACAGGCGCTTACGTCGGAAGCTCCCCTGAACGTATTTTTGATACATTTTTAAAAGGCAAGCCTTTAAATTCTGAGTACATTGATTACTATGGAAGACTTGAACGTGACTCAAGAGTATCTATCGGTGATACGGCAATATATGCTTTTCGGACGCAAGTATTTGTAACGAGGGCAAATGTTGCCCTTGTTCGTGGGTTACATGATGGTGTTCCAGAAATTGTACATTTTGAAAGGAGGGGTTAACGATGGGACGTATCGTAGTGCTCGTTCTCGATAGTTTTGGGATTGGAGCAATGGATGACTGTGCAGATTTTGAACCAGGGGACTGTATAGCAAATACGTACGAGCATATTCGAAAAAAAGTACCGATGGCCATTCCCACCATGTATTCGCTTGGACTTAATCAACTTGTAGATGAAACCGGAACACCAAAAGGAGCTTACGGAAAAGCACGACTCGCACACTACGGAGCTGATACTTATATGGGACACCAAGAGATTGTAGGAAGTCTTCCGAAACGTCCCGCTAAACGATTGATGAAAGACGTTCATAAGAATATAGCTACGAGTTTACTAAGGGAAAATTTCAAAGTAACTTATCCTTTTAAAGATTTGCCAATATTGTTAATTGACGATGCAATCATTGTGGCAGATAACATTGAATCAACCCCTGGAAATATTATTAATGTTACGGCAGACCTGATAAAGGTTTCGTTTGAGTATGCGCTTAAAGTAGGAAGCGTTGTAAGGAAAGTCGTTGATACAAGTCGAGTTATTACATTAGGCGGTCCTCACACTTCGGTCGCGCGACTTCTATCAGTCGTAAAAAAAGGGGAAGCGGGGCAGTGGGGAATTGATAGCCCTAAAGCAGGCTTGTATGGGGAAGACTATCAAGTTCGTCACCTGGGATATGGTGTTAACGTACAAAGACAATTCCAGACCCTAGCTGAATCTAAAATTCCAGTTTATCGAATTGGGAAAACGGCAGATGTACTCGAAGGAAAGAAATTGGCTTATTCTATTGTGAATACAGCGGAGGTGCTTCAACAACTAAAAGAAGCATTTAGTAAAGAAAACCATGGGGCTTTTCTAGTAAATGTACAAGAAACGGACCTTGCTGGTCATGCAGAAGATACGAATTGGTATGCATCACTTCTTGAAGAAGTAGATAATTGGCTGGAGAATTTTATTCCTCTACTTAAAGAAGATGATATTTTAATAGTAACGGCCGATCATGGGAATGACCCTACGATCGGACACTCAAAACATACAAGAGAGTATACTCCTCTTATGGTTACTGGTCCTAAAGTGAAGCCAGTATCGATTGGGACAAGAAATACTATGGCAGATATAGGGGCAACCTTGAGTGATTATTTTCGTATTGAATCCACTGAAGCAGGTACTAGCTTCCTTAATCAAATCCTCAAAAACTAAGGAGGAGTATATATGAAGAAACGAATTTTTATAATACCGATCGTGGTTCTGCTGTTGAATATCTCTGTCTTTTCCACAGCTTCAGCTACTGCCAACGGAGAGAAGCTGAGTCATGATAGTCCGAAGAGTGCTGGAATGAATGCTACTACACTTGAGGAAGTTGATGACGTAGTGCAAGAAGCTATAAGTAATGATATAACTCCTGGAGCAGTGGTACTTGTGGCTAAAAGTGGTAAAGTCGTAAAAGAGTCTGCCTATGGAGATGCACAAAAATATGATATGGGAAATCTATTAGAAAAACCAAGGAAGATGAAAAAGAAAACAATGTTTGACCTTGCCTCTTTAACTAAAGTAATGGGAACAACGCAAGGGATTATGAAGCTTGTCAGTGATGGGGAATTAGCAGTAAATGATCGAGTAGCAAAATATATTCCTAATTTTGCTTCTAATGGTAAGGAAGATATTACAATCGCAGACCTTTTAACACATACCTCTGGCTTAACTCCCTGGCAGCCGACTTATTTTTATGCTAAGAATTCGGAAGAAGTTCTAAACTATATTAATGCACTTCCACTCGAATACGAAACCGGCACAGATCGTCGCTATAGTGATTTTAGTTTTATGACGCTAGGGTTCATCATTGAGGAAATAAGCGGAGAGAAGCTTGATGATTATCTTCAGAAAAATATTTATGAGCCATTGAAAATGAAAGATACGATGTTTACTCCTTCAGATCACCTTGATGATAAAATCGCAGCCACTTCATGGGGGAATCCTTTTGAATATAAAATGGTGGATGATCCTGATTTCGGCTACAACGTTCCTGAGCGAGCTGAGGACTTTGGAAGGTGGCGAACTGAAACACTTGTTGGAGAAGTTAATGACGGTAATAGTTTTTATGCAAACGAAGGTATAGCTGGACACGCTGGCTTGTTCTCCACGGCACGAGATCTTGCCGTACTTGGACAGGCGATGTTGAATGGTGGGAGTTACGGTAAAGTGAAGCTATATGATCAGGAGGTTATTGAAGACTTCACAACCCCGCAGCGTTTTGGACAGGGGTATGGATGGGAACTCGACAAGAGCTGGTACATGGGTGACAAGCATTCAGAAGCGACTTTTGGGCATACAGGTTTTACAGGGACCCAAGTGATCTTTGACCCATCTAATGATCTCCAAATTATTGTGTTAACTAATAAACAAAATAACGGCCCTCTCGCATCTGGATCCTATCCAAGCACTGGAGGACTTTCGAAACATATCGCGAATATCGTATACGAGTCTATTCAATAATAACTCAACCCTGATTAGCTTCCTTTCTTGGAGGTGCTCAGGGTTCTTCTATTTTAACAACGAGGAGAGATGCTGAATGAGGGAAAAGAGAAAAGTGATTTTAGATTGTGATCCAGGCCATGATGATGCGATTTCGATTATTCTTGCAGCTTCTAGTGATCAGATTCAGATTGAAGGCATTACGACGGTAGCGGGGAACGTAGATGTTGAGAAGACAACGCTTAATGCGTTAAAAGTATGTGATTTCATAGGGCTCGACGTGCCAGTTGCTCGTGGAGCTGAGCAGCCACTAGTTAAAACGCGTGAATTCGCACCAGACATTCATGGAGATTCTGGTCTTGATGGACCAGAGCTTCCGGAAGTTCCAAAGAAAATGATGATCGATCAGCATGCTGTCGATTTTATCATTGAGAGATTGTTAGATTCTGATGGAGAGATCACGCTAGTTCCGACAGGTCCGCTCACGAATATCGCTTTAGCGATTGAAAAGGAACCTGCGATCGTTGGAAAGATTCGTGAAATCGTACTGATGGGTGGAGGGACGTTTGGAAATTGGACACCTACGGCGGAATTTAATATTTATGTCGATGCCGAGGCGGCGAATGTTGTTTTTAACAGCGGAGTGCCTGTGACAATGTTTGGTCTAGACGTTACGCATCAGGCGATTACAACTCCAGCGATTCTTCAGGAGATTTCTTCTATTGGCACGAATGTTTCGAAATTTGTGGGGGATCTTCTTGAATTCTTTACTAAAACTTATAAAGAAGTTTTCGATTTTGAAGGAGCTCCCATTCACGATGCTTGCACGGTAGCGTATTTAATTGATGAATCGATTTTTGAATTCGAGACGGTTCGAGTGGATATTGAGACAAAAGGAGAATTTACATACGGTACAACGTGCGTTGATCGTTTGCATGTGACGGGAAGAAAGCCGAATGTGAAGTTTGCGCATGGCATTAATCAAGAGAAGTTTTGGGGATTGTTGATTAAAGCGTTGAAGTGAGGAGGGCGGAATTGGTGAATTCGTGGTGCCTGTCACTCGCGAATTCGCGAGTGACAGGC
>NZ_JAUORD010000117.1:0-267 GCF_030547345.1 Anaerobacillus sp. 1_MG-2023 | reverse complement strand
ATCTTGTGGCGCGCATGGCCTGTGAAAAAGTGCTTCCCACAAATGTTGCAAATCGTCTCAAGCATGTTGTCCCGATTTCACCGTTAAGTGACCTGAGGCCATTGTTGCAAACGTCGATGAATGAGGACTTTGGCTTAACCCTTGAGGACGCAGAACAGGAAAGCCCCCGGTTAAAAACCTGCCTCAAGGTGCCGGTGACCGTATGGGTCGGAGAAGAAGAACGCCCCGCCTTTCTGGATCAGGCTCAATGGCTTGCCGAGGCATGGG
>NZ_JAUORD010000116.1:0-268 GCF_030547345.1 Anaerobacillus sp. 1_MG-2023 | reverse complement strand
CATAAACTCAAAGAAGATTATAATATACACCATAAATGGAATGAACCAGAGTAATTCGCAAAAATTTGATAAGTTACAGATAAAATTTCAAAAATAACTTACATTATTAAAAAAAAAGAATAAATCAATAAAATAATTTTATAA
Organism: Anaerobacillus sp. 1_MG-2023; assembly: GCF_030547345.1. Taxonomy (NCBI): domain Bacteria; kingdom Bacillati; phylum Bacillota; class Bacilli; order Caryophanales; family Bacillaceae; genus Anaerobacillus; species Anaerobacillus sp. 1_MG-2023. The sequence continues at coordinate 124 of NZ_JAUORD010000116.1, read as the reverse complement.
AAATGAAGTAAACGCTGAATTTACTTCAATAACTTTAGTATACAAATGACCCAAACCTAGAGTAAGATCAATGATATATCGTGAAACTGCACCAAGAGCATAATCAAAAAAGTTAGCCGCAACG
>NZ_JAUORD010000115.1:0-268 GCF_030547345.1 Anaerobacillus sp. 1_MG-2023 | reverse complement strand
CCCCCAAGGGCAATGCGGCCCAGAACGCCCGCGCCGGCGTGGCCAATGGCACCGCCATGGCCAAGGCACAGCAAAGCGGCAGCGGCGGGCGCAAAAAATCCGCGGGCAACGCCGCGGTCAGCAACTATCCGGGGCTGGTAATGCGCAAACTGTCGCGGGTTGGCAAGCCACGTGTGAACGCGCGCGGGGCAACGGTGGTTGCCTTTACCATCAGCGGAAGCGGCGGATTGGCCTCGGTCTCTGTCGCGCGCAGTTCGGGGTCTTCGGC
>NZ_JAUORD010000114.1:0-268 GCF_030547345.1 Anaerobacillus sp. 1_MG-2023 | reverse complement strand
TCTTCAGCTTATAAAGTAACCTATGAAACACGTGCGAAAGATCGCGTCTATACGAATGAAAAAATTACGAATGATGTTACAGCTGGTACTGAGAGTTCAAGTGCTTCTCGAAATATTGGTCAGCAAATTCTATCAAAGTCCTTCAATAATGTTGATTATCAGAATCAAGAGTTAAGCTGGAACATAACAGTCAATTCAGATAATCAAATTATGAAAAATCTTGTTCTTTCAGATGACTTTACAAATGAAGGATTAACTCTTATTGATG
>NZ_JAUORD010000113.1:0-269 GCF_030547345.1 Anaerobacillus sp. 1_MG-2023 | reverse complement strand
GGCCTTGTCGGCGTCGCAGGCCTCGAAGGCGGCGGCGAACAGTTGGGTGTCGGCCTGGCGGATCTGTTCGCGCAGGTCATCGGGGGGCAGCGGTGCGGCAGTGAGGCCGGCAGCCAGCAGGGGCAGGGTAAGCAGCAGCATGGCGAGGCTCCAAGGGTGGTTCACGCAGGCTCGCACGGCGTTCGGGCCGTTGGCAGTCGGTTTCCGATGAAAAGGGCTCTCCACGGAGCGAATGCCCGCATTGGCGGCCCGGCCCACGCGGCGTCGCC
>NZ_JAUORD010000112.1:0-269 GCF_030547345.1 Anaerobacillus sp. 1_MG-2023 | reverse complement strand
AAATACACACTTGCTGATATGATTAATTCTCGTTTTGATGCCAGGAAGGTTCGAGGAGCGGCTGCGCTGAACACAATTACTATTAGTACGTTCTATATGATCGCACAGCTTGTTGGTGCTGGGGCACTCATCCAGCTATTGTTTGGCATAGATTACTGGATGGCTGTACTCATTGTTGGTGTCATGATGACAATCTACGTATTATTTGGCGGTATGATTGCAACGAGTTGGGTTCAAATTGTAAAAGCTGTACTACTAATGGCTGGGAT
>NZ_JAUORD010000111.1:0-270 GCF_030547345.1 Anaerobacillus sp. 1_MG-2023 | reverse complement strand
AGCAAAATGCGATTAAAATTTATGATTTAATAAATGAGCTAAACCAGAGTTTAAACACGAGCTTTGTAGTGGTAACTCATGATTTAGAGCTTGCTGATAAACTAGGTAAAATAGCTTACTTAGATGACGGTAAACTATCGGTAAAAGAGTCACAATATGTTGCTTAGTGCATTTTTAAGTAAACGTTTTAGAGCATACTCAGGTCATAAAGACGAAAAAAACGGGTTTGTTAGTTTTATAGCTAAAGCGTCTACTATAGGTATTTTATTG
>NZ_JAUORD010000110.1:0-270 GCF_030547345.1 Anaerobacillus sp. 1_MG-2023 | reverse complement strand
GAATTGATCCGTGGCTTGGCCGGATTGAACATCGTCGGCTGCGATCTTGTCGAGGTGTCGCCGCCGTATGACCAGACCGGCGCGACCGCAAACCTTGCAGCAAATATTCTGTTCGAAATGCTGTGCGTGTTGCCGGGCGTCAAGGCACGCAGCTAGCGGGTCAGGGCAAAGATCAACACCACAAAAACCCCATAGCACAAAATCGCATATCGCCCGTTCCACTTCCACGTGAGGGTCGTTGGGGGAATATTGCTGACTGCGGAAATGACC
>NZ_JAUORD010000109.1:0-271 GCF_030547345.1 Anaerobacillus sp. 1_MG-2023 | reverse complement strand
GTATTGGCCTGCGTATAAATCTATGTCTGGCAGGGTGATGGGGTCTATGTCGTCGCTTTCATCAATAACTTTGTAGTTGGCTAAGTTAATTGTATTTGCGCTGTTGTTGTATAGCTCAAACCAGTCGTTGCCATCGTCTGCGGCGCTTGCCACTATTTCGTTAATAACGAGTGGCCCGTGGGTTGCTTGGCTGTTTGAGCTAAGTTCTGTTGGAGTGAGTACCGCAGTTGCATCGCTGCCATCAGGGTAGCGACCATAGCTGTAACCACTC
>NZ_JAUORD010000108.1:0-271 GCF_030547345.1 Anaerobacillus sp. 1_MG-2023 | reverse complement strand
AGATAAGCGTGCACTCGCAACCCAATTGCAACATCGTTTAAATCTATGCCACCCGCGCAATCAGCTAAATCAAAAAGCGCAGCGATTAGATGAGTTAAGTATTGCCTTACAACAAGCTATGCAAAGCCGGTTGTACCAACAAGAGCGCACGCTTAATAATTTAACGCCACGTTTAATGCGTCAATCTCCCGACAAAAAGCTAGCGCAAGCTTCTCATCAACTATCGCAGTTACAAGCAAGATTAAACCAAGCTATACAACAACAATTACAA
>NZ_JAUORD010000011.1:0-178183 GCF_030547345.1 Anaerobacillus sp. 1_MG-2023 | reverse complement strand
AACGCGCGCCGATTGAATATCGACACGCGTTGGCAGCGTAGTTTTTTTAGACTGTCTACTTGACAGGGGTAGGACCAATTTTGCGCAGCTTTTTCTTATTCATTCATTTCTAGCAATAAGTCTCCCGATTCAATTCCCTCTCCATTAGCCACATGAATATGTTCCACTGTGCCACTACGAGGTGCCTGGACGGTTGTCTCCATTTTCATCGCTTCTGTGATCATGAGGTGATCACCTTTGTTTACTCTTTCTCCTTTTTCAACGAGGACTTTAATGACAGTTCCCGGCATCGTTGCTCCAATATGATTTGGATTAGTGCGATCCGCTTTCGGTTTAGCCGCAATTGCCGTTTTGATATTTTCGTCTTTAATCACAACTTCACGCGGCTGACCATTTAATTCGAAGTAAAGGGTGCGCTTGCCTTCTAGATTAGGCTCTCCAACCGAGACGAGCTTGACGATGAGCGTTTTACCCTGTTCGATTTCGACCTCAACTTCTTCTCCAAGTCGCATGCCATAAAGGAAAGTTGGTGTATCTAGAACGGATACATCCCCAAACATCTCTTGAACCTCTGCATACTCTAGATAGACTTTCGGGTAAAGAGCATAAGAGATCAGATCATGGCTAGTTACTTGACGATTGAATTTGTGATAAAGAGTTTCCTTTAAGTCCGTAAAGTTAACGGGTTCTAGAAGCTCTCCAGGTCTTGAAGTAATCGCCTCTCTACCTTTAAGAATAATTTGCTGAAGTTCTTTAGGAAAGCCTTGATACGGCTGGCCAAGGTATCCCTGGAAGAGTTCTACAACTGAATCAGGGAAATCTAGAGATTCTCCACGCTCGTACACATCATCTTCTGTTAAATTATTTTGAACCATATAAAGAGCCATATCGCCTACAACCTTAGAAGAAGGCGTAACCTTTACAATATCTCCAAACATTTCATTAACTCTTCGATACATGCGTTTCACATCATCCCAGCGTTCTCCAAGACCAACGCCTTTTGCCTGTTGTTGAAGATTACTATACTGCCCACCAGGCATTTCGTGCTCATATACTTCCGTATGTGGAGCGGTCATACCACTTTCAAATCCACTATAGTATTTACGTGTATCTTCCCAGTAATGAGACAATTCTTCTAACGCTTTAATACTAATATCCGGCTGTCGCTCTGAACCATCCATTGCATAATACAAGGAATTGGCACTTGGCTGAGATGTTAAGCCAGCCATAGAACTTACGGCTACGTCTACAATATCTACACCAGCCTCAATGGCTTTCGCGTATGTATAGATCCCATTACCGCTCGTATCATGCGTATGAAGATGAATAGGTATAGAGACAGTTTCTTTTAACATTGATATAAGTTCATATGCCGCTTGAGGCTTGAGTAACCCTGCCATATCCTTAATTCCTAAAATATGAGCACCAGCGTCTTCAAGTTCTTTTGCGAGCTGTTGATAATATTCAAGGTTATACTTAGACTTATCCGGATTTGAGATGTCACCTGTGTAGCAAATTGAAGCCTCAGCAATTTTTCCTGTTTGACGAACCGCTTCAATCGCTTTTGTCATGCCGTCCACCCAGTTCAAACTATCAAATATCCTAAACACATCAATTCCGGCGTCAGCAGACTTCTGAACAAACTCTCGAATGAGATTATCTGGATAATTCTTATATCCTACTGCGTTTGATGCTCGTAACAACATCTGGAACATCACATTTGGTACTTGCTCTCTAAGCTTAATTAAGCGATCCCACGGATCTTCTTTTAAATATCGTAATGAGACATCGAAGGTAGCGCCGCCCCACATTTCCATTGAGAACAGTTCGGGTAGCATGCGGGCAGTCGGCTCTGCAATATGCAATAAATCAGTCGTTCTCATTCTTGTCGCCAGAAGAGATTGATGACCGTCACGGAATGTCGTGTCGGTAAGTAACGTTTTCTTCTGTTCTTTCACCCATTTAACAAGTCCATCTGCACCTTGTTTATCAAGAATTTGTTTCGTTCCTTTTGGTATAGGCTCACTGTATTTTAAATGTGGTACTCTACGTTTCGTAAACGCAGGTTTTTTCTTTATATCAAGACCCGGGAAACCGTTAACTGTGATGTTCCCGATGTATGATAGCATTTTAGTGCCACGATCTTTTCGCTTCGGAAACACAAATAGCTCTGGTGATGAATCGATGAAAGATGTATTATATTCGCCTGATCGGAAGTTCTCGTGTTTCATTACATTTTCAAGGAAAGCAATATTCGTTTTAATTCCTCTAATACGGAATTCTTTTAAGTTTCTGACCATTTTAGATGAGGCTTGGTCAAAATTCAGCGCCCACGTTGATAGCTTCACAAGAAGTGAATCGTAATAAGGAGTAATGACAGCACCTTGATAAGCATTCCCTGCGTCAAGACGAACGCCGAATCCGCCACCCGATCTGTACGCCATTAGCTTCCCTGTATCAGGCATAAAATTATTTTCTGGATCTTCCGTCGTTACACGACATTGAATAGCGTAGCCGTGACAGTCAATGGCATCTTGCTTTGGTATACCTAGTCGATCACCATGAATGTGTTCACCCTCAGCAATCATAATTTGAGATTGAACAATATCGATTCCCGTGATCATTTCTGTAATGGTATGTTCCACTTGAACTCGAGGGTTTACTTCAATAAAATAGAATTCCCCCTCTTGGTTAACAAGAAATTCAACAGTACCTGCATTGACATACTGTACGTTTTCCATCAATTTCACTGCAGCTTCACAAATTTCTTGTCTAGAATCCTGTGTAAGTGAAACACTTGGTGCTACCTCGACAACTTTCTGGTGACGACGCTGCACCGAGCAGTCTCTCTCATAGAGGTGAATGGTATTACCATGCTTATCTCCAAGAATTTGAACTTCGATATGTTTCGGATTTTCTACAAATTTCTCCACATAAATTTCATCGCGCCCAAAGGCTGCTTTTGCTTCAGATTTAGCACGATCATAAGCCTCCGCCAAAGATTCTTCACTTCGGACGATTCGCATGCCTCTTCCGCCGCCTCCTAGGGCAGCTTTAATCATAAGAGGATACCCATTCTCATTTGCAAATGCCTTAACCTCATCAAGTCCTTCTACAGGTCCATCCGTTCCTGGAATGACCGGAAGCCCTGCTAATATGGCTTGTTTTCTAGCCTCTACCTTATCTCCGAACATTCGTAAATGGTTAAGTTCAGGTCCGATAAAAATGAGACCTTCCTCCTGACAACGTTTAGCAAACTGAAGATTCTCAGAAAGAAAGCCGTATCCAGGGTGAATGGCATCAATGTCGTTCGCCTTCGCAATCTCGATAATCCCCTCGATATCTAAATAAGCATCAATCGGCTTTTTATCCTCTCCGACAAGGTAAGCTTCATCTGCTTTATAACGATGGTACGATCCACTATCTTCTTTAGAATAAATAGCTACGGTTCGAATGTTCAATTCGGTACAAGCACGGAAAATTCGAATGGCGATTTCACCACGGTTAGCAACTAAAATTTTTGAAATAGCTGGCATATAATTTCCTCCTTAAACTAAAGCTCCATTTGAATCGTATTATCCTTTTTAACGTAACCTTCTTTCTGCTCTTTCCTTATATTCACAAAAGCAGAAACGTTCACTAGTATCCCCATTGATATCATCAGTAAAATTAATGAAGACCCACCGTAACTGATAAACGGAAGTGGGACACCTGTTACTGGTAACCAGCCTGTTATTGCACCAAGGTTGACGGCTGTTTGTACACCTACCATACCAGCAATGCCTATAGCTAGTAAGCTACCAAATGTATCCTTACAGCGAATACCTATAACAAATCCTTTAAATACGATATAACCTAACAAACCTACTACAAATACAACACCGAGTAATCCTAACTCTTCAGCCACAATGGCCATAATGAAATCGGTATGTGGTTCAGGTAAAAACCCGTATTTTTGAATACTCTGGCCAAATCCCTGACCAGTAATTCCACCTGATGCTATAGCGATATAAGAATTAATTAAATGGAAACCACTGTCTTCTGGGTCCGAAAATGGATCATAAGCTCCAGTAAATCTTGATGCCTGTTCAGGTGAGAGCGTCATCCACGCTAGAGCGAAAACAATCCCACCGATGACGATAAGCCCCAAAATGTGTCTCCACTTCATGCCAGAACAAACAATGACAATACCTGAAGTTAATGCGATAATCATTGCCGTCCCAAGATCTGGCTGTGAAGCAACTAACGCGAAAATCAATCCAATGACCATTAGAGGAGGCATTGCCCCTCTTACAAAGTTAGAAATATAGGCTTGTTTTTTGGAGTAAATAGCCGCAAGGTAAATGATTAACCCTAGTTTAACGAATTCAGAAGGCTGAAAACTAAACGAGCCGATTTCAATCCAACTCTGTGCATTGTTCGTCGTGGATCCGATCAATTTTACAAGCAGTAGTGACAAAACAGAGAGTCCTAGAATAGGAACGATAAATTTCCTATAAGCCTTATATGGAAAGACCATCGCTAGTAGGAACATAACGAGAGATGCCGCTAACCAGATGATTTGTCTGTTGAAGAAGTAAGCACTGTTTGCTTCATGTCGCATCACAGCCCATACCATACTTGCACTGTAAACCATAACGAGCCCAAACCCGCACAAAAGTAATACACTAATGATTAGAGAGTAATCATAATGCTTAAATAATTTTTTAATCATAAACGTCATCCTACCTATTTATTTTCTATTAAGAAGTTTGCATCAGCTCACTGTTAACTTCATAATTACTTGTTGGTTTATTCGCCTTTTAGAAACTAAAAAGTATTGGTGGTGTTGAAGGATTCCCGTGGCCAGACCCCACATTGCTTAACTTTAAATCAGAACACGCATCTTGTGTTCTAGTTCAAGAGCTCCACTATCTCCGTTTCTAAACGCTCGTCTCCGCTTTTCATGTGTCTAGCTGCAGTGGGCAGGGTCTCGATCGCTTCACCCCATAAAATGAACACAAAGACCGTGTTCTTTTTATGGGCCTCCAGCGCTTGTCGCCCCTAAACGCCCACTTCCGCTTTTCGGTGTCCAGCTGTGCGGGCCAAATCCTCCGGCTGTTTCAACCATTCGAATGAGACATAAAGCGTCTCACTCTCATGGCCTCCAACATCCTGCGGATTTAGACGGGCCCGCTCCGCTTTTCGGTGTCCAGCTACGATTCGCAGAAACTGCGATATTTCACTCTTTCACCAGAACACAAAGGGCGTGTTCTAGTTCAAGAGCTCCAATATCTCCGTTTCTAAACGCTCGTCTCCGCTTTTCGAAGTATGTATAGGTTTCGATGGGATTTGGGTGAAACCTGCTGTCCTTTTGAAATTAAGTTTTTTTGAGAAGGACTTTTAATATGGTCCATCCGTCTGATTCTTTCCCGAGAAGTTTGAACGGGATCAGATTGGTTATTCCAAGCCAGAGGTTAAAGAAAAGAACCCAGGCTATGATGGATGGGTGGAATGGCAGAATGAGAGCGAGTGCGGCGACGATAAGATTCATGAGTGGACCAGCTATGGCAATGGCGAGTTTCCCATAGGCTTTATCAGGTTGTGAGCTGATGGTCATTCCTCCAGCGAAATAAATAGCATTAACGGCTACTTCTCCTCTCGGGTGTCTCCATGTAAAGATTCTTGGACCTATGCCCAGGTGTAGTTTCACACCAGCTCTCGTAAAAACATTGGCTGCCACTGTGTGGCCCGCCTCATGAAGTAATAAACTGATGGGAGATATAACAAGGATCACCATGAGCAAATCATACATTCGTATCTACTCCTAAAATCTTCTGAATTCTTTTACGGCCTATTCGTATTCTATCATATTTTCTTCTTGCTACTATCACTTAATGCGGAACTGCAAAGTGAATAAGTCAAAAAGTTTATGTGTGACAAAGAAAACAAAAATAAACAAAAAGCTCAAACTATCATTGATAGTTTGAGCTTTCATTATTTCCTCATACTAGCTTCATGAAGAGCCGAAAGCTGACGCTCAAGTGATTCAAGCAATTCTTTGCCATCCTCTTCATTTACTAATCCAAGACGAACCGCGAAGTCAATTTCGCGAGATAAACCAAACATCTGCGTATCAAGAACCTCTTCATACAGAGGACACTGAGGCATCGTCAAATTCTCCATTTGAACTTCGATAAGTTTTAGGATCTTATGCGCATCGGCTTTTAACAGCTCGTATGCTTTTTCACGATGTCCTGTTGCCATACCAGTTGACAAATCTGATCCCTCCGTTCCCTTTCCCATTCCTTCTATTATCATAAAAGGAATACCACAAAATTGCAAGAAAAAGCAGGGTAAACGCGGATGTATTTAGAAAATACTTAGTCCATATTGTGAAGAAAGATTCTCAAGAAGTTTGTTTCCAGCAATGCTATTTCCTTTTGCATCAAGTGGTGGACTATAAACACCAATTCCCATTTCATTTGGAACAAGGCTTAAAATCCCACCTGAGACACCACTTTTTGCAGGGATGGCCACGTTAATCGCAAACTCACCAGATGCATTGTACATGCCGCATGTGACCATAAACGTTTTCACGATTCTCGCTATATATCTTGGTATAATCCTTCTTTCCGTTTCAGGGTCTTTTCCTTCATTGGCTAGAACCATCCCTATTCTAGCAAGATCTTTACAGTTCACTTCGATTGCACACTGTTTTGTATAGGCTTCAAGAAGCATTTCTACATTATCATCAATAATGCCGTGCTGCTTCATAAAATAACTTAATGCTCGGTTTAAATTCGCCGATTCATATTCCGAATCCGCGACTTCGGTATTAATTCCAATGCTAGAGTTGTTCGTCATATCATGTATTAATTGCAGTATGCGTCCAACTTTTTCCTCTACTGAACTACCATGAATTATATTTGTAACAACTAATGCCCCCGCATTAATCATTGGATTAAGTGGTTTTGAGGGTACCATCGTCTCAAGTTTGGCAATTGAATTAAATGGATCTCCCGTAGGCTCCATTCCTACCCTTGAGAAAACATGCTGCTCTCCTGCGTCCATGATTGCTAAGGCTAGTGTTAGAACTTTAGAAATACTTTGAAGGGTAAACGTTTCGCCTACATCTCCGGCTGATAAACATCCGTCTTCCTTGGAGTAGATTGCGATTGCTAGCTTATCTGGATCGGATTTTGCAAGGGCTGGAATATAATCTGCCACTTTTCCATCTTTCGTATAGGGCTTGCTTTTCCTAACTAGTTCCATTAATTCTTCTTCTGTACGACATCTCATCTTAAATCCTCCCGCTCGGAACAAATTGACTCTCACCATACTGTTCCCCAAATGTGACAAATGCAAGCATAACCGGTATACTTGTTTTGCAAAAGATTTTGATTGTGGGGTGTACAAGATGGAGACGATTCTACCTATTAAGGGGAAAGTCAATTATTCCATTACTTTAGACGCAAGCGTATGGATATTTGATGATCGTAAGATTGAATTAGAGGAATTTTTGAAATTTGATGGTTCAAGCGAAAAGAATGAGAACGATTACATACGTACTCAGGCTGAACGCTTTGAAAGAGAGCTTACAGGAATTAAACCTCCTGTTAACAAAAGTATCAAAAGGTTTGAGAAAGAACGCATTCTAACAGGAAGTTTCGTTATTCCCCTTAAACCTTTTTTATCTAATGCTGATCCTACTAACGATAGCGAGAAGGTTCAGCTCGATTTCAAAGATGGCTCTAAGCAGAGTATGACATTGGATGAAGCCATGAACGGCTTTCTTCGCTTTTCACAAGATGGAAAGCCGCTCAGGGAAGATGGCCCTACCCATTTCTATTTCGGGGATGGCTCAAACGCTTCCGAACCATTTAAATACGTTTCAGGTATAACTGTTATCTAAAGTAGATCAGCTGCAATGCGGGCAAGCAGAGAACGTTCACCTTTCTCGAGCTTAACATGTCCGCTAAGCGGCTGGTCTTTAAATTTTTCGACTACATAGGTGAGTCCATTCGTGTATTCATCAAGATAAGGATGATCAATTTGCTGTGGATCACCGAGGAGAACAATTTTACTTCCCTCACCAACTCTTGTTAAGATCGTTTTCACTTCATGCTTGGTTAAATTTTGTGCTTCATCTATTATTATATATTGATCAGGTAAACTTCTTCCACGAATGTACGTTAATGCTTCTACTTGAATGGAACCGATTCCCGAGAGGATCTTTTCAAGCTCCCCCGTCTTTTTAACATTAAACAGATATTCTAGATTATCAAATATAGGCTGCATCCACGGACGTAACTTTTCTTCTTTCTCCCCTGGCAGAAATCCAATATCTTTTCCAACTGGAACAATCGGCCGCGCAATAAAAAGTTTTTTGTAGCGATTTAAATCTTCTGTTTGCATTAATCCAGCCGCCATTGCTAAAAGCGTTTTTCCTGTTCCTGCTTTACCTACAAGTGTAACAAGAGGAATATCGCTCCGAACAAGTAAATCTAACGCCATTCTTTGCTGTACATTCCTCGGCCCTATTCCCCACATATATTCCGTTTCCATCGCTGTCTTTTCAACTTTTTTACAATTCTTATCCACTTTTCCAATTCCAGATGACGAGGCTTGAACTGGATCTTTTAAGATGACGTATTGATTGGGATAAAGCGGTCTTCCTTTTAACATTTTGGCGTCAATATAATGCTTCTCAAAAAACTGATTTAGCACCTCTGAATCAACGTACCGTTCTTCATATCCTGTATAAATCTGATTAAATTCAACAACTCTGTCGCTTAAAAAATCCTCCGCTTGTATGCCCATTGCATCCGCTTTAACACGAACCAAAGCATCTTTACTAACAAGAATCACTGTTCGACCAGACTTTAATTTTCCTTCTTCTAAAAACAAATTCAATGCGACTGCCAGAATTCTGTTATCGTTCGTTTTCTCAACAAATTTATCTTGTAAGTATTGAAAAGATCGATGGTTCAGTTCGATTCGAAGCGTACCACCGTTTTCAAGAGGAATCGACTCATGAAGCTTTCCGCGTTCTCGAAAACCATCAATCATGCGTGATACTTGCCTTGCGTTCCTGCCTATTTCATCCATATACCTTTTTTTTGAATCCACTTCTTCTAACACCACAGCTGGAATGACAATTTCATTCGTCTCAAACGAATAAATCGCATTTGGATCCTGGAGTAACACGTTAGTATCTAGGACGTAAACCTTATCCAACACTTCGCCTCCTGACCAAATTTAAGTTGCTCTAACAGGTACGAAAAACAGTTGGGACTATCTACGTTTTCTATAATCTATGAACTAGTGTATAAAGTTAGACGGTTATTCAGAAAATAATTAACAAACTGTAGGAATTTATTATAAATCGCTTATTACGGAGGTAATCGATATGATTAAGATTCGATGGAGTCTCATCGTGATTTGTCTACTTGCTGCATGTCAGGCAAATGATGATCCTGTTGCTACAAATAAGGAAAAAACGGAGCGAGTTCAATATGTCAAACAGTCCGTCAAAACACCAGAGGATAAAAACTTATCAGCTACAGATATTGCGGAAAATCTTGTTACAATCGCTAAACAAGTACCTGATGTGAACGATGCTACAGCTATTGTTACTGGAAAATATGCAGTAGTCGGTATTGATGTAAACCAAAAGCTCGATCGTTCTCGAGTTAGCTCCATCAAATATACAGTAGCCGAAGCACTTCAAAAAGATCCATATGGAGCAAATGCAGTGATTACAGCTGATGCCGACACTACTTATCGATTGAAGCAAATGGCGACCGAAATTAAACGAGGGCATCCAATCGGAGGTGTAATGGAAGAGCTTGCTGATATTGTCGGAAGACTAATGCCTGAAGTGCCAAGTAAAACGAACAAATCCGAACCTGATCCTGTTCGCTCAAATGACAAACAAATACCCGCAAAAGAAGAAAAACAATTGAAACAGCAGCAGGAGAAACAAGACTTAGATAAGTAATTCTTCGGCTTTTACAGATCTCTACTAAAACAAACTAACCGACCCCAACGGGTCAGTTAGTTTGTTTCGGTGGTTTTTTTTAATTGAGCCATGACGGAGCGATCTAATTTTGCAGCTGCTTCAGGATCATACGTTTTTTCATAGACAGGTTCAACCGACATTTTCGCACCATAAAACATCACATCTCGCACTTCTTTAATCTGAAGCTTAAACATTGTAAGCTTCAGCGGAACGTCCTGCATCCTCTCCTCCGCTAATGAAGCCCTACCGGTGATTGCATAGGTACTTTCATTTCCAATTAGCGTAATCGAAACATGATCATTGGTCTGAATATTTGTCACAATTCTCGATTTCTGATCCACAGCGAACACGATTGTTTCACGATTGACAGCGTATAACCAGGAGATAGCGCTAATATTTGGTCCTGTTGTTTCATGATCAATCGTTGAAAGAAGCGCATATTGTTCTCTCTTAAGTAACGTTAAAAGATCATTCGTTAAAGTTTGGTCTACTTTATTTGGCATGATATTCCCTCCATTTTATTACCTGTTATCTAACGCATTATACTGCAAAGGATACCGTTATTCATGATATACTAGCAACATGGAATGAGAGGTGTAAAAGATGCGAGTAAAATGTGTATTATGTGATAAAATCGAAAAAATCGATAGCGGGAGTCCGCTTGCTAAAAAACTACGCAATAGACCGATTCATACCTATATGTGTGACACATGCAATGAACGAATTGAGACGCGAACAAAAGAACGTAAAGATACTGGGGAGTTCAAATTATTCCACCAGGATGAATCGAACGATGAGTGGTAAAATAAAGCTTGGTCTACTGGCTGGAACGATTTCTGGGATTGCCCTCGGACTAATATTAAAAGTTATTCAAATCACTACTGGCAAACTCGTTTATACACTCCTTCTAAACATTGATTTCATACCGATTATTGGGAACATAAACTGGCCAGAACTTATTGAATTTGTTTTTCATCTTATTATCTCCCTTATCATCGGTGTTGTTTTCAGTTTAGGGAGCTCAAGATTTTTCTCTAATAAGAAAGTATATCAGGCGATCTTTGCTTACGTATTAACTCTACCAACCGTTTTTCTCTATTTCCCTTTAACATACTTTGCTATTAAGCCCACTCCGGATCTCTTTGACCTCGTCGCGATTGGATACTGGACAATAGGGCACTTCATCTATGCAGCGATCTTGTTTGGTGTTTATGCCCTTTATGAAAAATAGCCTTGTGATAAGAAAGACGTGCTTTCAGCACGTCTTTTCTCATTCATTGATTATACTTTGGTTCATTTTCAATCGAGGATAACAGCGCTTCAATTAATTCAGATGGAAATTTCTTCGAATCGCTTTTTCCATCCTTCACATAATAAACGACGTAGTATTCCTCAGTCACTTCCACAGATAAGTCCTCCACATAATGATCTTCTGTTAAGATGTCCATAAAAAAACTGCACGTATCTTGCGCTGCCTGATCATCCTTTCGATGATCAGCGACAACTTTAATACTAAGCCAATTATACATCGTATCCTGAAGATTCAAAGTGTCCCTCCACCTTATGACATTACGCTTCTTTTTTCTTCGCTTGATTGAGTCGCACCTTATAAATAATTAATACGACAGCAGAAGCTACTAATCCTTCAGCAACCGGCAAACCGATTCCAAAAAAGGTTAGCGGAAAACATCCAATAACAAGAACAGCGTAAACGATGACGTTTTTTAGCAGAGGAAGTTTTTTAGCAAAGCCAAGACGATAGACAACAATACAAAGGATAACGATGATCGCATATAGCAAATAAAACCCCAGGGTCATATTATCTTCAATGCCAACCAACTTAGCGAAAAATGATAAATCTTCCGATGCAATGGTAGGTTCCGTATTCATTTATTCACCCCCGGTATAAAAGCATAATAAAACAAACCATAAATAAAAGTAAACGATTTCTTCTCTTTTTTTTAAAAAAAAAGCTATGTTAATAAAGGTTTCACTCAAGTGAGCCCAAAATCAAGAATCAACAGGAAAACCTAACATAGCTTTTAAAAAACCCATACATAAGAGGGAAAATTGCTAAACAATAAAAAAAACGATCCAAAAGGGATGCCCCTTTTGAATCGCATTAGACACCCTTATTGGGCTGTTTTTTTCTTTTTAGCGTTCTTTTCACGTTCGTTCTTATCAAGGATTTTCTTACGAAGACGGATTGAATCCGGTGTTACTTCGCAATACTCATCATCGTTCAAATACTCAAGTGCTTCTTCAAGAGTTAGAACGCGAGGCTTCTTCATGGAAACCGTTTGGTCTTTGTTGGCAGAACGCATATTCGTCATCTGCTTCACTTTAACGATGTTAACCGTGATGTCATTCTCACGAGTGTGTTCCCCAACGATCATTCCTTCGTAAACTTCAGTACCTGGAGCTACGAAGATTGTACCGCGGTCTTCAACACCCATAATACCGTATTCTGATGCTTTTCCTTTTTCCATTGAAACAAGAACACCAGCACGACGTCCACCTACTCGACCGCTAATAAGAGGCATATATGTTTCAAATGTATGGTTAATAATACCATATCCACGTGTTTGTGTTAGGAACTCAGTTGAGTAACCAATCAAACCACGAGCAGGAACCATGAATTCAAGGCGAACTTGACCTGAACCGTTGTTTACCATGTTAACCATTTCACCTTTACGCTCACCAAGTGATTCCATTACAGAACCAGTGTAGTCTTCAGGTACGTCGATTTGAACGCGTTCAACAGGCTCACTTGCAACGCCGTCTACTTCACGAACGATAACTTCAGGTTTTGAAACTTGAAGCTCATATCCTTCACGACGCATGTTCTCAATTAGGATTGAAAGGTGAAGTTCACCACGTCCTGAGACAACCCATGCATCTGGAGAATCTGTATTTTCAACGCGAAGACTTACGTCAGTTTCAAGCTGAGCTCTAAGACGCTCTTCAATTTTACGACTTGTAATGTATTTACCTTCTTTACCAGCAAAAGGACTATTGTTTACAAGGAACGTCATCTGAAGAGTAGGCTCGTCAATACGAAGGATAGGAAGTGCTTCCTGATGATCGTAAGGACAAACTGTTTCACCTACGTTGATTTCTTCCATACCAGAAACCGCTACAAGGTCGCCAGCTTTCGCTTCTTCGATCTCAGTACGCTTCAATCCAATGAAACCAAAGAGCTTAGTCACTCTGAATTGCTTCACTGTTCCATCGACCTTCATCAGGGCTACCTGTTGGCCAACTTTCATTGTTCCTCTGAACACACGACCAATTCCAATTCTTCCAAGATAGTCGTTGTAATCAAGAAGTGTAATCTGGAATTGAAGAGGCTCGTCACTGTTATCTAGAGGTGCAGGAATGTTATCAATAATTGTGTTCATAAGAACTTTCATATCGTCATCCTGTACTTCAGGATCAAGACTAGCTGTACCGTTGATTGCTGAAGCATAAACTACTGGGAAGTCCAGCTGATCTTCGTCCGCGCCAAGATCAATAAATAAATCAACTACTTCATCCACAACTTCTTCAGGACGTGCTGCAGGACGGTCAATTTTGTTAAGAACTACAATTGGTGTAAGCTTCTGCTCAAGAGCCTTCTTAAGCACGAAACGTGTCTGTGGCATACACCCTTCATAAGCGTCAACAACTAGAAGAACGCCATCTACCATTTTCATGATACGTTCAACTTCACCACCGAAATCGGCATGTCCAGGTGTATCCATGATGTTGATTCGTTTGTCTTCATAGTTAATTGCCGTATTTTTAGCAAGGATCGTGATCCCGCGTTCTCTCTCAAGGTCGTTCGAATCCATCGCACGTTCGCTTACTTGCTCGTTATCACGAAACGTTCCAGACTGGTGTAGCATTTGGTCTACCAACGTCGTTTTGCCGTGGTCAACGTGGGCAATGATTGCGATGTTACGAATATCTTCTCTTATTGCCATTAATTATTCTCTCCTCGTATTCTCGCCTTATTTCTGACGATAAACTCAATAACTAGACCATTATAACACAGATATCGCTATACGCGAAATTTCTCTTCTTTCACCAGCCACACGGTTATTGTACACTAGTACTATAAAGGGGGCTTTCTACATGAACAAGCATAATTTCCTTTTACTCTTAATGGCCATTCTAGCGGTTGCAAGCATGTGTGCAATCGGCGTATCTATAGCTGAACAAAGCTGGATCGGCGGGCTTCTTTCATTTATCGGAGTAGGTTTCTTTATGGGAATGGGCTTTCGTATTAAACGTAAAGCAGAACTATAAGATCACATGAAAAGAGCTGTTCAAATAGAACAGCTCTTTTATCTATTTACCTTTCACCCATTTGGGTGGACCAAAATCAAATATTTCTTTCCCTCTTCTTCAATTCCGTATTGCTCGAATCCACACTTACCTAAAAAAAGACTCCATTCGTTCAGATCATAAGGAATACCTGAAAAAACAACATTGTTTTTTTTACTTAAGAGGGTGAGAATAACGCTACGACCAATGCCCGACCTTCGCTTCATAGGATGAACAACAATTGTCCCTAACCATGATTTTTGATTAGACGGTGCATCGTCAAGAACGGCCGTAATCGCTACCGGTAGATCGCCGTAGAACCATACATTAAACTCGCAGCCCATTCCTTCATATGTTTGTATGTATGAAACCATATCTTCGAATAATGGGATTCGACCAAATTCTTCAAGAAGCCATGTTTCGTCTTCTTGCGTCCACTCAAAAAGAAGCTCAGCAATATTTTCTTGAGATTCAGGAGCTGTAAACAACCTCATCTTGAAGAAGGAGTTCTTAAGTAATAATTTTGATCAAGCGCAGGCTGAATGTATTCTTTTTGGACCTCAGTATGGAATAATTCAGTACCAGCAAAAATTGTATTCTTATCAAGTAAATCAATCTCTTTGTTATCAACTGTTGTACATATCCCTCCGCCTTCCTCGATTAACATTTTACCAGCAGCAAAATCCCACGGAGCAAGTCGCAGGGAAACATACCCATCAAGTCGACCCGCTGCTACGTACGCTAATTCAATAGCTGCACTACCATAAGAACGTGTTCCACGGATTTTTTTTAGAAGAGGTGAGAACGTGCGAGGGTCTATTCGATGATTTTCTGTTACCCAGGTCGCGTTAATAGCAAGAAGGGATTCTGAAAGGTTAGTCGTTTTCAACGGTTTGATTTTCTCATCATTTAAATAAACTCCTGAACCTTTTTTACAATGATACAACTCGTCCTTCGTTACATCATAAATAAACGCCAGTTTCCCTACTCCCTCTTCGTATATCCCGATCGATATAGCGAAATTCGTTTGTTGATGAACGAAATTCATCGTTCCATCAATAGGATCTAAAAACCAAATAATGCCGTTCAACTGTTCTATATTATCACCAAAACCTTCTTCGCCCATGATTCGATGACTTGGGTAAGCTCCCTTAATTTTCTCAATAAAAAACTTCTCCGTTTGTTTATCAATATCCGTTACGAGATCGTTTGGATTGCTTTTAGTATCAATCTTAAAGGAAGTTGTGAAGGAAGCCATGATCTCTTGACCCGCTTCTCGTATCCATCTGATTGCATCTTCATATACATTGTCCCAGTTTGTGTGCTGTGTCATGGTTCGATCTCCTTTTGCCTTAATTTTCTTTCTACCTCTTATTATG
This sequence comes from Anaerobacillus sp. 1_MG-2023, assembly GCF_030547345.1. Lineage (NCBI taxonomy): Bacteria > Bacillati > Bacillota > Bacilli > Caryophanales > Bacillaceae > Anaerobacillus > Anaerobacillus sp. 1_MG-2023. The sequence continues at coordinate 162,493 of NZ_JAUORD010000011.1, read as the reverse complement.
ACAGGAAAAGAAGAAAAAACGAACCTTTTTGCAAGGTTCGCTTCATTAAGCTTCTAATCTGACCATTTCTTTTCGAAGCTCCTCTAGCTTCACTTTACATCTCTTCATTTCATCCTGATCACTAGCCGTCATTGCATCGTGTAGTGTTGCCAGCTCATAGTCAATTTCCATTCTCAGCACCGGGATCCGCTTCTCTGCCTCGTTTCTTTGCAATGACTGAATCACTTGTTTCATGGTAACCTACACCCCTCTCAAATTCGATTAAGCAGTCATAGTCATCAGATCCGGCTATAAGACGGAATATTCTGATATTTCTGCTTTGATTAATATATCTTATGCTTTACCTGTCGACTATGCAACCTCTTTATTTGTTTCTATTTTTCCTCTTTTTCGCACATTTCAAACCTATCATGACACACCAATCGTCATTTTATATGTAAATGTTCGGTCTATGTTACTATAAGAATATAAATTTTTTGTCGTATTGGAGGATAATATGTCTTTTAAAGGATTTACTCAAACTGATTTTCAATCATTCGAAATTGATGGACTTGAGGCTCGAATGGAAGCCATACAAGAGCGTATTCAACCAAAATTCACTGCCATTAGCGAGGAAGTTAAAAGCGATCTTGAGATTCTTGCTGGAAATGAGATGCACCTTCACATTGCTCGTCATGCAAGACGAACGAAGAATCCTCCCGTTGATACGTGGATGGCGTTTTCGCATAACAAACGCGGGTACAAAATGCATCCTCACTTTCAAATCGGGCTTTTTGATGATCATGTCTTTGTATGGCTTGCATACATTTACGAGCTTCCAGGAAAGCCACAAATGGCTTCCTTATTTTTAGATCACTTAAATGAACTAAAGAAAGATATTCCAACTTCATATTGGATCTCTACTGACCACACTAAGAAAAAAGCAAGTCACCCCATCAAGGATAGTGATCTGGATAAAGTACTCACCCGCTTTAGAGATGTAAAGAAGGGCGAATTTCTAGTTGGTCGTCATTTTGCCAGTGACGACCCTTTATTGAATGATGGAGAGAAATTTATTGAAGAGGTCAAACAAACTTTTGAGACCCTAATGCCTATCTATCAACTTTCACTTCAAGCAACAAAATAAACCAGGGGAATAATCCCCTGGTTTTTATTTATTCATTTTTACTTTATCGCGTTCTGTTTCTCTTGCTTCTTTAACTACATGATAAGTTGAAAATCCTGTCTCTTTATCGAACTGTCTAAATATCTGCTTTTCCTCTGATTTAGAGGGAACGACATCTTTAAATGCATGATAGCTACTAATCAATTCGCCCTTATGAACCCCTCTGTCATATGTTTGCTCAATTAATTGAAAAAAGTTCACAACTTTGATGACTTCTTCTTTACTCCAATCAATTGAAATAGGATATTGCACTTCCATTTTCAATCTCCTTTCTCACTTTACCATTTTAATCGAATTTCGTTTGCTTCTTTATCCATACGATCAAATAACTCCGCTACTGAAGGAACATCATTGATCGCTCCCATAACCTGACCTGCCCAAGCAAAGCCTTCCTCTTCTTTTCCATCATATATAAATTTCCTGTTTGCTTCACCGCTTATGTATTCTTTAAGAAGGTCATATCCTCCCTGATTTGCTTCAATTTGTGAAATCTCTTGAGCAAACACATTCCTAATAACTCTTGCAGGTGCTCCAATACTACGCTTAATAATCATAGTATCCGTTTCAGACCCTTGAAGCAAACGACGCTTGTAAACATCATGAGCATGGGTACATTCTTTTGTAGCAATAAATCGTGTACCCATTTCAATTCCCTCAGCGCCAAGTGCGAGAGAAGCCATTAGCGCTCGTCCATCACCTATTCCTCCTGAAGCAATAACCGGAATAGACACAGCATCAACTACTTGAGGAACGAGTACCATCGTACCAATATCATCCTTTCCAAGATGTCCTCCCCCCTCTTGCCCGACAACCATTACTGCAGTAGCTCCTAACTCTTCTGCTTTTACTGCTTGTCTTTTACTAGCAGTCAAAACAAGAACTTTCACATTCGTTCCTTTTACCATATCAAATACCGGCTTAGGGTTTCCACCGGTAACCGAAATGATCTCCACCCCTTCGTGAATGGCTGCTTCAAGCATATGCTCAAAGGGTCTTCCGTGTTGACCAATCGCAAAGTTCACTCCAAATGGCTTATCGGTGAGACTTTTAGTAAGGGCGATTTCTTCTTTAAGCAGTGTTGCTGACTCCATAGACATAGCTGTGAGCTGCCCTAATCCTCCTGCGTTGCTAACAGCAGAAGCTAATTCGTGATATGCAAGATAGGCGAGACCCCCTTGAACGATTGGTCTTTCAATACCTAATAACTGAGTAATTCGCGTATTCCACTTCATCATGAATCCTCTCCTTATGATAACCCATTTCGAGAGTTAGAAGTGATCTCCTCTTTTCTGTTCTAGGAACGATGCTTCCTTATATAGTTGATCTATAAGCATGGGTTTAAAATAAAACTTGCAAATTATCCCTCATGTGATTATACTCAGTTTGTTTAAGGCAGAAAGAAGTCCTATAACCAATGTTCTTCTTTTAAGTGCCATATCTGGCTATACAAAAAGTTCACTTAGACTAAACCCGCTTTCCACTAACTACTGTGGAGGGCTTTATCTAGTAACGTATAAGCTATATTACTGATTTCAAGATTTTCGGCTCATTCGGTATAAAAGAGCAGACGATCTACATCGTTATTCATTTAACCAAAGTATAAATAAAGAGGTGCTGGATTTGCAACAACGCGAAACACCATTGTTCACTGGTTTAGTAAACCACGCTAACAAAAACCCTATTCAATTTCATATACCTGGCCACAAAAAGGGCGCTGGCATAGATCCTGAATTTCGTTCTTTCATAGGCGAAAACGCCCTGTCAATTGATTTAATTAACATTCAACCACTTGATGACCTCCATCATCCACACGGTATGATTAAGCAAGCACAGGATCTAGCTGCTGAAGCTTTTGGCGCTGACGCAACCTTTTTCTCTATTCAAGGAACAAGCGGAGCAATCATGACAATGGTTATGACTGTATGTTCACCTGGAGATAAAATAATTGTACCGAGAAATGTTCATAAATCTGTCATGTCAGCAATCATTTTCTCAGGTGCAACACCAGTATTCATTCACCCAGAAATTGACCCTAAGCTTGGCATTTCACACGGCATTACTCCCATAGCCGTAAAAAAAGCATTAGAGCAGCATCCTGACGCCAAAGGGGTACTTGTGATAAACCCCACTTATTTTGGTATATCCGCTAATCTTGAGGAGATCGTCACGATTTCTCATGAGTATGACGTTCCAGTATTAGTTGATGAAGCTCACGGTGTTCATATTCATTTCCACGAGCGCCTGCCCGTTTCAGCCATGCAAGCTGGTGCAGATATGGCAGCTACAAGTGTGCATAAATTGGGGGGATCAATGACTCAAAGTTCCGTCCTTAATGTAAAAGAAGGGCTTGTTTCTGCAAAACGTGTCCAAACCATAATTAGCATGCTAACAACTACTTCCACTTCGTATATCCTTCTTGCTTCTCTTGACGTTGCAAGAAAAAGATTGGTCATGGATGGATATGATTTAATTGAACGCTCCATACAACTTGCAGAAGAAGCGAGAAAGCAAATAAATGATATTTCTCCTCTATATTGTGTCGGGCAAGAAATCCTTGGAACGAACGCTACTTACGATTATGATCCTACGAAATTAATCATTTCTGTTCATGACCTTGGAATTACTGGCTATGAAGCTGAAGTTTGGCTTCGAAAAGAAGCAAACCTTGAAGTAGAGCTTTCTGATTTGTATAACTTATTATGTATTGTAACTCCTGGCGATACCGAGGAAACAACCAGCGCTCTTGTTCATGCTCTAAAAGACATGGTAGAAGCCTTCAAAGAGACAGAAGGTTCAATCACTAAAAAGTTTGATGTTCACGCTCCAGATATCCCGATTCTAGCTGTTTCACCTCGAGATGCTTTTTATTCTGAAACAGAGGTAATTCCATTTAAAGAATCGGCTGGTCGGGTCATTGCAGAATTTGTGATGGTTTATCCACCCGGAATTCCAATCTTCATCCCAGGTGAAATCATTACAGAAGAAAACTTAACATATATCGAAGAAAACATTGAAGCTGGACTACCGGTTCAGGGGCCTGAAGACGACGAATTAGTTCACATTCGGGTCATTAAAGAATATAAAGCCATTAAATAAGAGGCGGCCAATTGGCCGCCTCTTTCTTTGCTATATACGTTATTTTTTATCTTTTTTATTGCATTCCGGGCATCTGCTATAAAGTGTACTTACCTTCTCTTCATGTACGTGATCAATTGTTTTTTCGCAAGTTTGGCAAATGATAATACCCATTCTCAACACCCCTTAAGTTAGTTTTGAAAACGCTTCCGTTTCGCTTAACTTCATAATAGTGTGTCACAATTGATTTGTCAACACTATATTGTATATCACATTATATTCTTTTTGTGTCCAATATGTGTGGATGAACGACCAATTGTCAGAATACAATTTACACTGTACACTTTATTATATGACGATGGGAGGAATGATCATGCCTCAAAGTGCTTACTTAAAACCAAAAACGGAAGATGAACTATCACTTGAGCATATTAAAAGCTTACTTTCCTACTACACGGACATAACATCCAAAACTGGAGAGCAACTTTCTTGGTCCTATAGTGAGTCTGCTTTCCCCTACACTATGATTGAACAAGTGGATAGAGACATTTGGTTTTATTTAAAAGGAAAACATAGTGATTATCGGATGATTATCATCGGTTTAGTAGACAGCAAACTTCAGATTGTTCTACCGGATCAATCCACTCACGGTGATAAAGCGAAAGCGAATGAATTGTGTAAATTTCTTGCAAATAAATTACAGGCCGATCTTACTCTTTTTAACGGTAGAACAATGTATTACGTAAAAAAATAAACAGCCAAATGGCTGTTTATTTTTGTAAAGGTTCAATTTCTTCAGGGTCAATTAAGTTATAATCTTTATCTCTTAATCCTTTCACAATATCTCCTAAGGCAGCAGCTGTCCAATCACGGTCATGCATAAGTAAGTTTGCCCCATTTTGAAGTAGCGGTGAATTTACCATAATGTCTTTGATTGCATCTTCACTTTGATATTCCTTCACCCAGTCATACCCATATGTCCAATTCATCACGAGCATGCCTTCTTCTTCGGCTAATGACTTCGAAAAGTCAGTATTAGATCCAAATGGTGCTCTAAAGAATTTCGGCTTTTCTCCAATTACTTCTTCGATCATTTCATTTACCTTCAATATCTCTTCTTTTTGCTCTTCTTCTGATAATGTTTTGAGATCAGCATGCGTCATCGTATGGTTTCCTATTTCAAAGCCCATATCATAAATTTCTTTTAACCTTGCTTTTTCTTCATCTGTATCAATAAAATGACCATTAATAAAGAAAATGGCAGGAGCATCTAGTTCTTTTAATGTTTTTGCCATTTCTACTGCATTCGTGTCTGGAGCATCGTCAATTGTAAGTAGAACCGCTTCAGCAGGAGCATCATTTATCGGTTCAAAACCCCAAAAAGCTTCGTTAAGTCGATATTCAGGCTCTACTACTTCTGCAGTAGCTTCTTCTTCTTTCTGATCCTCTGATTCAGCATTATTTGTCGCGTCTGAATCTGTTTCTTCTTTATTTGTTTCTTCGTTTGTCTCTTGCTCATTTGAAACTTCACTATTGTTTGCTTCATTCGTTGATGCTTCTGAATTTTCTTGTGAACCAGCATTTGTAGAACACGCTGCTACAAAAAGCAAAAGCGCTAATGTCATCCATTTCAATGTGTTTGTCATTTCTCTCTCCCCTTATCTAGTCTCATTTCATCATAAACGAATTAATGAACAGTATAAAGAGGAAATTGTAACAAATAACCAACTATCCACCCATCTATTTTTCAACTATTCCGACTTCCTTTCTGACATGGTTTTTTCCTTTACAACGTTTATAACAACAAATATACTAGACAACGTGTCTTTTGCTTGACTTGTCCTGAAGCCTGTTAATAAAAGGGAATAGGGCGCTTACCTGCATAGTTTTGGTAACGACAGGTAACATTGAGTACACATACATTTTATTTCCTGTGTATAAAAGTGCTTTCAGATGACAGTACTATTTTTTGGAATTAATTTAGAAAGGTGATGATGAAATTTGAATAAGCTTACAGCAGTCTTTATTATCTCTGTACTTCTGTCTCTAATCTTTATTTCTTGGGGAACGATTTCTCCTGAGTCATTAGATTCGACTACAAGCTCCCTTCAAAGCTTTCTTCAAGTGAAGTTTGGATGGTTTTATTTATTAGCAGCGTCAGGCTTTCTTATTTTTGCTATTTATCTTATCTTTTCGAAGTATGGAAGACTTCGACTTGGTAAAGAAACCGATGTACCTGAATATAACCTAATTACATGGTTTGCTATGCTTTTTTCAGCCGGAATGGGGATTGGACTTGTATTCTGGGGTGTAGCAGAGCCGATGTTCCACTACTATGATCCTCCAGCTGGGGCAGCTGGTCAGTCAGATGAAGCAGCGCGACTAGCCTTTCAATACAGCTTCTTCCACTGGGGACTTCACCCGTGGGGAATTTACACAGTCGTTGCTCTCGCACTTGCATTCTTTAAATTTAGAAAAGGTGCACCAGGCTTAATCAGTGCGATTTTCTATCCAATTCTTGGAGAACGTGTAAATGGACCAATTGGTAAACTTATCGACGTTATTGCTGTCATTGCAACTGTATTTGGTGTCGCGACGTCACTTGGCTTTGGTGCTTCTCAAATAGGCGGAGGAATTTCCTATTTAACAGGCATTGAAAATTCATTTACAACACAGTTAATCATTATTCTTATTGTAACTGTCCTCTATATGATCTCTGCTTCAACGGGGATTTCAAGAGGGATTAAGTATTTAAGTAATACAAACATTGTGCTAGCGATCTTGCTCATGTTCTTCCTGTTATTCGCAGGACCTACAAACTTTATTATGGACCTCTTCACATCTACACTTGGATCTTACATTCAAAACCTACCAAGTATGAGTCTCCGTATGAGACCTTTTGAAGGGTCGTCTTGGATCCAGAGCTGGACAATCTTCTATTGGGCATGGTGGATTGCTTGGGCTCCATTCGTTGGAACATTTATTGCTCGTGTATCAAAAGGTCGAACGATCAGAGAATTTGTTCTTGGTGTCCTTTTAGTTCCGACAATCTTTGGTGGATTATGGTTCTCCGTATTTGGAGGGTCAGCTATTTCACTTGATATGGCAGGAACAGGTATTTACGACATTATCAATAACCAAGGTATGGAAGTTGCGCTATTCGCTGTACTTGAGCAATATCCACTTGGAACAACCATGTCGATTATTGCCATTTTACTAATCAGCACATTCTTTATTACTTCAGCTGACTCAGCAACATTCGTCCTTGGAATGCAAACGACGAACGGTAGCATGAATCCTTCCACCAAAGTGAAATTAACTTGGGGTGTGATTCAGTCATCTGCTGCTGCAGTTCTGCTTTGGTCTGGAGGATTAGGAGCCCTTCAAACGGCTTCTATCATCGCTGCATTCCCGTTTGCTATCATTATAATAGGAATGGTCATTTCTCTCATTAAAGCCTTCAAACAAGAGAAAATACCTCCTAGACCACCTAAGAAAGATGATCCAAAATCATAAACCACAAAAAGCGTCCTACCCTCTTGGTAGGACGCTTTTTCATTTACCTTCTAACTATTATATTAATGAACGTTATCGAAATTAGTTTATAATCTATAACCAACCGTAGAAAGCCTAATCTTTAAATAGATACGTCCATCAAATCAAATGGTATAGATAGATAATAATGAATGCCAGAGTAGAAGAAAAAGTAATCAAATAGATAAGCTCTCTACCTATTCTAACCATTTGAACAGAAATGGTACAAATAAGATAAAGAAAAACTAAAAATAATATAATCTTAAATCCAATATGATCTCTAGGAGAATAATAAACAAGTTGAAAAAAAGCAAACCAGATCAAAAGCTGAATGCAAATAACTTTTCCATACATGGAACGGCACCTCCGTATGATACAGTGTCCTATTCTCAAATGTATGTGTAAGTACATCTCCTAATCGCTTCATTTCTATATTTAGTTTCCAATAAATAAAGAAAACTAAACATACCTAATCCATTCGGTTATATTTATGAATGTGGTGCATTTCCAACCTCTATTAACTAATCAGAGCAATTGAATCAACTTGAATGAATTATAAAATTATCATGAGCGGTCTGCTCATTCTCCATATAAAAACTCCAGAGACTATTGTCTCTGGAGTTTTTATATTAATTATTAACCAATGTGAATTGGAGTACCTAGAGCTACTTCAGCAGCTTCCATAGTAATTTCTCCAAGTGTTGGGTGAGCATGAATTGTAAGCGCAATGTCTTCAGCTGTCATACCAGCTTCGATTGCAAGACCAAGCTCAGCAATCATATCAGAAGCGTTAGGACCAGCAATTTGAGCGCCGATCACTAGGCCATCTTCTTTACGAGTGATAAGCTTCATGAATCCTTCACTGTCGTTAAGAGACAATGCACGGCCGTTAGCGCCGAATGGGAATTTAGATGCTTTCACATCGAATCCTTGATCTTTTGCTTCTTGTTCAGTGTAACCAACTGAAGCGAGTTCTGGGTCAGAGAAAACAACCGCAGGAATTGCAAGATAGTCAATCACAGAGTTTTCACCACTGATCGCTTCTGCAGCTACTTTACCTTCGTAAGAAGCTTTATGAGCAAGTGCAGGACCTTCTACGATATCACCAATAGCATAGATGTTATCGAAGTTTGTACGACACTGCTTATCAATCTTCACAAGACCTTTGTCCGTCATTTCAACGCCAAGTTCTTCAAGACCGATTTCATTTGTATTAGGCTTACGACCAACTGTAACTAGTACATAATCAGCGTCAAACGTCTGCGTTTCACCTTTGATTTCTGCTGTTACTGTTACGCCGTCTTCTGTTTCTTCAACGCCTTGTGCAAGAGCTTGAGTAATGATTTCTACATTACCTTTCTTCTTAAGACGACGAGAAACAAGAGAGCTCATTTGTTTTTCGAATCCAGGTAGAATTTGCTTCGTACCTTCAAGGATTGTTACTTCAGTACCAAAGTTTGCGTACACAGTACCAAGTTCGATACCGATGTATCCTCCGCCGATAACAACCATTTTCTTAGGAACTTCGTCAAGTGCAAGTGCACCAGTTGAAGAAATAACGCGCTTGCTCCATTTGAAGCTTGGAAGTTCGATTGGGCGAGATCCTGTTGCGATGATGCAGTTGTTGAATGTATACGTTTGAGAGTTCTTTTCGTCCATGATACGAACTGTGTTCTTATCGACGAAATAAACTTCACCACTGATAACATCAACTTTATTTGATTTCATAAGTCCTGCTACGCCACCAGTAAGCTTGTCAACAACAGAAGACTTCCACTCCTGAACTTTCTTCATGTCAACGCTCACGTTCTCAGCAGTGATTCCGATATCATCGGAATGCTTTGCAGACTCATATTTATGAGATGCATTAATCATTGCTTTTGAAGGAATACAGCCGACGTTTAAGCAAACTCCGCCTAGAGTTCCTTTGTCAGCAATGGCAACTTTCTGACCAAGCTGTGCTGCACGGATTGCAGCAACATATCCACCTGGTCCAGCTCCTACTACAAGTGTGTCTAATTCGATTGGAAAATCTCCTACTACCATATTATTACGCCTCCATCATTAAGAGTTGTGGATCGTTCAACAGACGCTTGATGTGGTTAAGAGCAAGTTGTGCTGTTACGCCATCAATAAGTCTGTGGTCGTAGCTGATCGATAGAGCAAGAACAGGTGCAGCAACGATTTCTCCGTCGATAACAACTGGCTTCTCCTCAATACGACCAATACCAAGAATAGCAGCATCCGGGTTGTTGATGATTGGGGTAAACCATTGACCACCAGCAGAACCCAAGTTAGAAATAGTACATGTGCTACCTTTCATATCGTCCCCTGATAGTTTACCATCGCGAGCTTTTTTAGCCAACTCATTAATTTCAGATGAAACATTAAGAAGTGGCTTACGGTCTGCTTCTTTCACAACTGGAACAACTAGTCCAGCGTCAGTGTTAGCAGCGATACCGATGTTGTAGTAATGCTTGTGTACGATTTCGTCAGTAGAATCATCAATAGATGCATTCAACATTGGGAATTCGCGAAGTGCAGAAACAAGTGCTTTTACAACGTATGGAAGGTAAGTTAGCTTCACATCTTTGTCTGCAGCATATTGTTTGAACTTCTTACGGTGAGCAACAAGATCTGTTACAACAATTTCATCCATGTGAGTTACGTGTGGAGCAGTATGCTTCGAGTTAACCATTGCTTTAGCAATTGCTTTACGCATACCTTTCATCTTCTCACGAGTTTCTGGTTGTGCAGATGCTTGTGGCTGTGCAGATGTAGTAGAAGCTTCTTGCTTCGCTTCAGCTTTTTCTTCTGTCGCTGCTGGAGCTTCAGAAGCTGCTTCGCCTCCACCATTCAAGTGAGTGTCGATATCTTCTTTCACAACGCGACCATTCTTACCAGAACCAGATACTTTAGAAATGCTTACGCCGTTTTCACGAGCATACTTACGTACTGCTGGCATAGCGATAACGCGTTTAGTAGGGTCTGTTTCTTCGTCGTCTTCAGGAAGTGGTTTTGATCCAGCGCTGTCTTCTTTCGCTTCTGATTTAGCTTCTGCTTTAGGAGCTTCTTCTTCAGCTTGCGGCTGTTCAGCTGCTGGTTCTTCTTCTGCATCTTCATAACCTTCTGCGTCGAAAGTGATGACTACATCTCCAACAATAACAGTTGCACCTTCTTCAGCGTGAACTTCTTTAACTGTTCCGTCTACTGGAGAAGGGATTTCAACAACAGCTTTGTCGTTTTGTACTTCTGCAAGAATATCGTCTTCTTTTACTTCATCTCCGGATTTAACAAACCATTTTACGATTTCGCCTTCATGGATACCTTCACCGATATCCGGCATCTTAAATTGAAATGCCACGGGACTTCGCCTCCTAATTGTAGAAAAATTTTGCTCATATAAGATCTGAAGCGAAGCGCATAATGCGGCTTCACTTCATGTTTTTTTATAAAAAGTTAATTAGAAATTAACTACTTGTGTAGCTTTTTCGATGATGTCAGTGTGATCAGGAAGCCATACATCTTCAGCAGCTGAGAATGCGAATACAGTATCAGGTGCAGCTACGCGAAGCACTGGTGCTTCAAGGCTTAGGATTGCGCGGTCGTTGATTTCTGCTACAACGTTAGCTGCAATTCCTGCTTGCTTTTGAGCTTCTTGAACAACAATTGCACGATTTGTTTTTTCAACAGAGGCAATAATTGTATCGATATCGAGCGGGCTAACCGTACGAAGGTCGATTACTTCTGCACTAATGTCGTTCTTTTCAAGCTCTTCAGCAGCTTTAAGAGAAGCCTGAACCATCGCACCGTAAGTTACGATTGTGATGTCAGTACCTTCACGTTTTACTTCAGCTTTACCAATTTCAATTGTGTATTCTTCTTCAGGAACTTCCTGACGGAAAGAACGATAAAGCTTCATGTGCTCAAGGAAAATAACTGGATCGTTATCACGAATCGCAGAAATAAGAAGTCCTTTTGCATCATAAGGGTTTGAAGGGATAACAACTTTTAGCCCTGGCTGTTGCGCCATTAGACCTTCAAGGCTATCCGCGTGAAGTTCTGGTGTTTTAACGCCGCCACCAAATGGTGAACGAACAGTAATCGGCGCGTGGAAAGAACCGCCTGAACGATAACGAAGGCGAGCCATTTGACCGGAAATAGCATCCATTACTTCGTATACAAATCCAAAGAACTGAACTTCTGGCACTGGACGGAATCCAGTAAGTGCAAGTCCGATAGACATGCCACCGATACCTGATTCAGCAAGCGGAGTATCGAATACGCGATCTTCGCCAAATTCCTTTTGAAGTCCTTCTGTCGCACGGAAAACGCCGCCGTTTTGACCTACGTCCTCACCGAATACGAGTACGTTCTCGTCATTTTTCAACTCCGTACGCATCGCATCAGTGATTGCTTGAATCATTGTCATTTGCGCCATAGCTTACTTCGACTCCTTTGCACTATATTGTTCGTATTGTTCACGAAGGTTCTGTGGAAGCTCTTCGTACATGTTAGAAATAAGATCCGTCACTTTTTGCTTAGGAGTGCCATCTGCTTTTTTAATAGCAGCTTTGATTTCTTCCTTCGCTTTATCGACTACTTCGTTTTCTTTCTCTTCAGACCAAAGGTTTTTGCTCTCAAGATACTTGCGGAAACGAACGATTGGATCTTTCTTTTCCCACTCGCTATCTAGATCTTCAGAGCGGTAACGAGTTGGATCGTCACCAGCCATTGTATGTGGACCATAGCGGTAAGTCATTGTCTCAATTAGAGTTGGACCTTCGCCATTAATTGCGCGTTCACGAGCGTCAGTAACTGCTTTATAAACAGCAAGAACGTCCATGCCGTCTACTTGAACACCCTGGATACCAGCCGCAACTGCTTTTTGAGCGATTGTTTTCGCTGCAGATTGCTTTTCAACTGGAACAGAGATTGCAAAACGGTTGTTTTGCACAACAAAGATAGCTGGGGCAGCATATGCACCTGCAAAGTTCATTCCTTCATAGAAATCACCTTGTGAAGCACCACCGTCACCAGTGTAAGTGATCGCTACGTTTTTCTTGCCTTTTTTCTTAAGTCCAAGTGCAACACCAGCAGTTTGTGTAATTTGAGCACCGATGATGATTTGTGGGCTCAACACGTTCAGGCCATCAGCCTGGTTCCCTACAAAGTGACCACGAGAGAATAAGAATGCTTTATATAATGGAAGACCGTGCCAGATGATCTGTGGAACATCACGGTAACCTGGAAGAATCCAGTCCTCTTTATCAAGTGCAAACTGACTTCCTAGTTGTGAAGCTTCTTGTCCTGCAGTTGGTGCGTAGAAGCCAAGACGTCCTTGACGGTTCAAAGAAATTGAACGCTGATCAAGAATACGTGTGTACACCATGCGGCGCATTAGTTCTTGAAGCTGCTCATCTGATAGTTCAGGCATTGCTTCTTTGTTCACGATTTCGCCATTTTCATTTAGAATCTGGAACATTTCGAATTGGCCTTCAATGTTTTCGATGGTTTTTGTTCCCATACCTTTCACCTCATCCTTTCATTCATAAAGAGATAGATTATTGAATTGCAATAGTGCAATTATGAGTGGGTCGTTCAGTTTACAGACATAACTAGCATGTCCATTTCAACGTTATTAAATGACAAATAGCATTCATTAAATTGCATTACTTAAGACAACACTCAATGTCATACCCTTAATCCTGAAGAAATAATCCCTAGCGCTATGTATTACTGCGAATAATAGTCTGTATCAGTAAGATTAAGGAAGTGCTTCTCTTCATGAGTAAGTTCGTTTTTAAGTTTACAATACAGTAAGTTTCAAGTCAATTAATTGATTTAATAATTGCGTGTTAAAAGATGAAAACCAAACTGTTACATTACATAATCCCACACTGTACTAGTGTAAATATTTAGGGGGATTATATTTAAAGTCGTCCATTTTGCTAACGATTTACCTTTTTTCCTTGTTGTTGGACGATCATTCAACTTAATTTATCCTTATCGAGCTATAAACTAAGGAAATGGAGAAGATCAAAAAGAACCGCTCAAGTTGAGCGGTTCTTAGGTTATTCTGTGTAGTTTACGTCTAATTCAGCTGATTGGTAAAATGCTTTTTTCGCTTCATTAAACTCAGTTGTATATTTATTGAACTCTTCTTTATGCTCAGACACTTTACTGTACTGATCATTTACAATCTTAATTTGTTCCTGAAGCTGATCTAATGTAAGTTCTTTATCTTGAAGTGAACTGTAGAGCTTCTTATCTTGTTTCACTGCTTCTTCATATTCTTTATTGAGCTTTTCATAAGCTTCATATCGCTTATCCATTGTCTCAATAAGAATCTTAGCGTCCTTTTTAGCAGCGTCACCTTCAAGGTCTTCTGTTAGATCTTTAATTTCTTCAAATTCTTTGTACGCTTCATCTATACTTTCTTTTTCCTTTTTTAAGTACTCAAGTCTTTTATCCGTATTTTCTTCTGCTTCCTTTGAAAGCTTTTCGACTTCATCGAACTCATCCATACTTAGTGCAACAATGTCATCATAAATTTCTTGTTCCTTTTTTTCTGCTTTAGCTAACGGTTCTTGTTGTTCCCTAAACTGATCTTCAAGCGCGACCGCTTCTTCTAAATGATCATACATTTTTTCTTCTGTACTACCACCGAATTGACAACCCGCTAAACCAATTAAAAGAAAACAGAAAAAAAGAGAAATAATTCCCAAGCGATATTTACGTAGCAAAAAAAGTCCCCCCACATATCCAATTCATACCAATTGATTTCACATCACTGATTACTATACCACAAGACAGTTCTCAATAGAATACTCCATTTTTACAACACCCCAAAATTATCAGAACCCCTTTCCGTTAATACACTTATCGCTTTAGACTTTTATGTTAGGGGCCTGCTCCTCTATGCTTTCTTGTTAGCTCATCTTCTTTATTATTTAAGGTTAGTAAGACTTGCCATTTTAAAGGATTTTCAGTTATGTTGGGTTGTGCTAAACTATCACTATTGTAAGATTTTAATGGTGATGAAATAAGGAAATCAACTTTTCCAAAAAGTTTGCTTAAATCAGAGCAATTTCTTTATTCCCTTCATAAAGTTGAATATAATTAATATTAGAATGACCGTTTTTGAATAGGAGTGAATGATGATATGTTAACCATGAAAGATATTCGCAGAGAAGGAGATCCAATTCTTGAGAAAGAAGCGAAAGAGATTGATCTTCCTGCATCAGAAGACGATAAACAAACTTTAAGAGAAATGCTTGAGTTTCTTAAGAATAGTCAGGATCCTGAAACTGCACTTGAATATGAACTGCGCTCAGGTATTGGTATTGCAGCGCCACAAATTGGCATTAGTAAGCGGATGATTGCTGTCCATGTGTCTGATCAAAGAGGCACTTTATACAGCTATGGAATTTTGAATCCTAAAATCATAAGCCATTCAGTTGAAAAAACCTATTTAGATGGTGGCGAAGGGTGCTTATCTGTGGATCGTGAAGTTCCTGGTGCAGTACCGCGTTATGCACGCATTACCGTAAAGGGTGTGGACGCTGAAGGAAATCCTCTTAAGCTTAGATTAAAAGGACTACCTGCCATTGTTGTCCAACATGAAATCGACCATCTTGACGGGGTTATGTTTTATGATCGAATTAATAATGAAGAGGCAAATGAACTTTCTCCATTAGGTAGCTAATTTAATAAGTATTAATAAAGGGATCGCAATTATCATTGCGATCCCTTTCTATTATAGTAGTCCTACTTTTTTAAGACCTTGTTGAATACCATCTTGGTCAACTGCATCAGTCACTATATCAGCCACTGCCTTCACTTCATCATATCCATTTCCCATCGCTATACCCGTCCCTGCAAATTTCAACATTTCTATATCGTTCAACGCATCTCCAAAAGCATACGTATTTTCACGTTTAAAACCGAGATGGTCGATCATAGCTTCAATGCCTCTTGCCTTTGAACCACCAGGAGGAATTACATCCATTGAATAATCATGCCAGCGAATAAAATCAAGGTTACCATATGCATCGCGATATCCATTCTCTTCTTTACTCTCACAGAACAATAGCGCCTGATAAATATCTCTCGAATGATAATAAGAAGGATCATACCCAGGATAGTGCATTTTAAGATCATCCATACTTTTCATAATATGTGGATGCTCATCGTGATTACTCATCATTGCTTCATGATCGAGAAAGACCATTGGATGACCCTTTCTCCTTGCTTCTTCTTCAAGTACAGAGATTTCTTCACGACTAAGAGGGTTCGTTAAAACAACCTTTTCTTGATGTTTCACATACTGACCATTAAAACTAATAAACGTATCTATCCCAAGGTTCTCTCTTAGATCTGCAAACATAAAAGGAGCTCTTCCGGTAGCAATCGCTACATGGACACCTTTTTCGGTTAAAGCTTTTAAGGACTCTCGTGTTGAAGATGGGATTTGTTTATTATGATCAAGAAGCGTCCCATCGATATCAAAAAATACAATTTTCTCATTGTGCATTATTTTCACCTATCTTCACTAGTTTTTCTATGAGCACTAACCTTAATATGCGAGTAATCAAGCTGACTTCTTTATAGAATTCACTTCGCGATTTGCTTTCCTACCTGACATGTAGACACCAATAAAAATACAAAGCAGCCCAATGATCATAGGGAACGTAATTACTTCATTTAAATAAACACTACCCCAAATCAAAGCTGTCACTGGCACAAGGTATGTTACAAGAGTGGCAAACTCTGCACTCCCCTTCTGAATCATATAATAGAAAAGTAAATAAGCGAGACCTGAGCCAAACACGCCTAGACCAATAAGCGATATTAGAATATCACGTTGTAGCAAGAAGGTAAACTCAATGCCTCCGTCTCCAAACAGGACCATTAATAGCCCCCCGCCTACTGCCCCAATCGTAAGCGTGATAAATGACAAAACATCAACTGGCACATCTTTCAAATTCTTTTTCGTGAATTGGGAAGCAAAGCCATAGCACCCTGTTGCAATAAGCATAGGTAAGATCCCCCACACATCTCCCTGCACTAATTCCTGAATATCCAGATCAATGAGAAAGATAATTCCAATAAACCCTACGATAATTCCTGACCATTGCTTTTGAAATAGAATTCTACCGAAGAAAAGCGCACCAATTACGCTTGTAAAAAGGGGTGTCGTTGCATTAAGAGTAGCAGCAAGACTGCTTGTAATTCGCTCTTCGCTTAATGCAATCATTCCCCAGGGAATGAGCGCATTCATTACCCCAATCGTGATAAGGCTCGCCCAGGGTAGATCCTTTCTTATCCATTGAAGGCGCCTTCTGATCAGTAAGTACATGAATAAAGCTAGTGCACCTAGCAAACATCTAAAGAACACTACTCCCCATGGTCCTACAATAGGTACTATTAATTTTATGAACATGAAGGACATGCCCCATATTAAGCTGAGTGAAATAAGTGCGGCATAAAGTCTCATTGGTACCCCCTTTGTGTATGTAATTTTGTATAAATAGCCCTATGTATTTATAGTTTTACGTAAAGCTAATCATCCCTTATGCTATACCACTATCTTATGTTACATTAAATGGCATCAAGTGTCTTCGGTTATGACATCCACCTTTTCCCAAATTAATTCAATCAGCGTTGATAAATACTAGGCTTAGTTATCAAAAAAAGGAAGGGTGAGCATAATGTATCGTAAAATGAAACGTAAACTAATTAAAACCTGGAGAAATGTGCTATTTCCACAACCGAAGTATTCCATTGATTAACGTAAATTGCACATAAATTCATGCGAATTCTCCTATTTCTTATGGAAATGTGGTTAGAAACATGAAAAAGAAACCAATTTCCTATATAATAAACGAAGATGCACACAAATTGTCTGAGTTAAGGAGAGATTTAGAATGATTTATAAGGTATTTTATCAAGGCACTAAAAAGGAGGTTCCTGTAAGAGAGCGAACAATGAGCCTATACGTAGAGGCTGCTTCTGAACGGGAAGTTCGCTACAAGCTTAAGGAACGTGACATTAATATCGAATTTATTCAAACCGTGGAAGATGACTTCTTAGAGTTTGAGCAAAAATCAGAGCACTTTGAATTGGAGAATGTATAGACTATGAAATTTGTTAAAAATCATCAAACCGCCGTTTTCGCTTTAGGTGGACTCGGAGAAATCGGTAAAAACATGTACGGTATTCAGTTTCAAGACGAGATTATTCTTGTTGATGCGGGGATTAAGTTTCCTGAGGAAGAACTATTAGGAATTGACTACGTAATTCCTGATTATTCTTATCTCGTAAAAAATCAGGATAAGATTAAAGGTCTCTTTATTACGCACGGTCACGAAGATCATATAGGCGGCATCCCCTACTTACTTCGTGAAATCAATGTTCCTATTTACGGAGGAAAGCTTGCTTTAGGGTTTATTAGAAATAAGCTTGAAGAGCACGGCCTTCTACGTGGGGCATCCCTAAATGAAATTACAGAAGAAGATATTATTAAATTTAGAAAGACTTCTGTTATGTTCTTTAGAACAACACACAGTATTCCGGATTCCTTTGGGGTTGTTGTTAAAACACCTCCAGGTAACATTGTTCATACAGGAGACTTTAAGTTTGATTTCACACCAGTCGGTGAACCAGCAAACTTAACAAAAATGGCTGAGATTGGTAAAGAAGGCGTTCTAGCTCTTCTTTCTGACAGCACAAACAGTGAAGTTCCTGGATTCACAATGTCCGAGCGTCGCGTTGGTGAAACCATTCAAGATATCTTTAGAAAAGTAGACGGACGCGTTATTTTCGCAACATTCGCATCCAATATTCACCGCCTACAGCAAGTGGTTGAAGCAGCTGTCGAAAATGGACGTAAAGTAGCTGTATTTGGTCGTAGTATGGAGTCCAACATTACAATTGGACAAGAACTTGGCTATATTAATGCACCTAAAGATACGTTCATTGATGCCAATCAAATTAATCGACTACCTGAAAACAAAGTGACGATTCTTTGTACAGGAAGTCAGGGTGAGCCAATGGCTGCTCTATCTCGAATTGCGAATGCGACGCATCGTCAAATTCAAATCATTCCTGGAGATACAGTTGTCTTCTCTTCTTCACCTATCCCTGGTAACCAGGTAAGTGTATCAAGAATCATTAACCAGCTTTCTCGCGCAGGCGCTGACGTGATTCACCATAAACTAAGTGACATTCACACATCTGGTCACGGTGGTCAAGATGAGCAGAAGCTTATGCTTCGTCTCATTAAGCCAAAATTCTTTATGCCAATTCACGGTGAGTATCGCATGCTTAAGATGCATACGAAGCTTGCTCAGGATTGCGGAATTCCACAAGACCATTCCTTTATTATGGATAATGGTGAAGTTCTTGCTCTTAGCGAGAACGAAGCTTCGATTAGCGGTAAGATTCCATCTGGCTCTGTTTATGTAGATGGTAAAGGGATCGGGGATATTGGAAACATTGTTCTTAGAGACCGTAAAATTCTCTCTGAAGAAGGTCTAGTTATTGTCGTTGTCTCCATTAACATGAAAGAGTTTAAGATTCTTTCAGGTCCAGATATTATTTCACGAGGATTTGTTTATATGAGAGAATCTGGTGATTTGATTAATGATGCTCAAGAGCTATTATCGAAACATCTTAATGGCGTCATGGAAAAGCGTACAAGTCAATGGTCTGAAATTAAAAATGAAATTACAGATACTCTTGCACCATTCCTTTACGAGAAAACGAAACGTCGCCCTATGATCCTTCCGATCATTATGGAAATTTAATTATACAAAAGAGCCTGTCGCTTTTGCGACAGGCTCTTTTTTGTTATTCATTAATCTCGGTTCAAAATTTGGCGTTCAAGACGATTAATGTCCTGATCTGATCCTATTACAATAAGAATGTCTCCTTTGGAGATCTTCTGATCAGCTTGAGGAGATACAATAATCTCATCACCTTTTTTAATAGCGACAATATTGGCACCATACTTCGCCCGAATATCAAGTTCAATAATCGTCTTATTATCCATTCTAGAATTAGCAATAAGCTCAACAATGCTGTGTTCATCAGATAGCTCTAAATAGTCTAAAACGCTATTTGAGACCATACTGTGTGCAATTCGGACACCCATATCACGTTCCGGGTGAACAATCTTATCAGCACCGATTTTATTCAAAACCTTCTCGTGATAATCATTTTGTGCTTTAACCGTAATTTTGCTAACGCCAAGCTCTTTTAGAATTAAAGTTGTTAAAATACTTGATTGAATGTTATCCCCGATCGCTACGATAACGTGATCAAAGTTTCGAATACCGAGGTTCTTTAGAACACTCTCATCTGTTGAATCTGCGATCACAGCATGTGTAGCCACTGAAGAAAATTCATTCACTTTATCTTCATCCATATCAATTGCGAGGACTTCCATCCCCTGCTGACTTAATGACTTACAAATGCTTCCTCCAAAACGGCCGAGTCCAATTACGGCAAACTGCTTTTTCAACGCACACTCCTCCTACTCATTCAGAAAGAAACGCGCGCCAGCAAATATGCTGACGCACTATCAATACTATCCTACCACTCTTATCATCAGTGTCAATATTCTCTCTAAGACTTATTATTCTTATTCCCTTTGACATACTCTGCATCAAATAAAAAGAGTCTCATCAGCAATATTAAAGAAGGAACTAGGAGAAAAAGTCCTGCAATAAAAGCGAAGACTAGGTAGATCCCCGTCGTTTCATTCGTATACCCTGAATAGATTGTAATATAGTCATATAAAATCCACGGTAAATGTGATACGCCGTATCCAAAGAATGCGAAGAAGAATTGCAACATAACAAAGATAAAAGCCGTACCATATCTTTTCCGATTGAAAATGAGATATGTTGCCACTAGGAAACAGAAAAGAGATGCGATAAAGAACCAGGCATAATCAAGAATTCGCTCAAAGTGAACTGGATTATGCTGCTGAAGAGCTACGAACACAAGAATACTAGATAAAATGGTTGGAGCGCTCCAGAACAGTGCATATTTTCTTAAAAGCTCAAGTGCAGGTTGGTCATTCGCTCGACTAGCATAATAGGTTAGAAAGGCGGCGCTAATAAATAGAACCGACACGATCGCTAAGAGCACGACTGACCAAGAATAAAAGCTTGAAAATAATTCCCCTGCCAAAAACTTAACTTCACCGTTCACCTCTTCAATAAATCCACCTTCTGATAGAGTTAACGCTGTGGACAGAGAAGCAGGTATTAGTAATCCTGTCACTCCATATAAAAAAGTATAGACTCTGCTTTTCTTGGCGCCGTAATTTCCAAAGGCATAGAACGAGCCTCGGATGGCTAGTAGTATGATCGCGATACTACCTGGAACAAGCAACGCGGTTCCATAATAATAGGCAGTATCAGGGAAAAAACCTACTAAACCAACAAAAAAGAAAACAAAGAACACATTCGTCACTTCCCACACTGGGGATAAATAACGACTAATAATTTTATTTATAATATGATCTTTTCCTGAGAGTTCTCCATAATAGGCAAAGAATCCTGCCCCGAAATCTATGGAGGCTGTGATCAAATACCCATATAGAAAAACCCATAACACCGTTATTCCTACTAACTGAATGTCCATTATTTCACCCCTCTCAATCGAAGCAATTATTTCAATTTAGCGATTTCCTCAAGTTCATTTTCAGCTGGATTAGTATTGAACATTTTCTTAAGGACAGTAACAGTAAGCGTTCCAAGAACAATGTAAAGAAGAAGGAATAAGATAAACATCCATCCGACGCTGTCCGCAGTTGTTGCAGCTTGTCCTGTTCTGAGAATATCCCATAAGATCCATGGCTGGCGACCTACTTCTGAGAAAATCCATCCAAATTCAATCGCAAGGACTGAGAGTGGCCCCGCCAAAACAATTAACCGTAAAAACCATTTATTTTCCGTGTTAAATCGTTTTAACCTTAGCGCAATCACGTAGAAAAAGGTTAAAGCAGCGAGAAACATTCCGATTCCGACCATCCCGTCAAAAAGGTAATGAATGAATAATGGTGGCACTTCATCTTCAGGTACTTGATCAAGTCCCATTACTTCCGCATTTGGATTACCATGAGCAAGGATACTTAAGAAGTTCGGTAATACTAGCCCATATTTTACTTCATCCGTTTCTTTATCTAGAAATCCGCCCACGACAAGATCTGCATTTTCTGATGTTTCAAAGTGCCATTCTGCGGCTGCAAGCTTACTTGGTTGATATTCAGCTAAAAATTTACCAGAAAAGTCACCAATCACGGCCGTCCCAATCGCAAAGATAAATCCTGCGGTCATAGTAAGCTTTAGAGCTTTCCTATAATAAGTACTACGCTTACCCTTAAGCATTTTAAATGCCGTTATAGCAGCTAGTACAATAGCAGAAGTGAGGTATGCGGACATGACCACGTGGCCTACTTTCGTTGGTGTTGCTGGGTTGAACATCGCTGCGAGTGGTTCAATATTTGTTAATACACCATCAACTATATCAAATCCCTGCGGAGAGTTCATAAAAGCATTTACAGTGGAAATAAAGAAAGCAGACAGTGTAGAGCCAATCACAACTGGAATCGATATAAACCAGTGATAGATCGGTTTTTTGAATCGATCCCACGTATAAAGATAAATTCCAAGAAAAATAGCTTCAAAGAAGAAAGCGAACGTTTCAAGGAATAACGGTAAACTAATGACCTGTCCTGCTAACTGCATGAAATTCGGCCATAAAAGTGATAATTGCAGACCTATCGCTGTACCAGTTACAACACCGACAGCAACGGTAACGACGAACCCTCTAGCCCAGCGGCGCGCTAGCAATGTGTAATAAGGGTCGTTCCGTTTAATCCCTATCCATTCAGCAAGGCTAATTAATAATGGGACACCAACACCTAACGTAGCAAAAATAATATGAAAACCTAACGTTAGACTTGTTAATAGACGACTTAGAGTCGCTGAATCTAGTTCCAAATTATTCATCCCCTTTGTTCCAATTTCATATCATCTGTTACTCAACTTCCCTTATCATTCACAATAAAAACGATTGTACCTTTGAATTACACTTTTATTATGGCTCATTCATGAGATTGTGACAAGTATCACAAACTGTATAATTCCGAAACTTTTTTTCTTGTTAATATTCTGTTCACATTTAGATTAACTTCTGTATTTTTTTCGTTTTACCTCCATTAAATGTCTGATTGATATTAATGGGCAAAAAAAAGAAGCCTACTTGGCTTCTTTCTATACAGCGTCCATCATATTGAATTGTGATTTAACAAGCTCATAATACGTTCCACCTTTACGCATAAGCTCAGTATGATTTCCTTGTTCCAATATGCGTCCGTGGTCGAGAACAATAATATTATCTGCCTCACGAATCGTTGAAAGCCTGTGAGCGATCATGATTGCCGTCCGGCCTTCCAATACAACATTTAGCGCCTTCTGTATTTTCAGCTCTGTCTCTGTATCTATACTTGCTGTTGCCTCATCTAAAATCAATATTCGAGGATCCGCAAGAAGTGCTCTCGCAAACGATAATAGTTGCCTTTCACCTACTGATAGAACGTTACCTCTTTCTTCTACCTCTGTTTCATAGCCGTCACTCAAGCGCTGTATAAAAGGATCAGCTCCTACTGCTTTAGCTGCTTCCTTCACTTCTTCATCGCTAGCGTCCGGACGTCCAAATCGAATGTTTTCAATAATGGTACCTGAAAAAATGAACGTATCTTGCAAAACGACACTGACTTTCTCACGTAAGCTATCGAGTTTAACGTCTTTAAGGTCCGTTCCATCAATTCGAACTGTTCCACTTGTAGGATCATAGAATCGGCTTATCAGATTAGCGATTGTTGATTTCCCTGATCCAGTATGACCTACAAGCGCAACGGTGTCACCAGCTTTCATTGTTAAGCTCATTTCATGCAGAGCTTTGCGGCTTTCATCATATGAGAATTCAACATTTTCAAATGTGATTTCGCCCTTCATTTCCTTAAGCTCTTTCGCATTTTCCTTTTCTGGTACATTCGGTTGTTCATCAAGAAATTCGAAGATTCTCTCAGACGAAGCCATCGCGACGAGAAGCTGATTATACACTTGACCAAGTCGAGAGATTGGTTCCCAGAACATTCCTAAGTAGAAAGCAAACGTAACAAATACTCCGTAGTCCATTCCATTTTGAATAAGGTAAACCCCGAACCAAATTAATATGGCTGTACCAATGGCATTAGACATTTCAACAAAAGGTCTGAAAATTGCACTCTTCTGAGTCGCGTCTTTCCAACTAGCATAGTTTTCATGATTAACGCCCTGAAAAAATTCCATATTTCCTTTTTCCTGCGTATACGATTGAGTCACTCGAATTCCTTGAATACTTTCATTCAAATGGGAATTCAGCTTGGCTTGTTTAATACGAACTTGTTGCCAGGAACGACGAATGCGTTTTCGCAAGCTCGTAGAAATGAGAAACATGAGCGGTAAAATAATCATAATAGCAAGTGTTAACTGAGGACTTAAGACAAACATAATGACAAGGATTCCTAACAATAGAACAATATCCATGAGGAGATTAATAACGCCATTCGTAAATAACTCCTGCATAGAATTCACATCATTAATTACCCTGACAAGAATAGAACCTGCCGATCGTTTATCAAAAAATCCATGCGACAAGCGCTGAATATGCTTAAACAACCCTTGTCTAATGTCGTAAATAATGTATTGTCCAAGCTCATTTGTCCATTTTATTCGATATGAATTGGCAATCCAAGAAATCAAATACAATCCAGCTATGCCAATAATTAATTGAATAAGTAATGTTTGATCACGATTTTTGATCGCATGGTCAAATAGTAATACCCCAATAAATATGGGTACAATTAATCTAACAGCCGTTGCCAACAACATTGAAATGATTGCTTTTGGCAACAAACTCTTCTTGTAAGGCTCCATGTATTCAAGCAAGCGCGACATTTGTTTCCAATTGAACTGTTTTTCAATTGCCGTATCTTGAGAGTAATGGAACCTTTCTCTACGATTTTGTTTCAACCCTTCACCCCACTTCAACCAGTTTGTCTGGCCATGATCTCTTTGCGATCTTGATATTGTATATCATAAATATTTCGGTAATAGCCGTTTTGATCAATGAGTTCTTGATGTTTTCCTCGTTCTACAACCTCACCCTCATTTAACACGATTATTTCATCTGCATGTTTCAATGAAGAAATTCTGTGTGCAATAATGAACGTTGTTCTTCCTTTCATAACCTCTTCAAATGCTTTTTGGATTTTCACTTCCGTTTGCATATCAACTGCGCTTGTAGCATCGTCAAGGATTAGAATACTAGGATCTGTTAGGATGGCTCGAGCAATGGCAATACGCTGCTTTTGCCCGCCAGATAGCCCCATTCCACGTTCGCCTAGTACGGTGTCATATCCATCTCTCATTTCCATGATAAATTCATGCGCCTGCGCTCTTTTTGCCGCATCCTGTATGGCTTCAAAAGAGATATCGGGATCACCATAAGCAATATTATCTCGTATAGTAGACGAGAACAAAAACGTCTCCTGCAGTACCACACCAATATTTTTTCGAAGCGATTTCACTGTATACTCTTTAATATTCCGTCCATCGATTACTACTTCGCCTTCGTTAGGTTCATAAAATCTTGCAATCAATTGGGTGATCGTTGTTTTACCTGCTCCCGTAGCCCCAAGTAAACCAATCGTTGTGCCTTTTGGAGCATTAAACGAAATATTCTTTAATGCTTCGTCATCATCAGAAGCATACTTGTGTGTGACATTCTTAAATGATACGTTTCCTTCAAGACGTTCAACGTCCAACGCGCCATCCCGATCATAAATATCTTCAGGTTCATCTAAAATTTCAAGTAAACGTTCTCCAGATGCTTTGGATTGAGAAAACGTGTTGATGACGAATCCAAGATTCATGATTGGCCAGATTATATACCAGACAAGACTAAAGAAAGCCACTAATTCACCAGGTTTAAGCTGGTTTTGAAACACAAGATATCCGCCATATGAAAGCAAGAAAACAACACATAAATTCCCGATAAACTCCATGAGCGGGAAAAATTTAGCCCAAATGTACGATGTTGTTAAGTAGTTATCACGATAGTCCGTATTGCTATCAACAAACTTATTGATTTCAAAATCTTCTCTTGATAATGACTTCACCGTATTAATGCCACTAATATTCTCTTGAACTTTCGTATTCAACCGCGCCATTGATTTACGAATTCCTCTAAACGCAGGGTGAACTCTCTTATCGAATCGATAAACTACAATCGCGAGAAATGGGAGCATTCCAAGCGTAACTAACGCAAGCGGAATAGAGTATCCAAACATCACGATCAAACTAAAACTTACGATAAGAACAAAGTTGATCACTTGTGCGAATCCAAATGATAAGAAAAACCGGAACCCTTCCACGTCAGCCGTTAAGCGTGACATTAGATCCCCTGTTTTCGCGTTATCATAATAACGAAAAGGTAAATATTGAAGTTTTTTGTAAAGCTCCTCTCGAAGTCGATACACTGCTGTGACTCCGAACAAGTCCCCTAGATATTGTTGGAAAAACGTAGCAGTCCCTTTTACAATCATGATTCCTATGAAACCAAATGCAAGATATGGTACCCATTTGTATTCTTGCTTTAGAATGACATCATCAATTGTAAATTGAAGAAGCATAGGATAAAGGACTGTGATACCCGTGACAAAAATAAGGGAAAATACGGACCATAGAAAAAGCTTTTTGTATGGCCAATAAAAATCTTTCAATCTTTTAAACGTTTCCATTCCAACACCACCTTCAGCCAGTAAATAGTCATTAAAAAAATAGTGACAATATACATAATATATCGGAATTCGAAATAAATAACCACCTATTAGGCCTAAAATTCGGAATTATTTAAATAGGGGGTATTCCTCCTTAGATCGAGAAAATATTTGCTATCATTCTGCTGAACAGTTCTTGCAGCAATCTTTTCAAGCACACAACTTAAATTCGTAGGGAACATTCGAGTGATTAGCTAAAATAAACCATACAAAAAACCCCAGAGAGCAGTGCTCCCTGGGGTAGGTTGTTTTTATCTTATTTAAGTGTTTCTTGACCTGGCTTCCAGTTAGCCGGGCAAAGTCCACCAGTTTGTAATGCTTGAAGTACACGTAGTGTTTCATCTACGTCACGGCCAATGTTATTGTGGTTAACAACAGAGTACTGAAGTTCGCCTTCAGGATTGATGATGAATAGGCCGCGAAGTGCAACACCTTCATCTTCAATAAATACGCCGTAGTCTTTAGAAACTTTGTGATTTGTATCTGCAGCAAGTGCATAGTTAAGGTCACCAAGACCATTGTCGTTGCGGTCTGTGTTGATCCATGCAAGGTGTGTATGGATTGTATCAGTAGATACTCCGATTACTTCTGCATCAAGATCGTCGAATTCTTCGAAACGATCGCTTAGTGCTGTAATTTCAGTTGGGCATACGAATGTGAAGTCCATTGGATAAAAGAAAAGGACTGTCCATTTATCGTTCTTCATATTTTCTTCAAGGCTTACTTTGCCAAATTCTTTGTTTGTCATAACTGCTTCCATTTCGAAGCGAGGTGCTTGTTTTCCTACCATGCGTTCTACCATGTGTAAATCCCTCCTAGAAAATATCCTGCGGCTTTCGCCCACAAATGACATTATAGTACATGAGTTATTTTTAGTCAATGTTAAATAATAATTAATTTAATGTGGGTTAATGACCTTCCTCCACTATCGTACCCACGTTTACCCCTCACTAAACAGGGTAACTTTAGTATAGCGAAAATCATTTCATTCGTCTCGTCTTAACACTTCACTTGAATTATCATGACAATTTTCGCTATAATTTGACCGAGTGCTAATCCTACATAATGTAGTGAGAATTAAAGGAGGAAGTCTATTGAACTTTGTTGACAACATTAATTGGGAAGGTTTCTTAATGGATACTGGCTTAATTATCCTTAAGCTAATCGCTATCCTAATCATTTATGCAATTGTAAAAGCAATCGGAAATCGTTTCATCGAAAGAACCTTTACTCAAGTATCAGAGAAGCAGAACATGAGTCCAGGGAGAGCAAATACGTTAAAAAATTTATCAAAAAGTATTTATACGTACATTCTACTCTTCATGGTTGTTGCGATCATCTTTGAAACCTTTGGCTTTGATATTAAAGCGCTAATCGCTGGTGCAGGTATTATTGGTCTCGCTGTCGGCTTTGGAGCCCAGGGTCTCGTAAGTGATGTGGTGACAGGCTTCTTTATCCTTCTAGAAAAACAAATGGACGTTGGCGATTACGTAACTGCTGGCGGCTTTGGAGGAATCGTAGAAGAAGTTGGCCTTCGCACAACCCACATTCGTTCGTTTGATGGGACATTGAATTATGTACCAAACCGCGAAATTAGCTCATTAAGCAACCATTCACGTGGTAATATGCGCGCTCTTGTTGATATTGGTATTTCTTATGATGACAATATTGACGAAGCGATCCGCGTGATTCAGAAAGTGTGTGACAACGTTGCGGCTACAAATGAAGCTGTCGTCGAAGGACCAGATGTTCTAGGCGTTCAAGGTCTTGGTTCTTCAGATGTCGTTCTTCGCGTTCTATGCCGCACTCAGAACATGGAACAATGGGGCGTTGAGCGTCAGCTTCGGAAAGAAATTAAAGAAGCTCTTGATGCAAATGGCATTGAAATCCCATTCCCGCATCAAGTATTCATTGAAAAGAAAGAACAATAAGCGTTTGTCCCTTCCTTTTATTGGGTAAAGATATCACAGACCTTTCAAAGGAGTGTGATCATATTGCCTTACAATTCTAAAAGCGAGTTGCCAGATCAAGTAAAAGACAACTTGCCTTCACACGCACAGGATATCTTTAAAGAAGCATTCAACTCCGCATCTGATCAATATGATTCTGAGAAAACGGCTTTTAAAGTAGCTTGGAGCGCTGTGGAAGAAAAATACGAAAAGAATGATAATGGAAACTGGGTCAAAAAGAATAACAATAGCTAAAAAAAATGAACCTCTACCTAGGTAGAGGTTCATTTTTTTATTGATAACGACTATCCACCTGCTGACATACTTGATCAGCTGTCATCCCATCTGCGTTTATAACCGCCCCATTCGTGCTTGCATTTTGCATGCCCATCACATTTTGATCTTGACCAGATACAACACAACAGTCACAACCATTTGCATCACTTTCTTGTTTCAAGGATACAACCTCATACCCTTTCGCTTGCAAAGCTTGAGCTACATCAGATAGCGTATCTTCTACAGCAATTCGTTTCATTTCACTCGCTCCTTATTAATATGTAGTTTCTAACTCTATTATTTTGACCACCGTTTTATGAATTATACGTCTAGCATTCATAAGAGAAAAACTCAGGTAATATATCAAACTAAAAAACAATAGCCCTCAGGCATATGCCTGAGGGCTATTGTTTTTTAGTTTGCAACCTTATTTAAATAAGAAGTTAGCGCAAGATACGCCGTTTCAATCGCAGACTCATCAGGTTTCAGTGTAGATGTATGCAAACCGGATGGAGAATTCACTCCAAGCCAGAACATAAATCCAGGAATCTCTTTTAGAAAGTACCCGAAATCCTCACCAGTCATCGCTTCTCGACATTCAACTACGTTGACATCTTGGAGTTTTCTCGTTTCTTCCATGAAAGATTGTACTAACTTTGCATTGTTCGTCACCTGGTAATAATTAGAGCCATAATCAATAGAAGCAACACATTCAAATGATGCCTCGATGCCTTTTACTATAGCTTCAATACGGTGCTTAACTTGAGACATAGAATCGGCAGATAAAGTACGGATTGTACCTTCTAACCTGGCCTTTTCGGCAATGATGTTTTGCTTCGTGCCTCCGTCAATTTTTCCTACCGTTACCACAGCTGAATCAAGAGGATCTACATTTCTCGCTACAATAGATTGGAACTGAGTAACGAGATGGCTAGCGGCAACAACCATATCACGTGTATGGTGAGGATACGCCGCGTGACCACCCTTTCCTTCTAAATCAATGAATAACTCAGAAGTATTAGCAAAGAGCAATCCTGGGCGTGTGGCAATTGTACCTACGGGGTACTCAGGTGCAATATGTAACGCAATCATTTGATCCGGCTTCCATGCTTTGAATTCATCACTTTGAAGCATTGGTAAAGCGCCACCAGGACCTTCTTCTGCAGGTTGGAAGACAAACAGCAAATTGTCTTTTACGGAATGAGTTGAATAGTACTCAAGAACGGAAAGAGCAATCGTCATATGAAGATCGTGTCCGCATGCATGCATGAACCCTTCATGCTCAGACTGAAAATCATACCCGGTCTCTTCTTTGATCGGTAAACCATCGATATCTGTCCGATATCCAATTGTTTTTGAAGGACTTTCTCCATTTACAAATACAAGGATACCCGTTCTCCAGGTTTTCACCTGGAGACGGTCCTGTGGGAGTTTTTCTATAAACTGAAGAAGAAAACCTTGCGTTTTCACTTCCTGAAAGCCAATTTCAGGAATGCGATGCAGGTCCCTTCGTACGGTTTTGATATCCATTAGAATTAATCGTTTTGAAGCTGACGAAGCTCTTTTTTGATTTCTGTTTTTGAACGAGTTTGATCATCAATTTTCTTAAGAACACGTGCTGGAGTTCCTGCAACTAGTGTGTACTCAGGAACATCTTCGGTCACAATAGCGCCAGCCGCTACAACAGATCCTTTTCCTACTTTCACGCCTTCTAGAACGACTGCGTTCGCACCAATCACAACGTCGTCTTCAATGACAACAGGGCTAGCAGAAGGTGGCTCAATAACGCCTGCAAGAACAGAACCTGCGCCAATATGACAGTTCTTACCGACAGTTGCACGTCCACCCAGAACAACGTTCATGTCGATCATAGTTCCTTCCCCTACAACAGATCCGATATTGATCATCGCACCCATCATAATAACAGCATTATTGCCAATTTCAACTTGATCACGAATAACAGCGCCCGGCTCGATTCGCGCTTGAATTCCTTTAAGGTCAAGCATTGGAATAGCTGAATTACGACGATCATTTTCTACTACATAATCTTCAATATTGGAAGCTTCAGACTCAAGTGCTTTCTTAATGTCTTTCCACTCACCAAAAAGAACACCAGTGTTCCCTGTAATGAATGACTTCGTGTTACTACCAAAGTCGATTCCCTCAAGGTTCCCCTTAATATGTACTTTCACAGGAGTAGATTTCTCACTGTTTTGAATAAAGCTAATAATTTCGTTTGCATCCATCATTTTCATGGTGTATTTCCTCCTTTGTTCATCATGCTCATACAAGCACAGCATGTTACTCATTTTATCGTACATGATCGATCACGTGAAGTCTAATCTTACAGGCTATTCACTTAACAATTCTACAAACTTCTGAACCTGCTTCAATTGCATCGCGGTATCATTTGTTAATAACCACGTATCACGCTTTAATGGCAACCCTTCACCGTCCTTAAGTGGAATCCGAAAATATTCTTTATCATTCTCCGTAATGCTGATGGAAGGTAAGATAGCGTAGCCAATCCCATTTAGCGCCATTTGTTTACACGTTTCGATTTGATCAACGACAATTGTTTTCTTTGGAGGCGCAAATGATTGGGTTTGCCACCACTCCTGTATTTCTTGAAAATAAGTAGAGTCACTTTTAAATTGAATAAATGGTTTTTCTGTTTCTCGCAATTCTTCCATTGATTTAATGGACGTATCGACCAAATAGAGCTCATCTGAAATCAAATACTGACTTCTCCCTCTCCAATCGGGCTTCCCACGAATAATTCCAATATGAATATCATCTTCGTACAAGTACCGTAATATGTCACTACTCCATCCTGTAACTAGGGATATTTTGACACTGGGATAGTGCTCAACAAATTTCTTTAGCACCGCTGGAAGCCAGTATTGTCCGATAATAGATGCTACCGCTAGTTTCAGCGTTCCATGAACTTCTGAGCTTAGCGCTGTTAATGCTTCAAATACTTTTTCTTCTCTACGAATCGTATCATTAGCAAAAGCGATAATCCGTTCACCCGCAGGTGTAATCGTTAATCCTTTTTGAGAACGAAGGAAAATCGGTACCCCCCATGCCTTTTCGATCGATTGAAGGCGTTGACTTAGCGCCGGCTGAGATACATAAAGTCGCTCAGCCGCTCTTCGCATATTCGCTTCCTCTGCTAAGATCGAAAGAACCTGATATTCTGAGCTCATTAAATGGCCCCCTTTTCTTATAACTCTTCATTTCATCATAAGGAAATCTTATTGTAATTCATCATTATAATCTAATTTCATTATGGATTAAAGAAGACTATACTATGACATGAGATATTTTTGATGGAGATGATCATATGGAATGGCTTTTCTTATTTGGCATTGGTCTTATTGCCACATTTGTTGGCACCTTGTCTGGCAGCGGAGGACTTATTAACTTTCCCTCGATGATGTTACTCGGTCTTCCCATTCATTCAATTATTTCAGCAAACAAGTTTTCAAATATGCTTAGTTCATTTTCTAGCTTTTTTGTTTTATTAAAGAGGAAAGAACTCTCTATGAAAGAAGCACTGAAAACAGGACCTATCGCTTTAACTGGCGGCGTCCTCGGTGGATTATTTGCCTCGTCACTATCACAACAAGCACTTCAACTATTCGCCGGAGGTATGCTTCTTGTTGCCTTAACATTATCATTTATGAAAAAGAAGGAATCCATTCATTTATCACTTAAGGTTCCTACCAAAGCACTCCCGTTCGTTGGTCTAATTGGATGGTATGATGGTACGTTCGGCCCTGGACAGGCGACACTTCAAATGCACTTATTTCGTCACAGCGGCATCTCCTACCTTGCTTCAATAGGTCTAACACGATTTAATACCTTCTTAAGTTGTACAGGGGCTGTCATGGTCTATTCACTTAGTGGTCACCTTAACATGGCGATCGCGCTCCCACTTGCGGCTGGCTCTATCACTGGAGCACAAATTTCTGTTCGAATGGCCAATAAACTTTCTCTTGTGCAAATAAACTGGTTGCTTCGCTCCATGACCATTTTGTTGATTTTACAAGTATGCTACAGCTTATTTAAAACACAATTTTAGGAGTGATTAACATGGTTATCGATTATATTCGTCTCCACCATATTCAAATTTGTATACCCATCGACCAGGAGGAAATTGCGAGGAATTTCTATATAGGGATACTTGGCTTTGAAGAAATCGAAAAACCGGCTGTTTTAAGAAAAAACGGCGGCTTCTGGTTAAGGGCTGCAGACATCGAATTACACGTTGGGACCGAAAGTACTATTGCTCCAGGGAAAAGACATCCTGCTTTTGAAATTCATAATCTATTAGAAGCGAAGGCACATTTAGAAAAACACCACATCCCGATACAGAAGGAGAAACCAATTGAAGGATACCAGCGTTTTAGCTTTTATGATCCTTTTCAAAACCGGATTGAATTCATTTCACGTATAGGAAAACCCGGCTTATGAGCGAGCCGGGCTTTGTTTCTTATCAGGCTTTGGAATAAAGAGTACTAGCAGAAAGCTTAAGAGTGCCATGACTGCAACTCCTCCATACACCCATTTTAAAGAGGTTGTGAGTCCGTTCTGCAACAAATCAAGAACAGAAGGATCAAGACTGTTACGCTTTGTTTCATCAAGTAATTGATTGGCTGTATTAAGATTCACACCTTCTCCCGAAGAGCGGTTCGTTAAATATTGTTGAAGGCGGCTGTTTAAAATACCGCCAAGTAGCGCAGCACCGACTGCACTTCCAAGCGTTCGCATAAACATATTTGAAGCTGTCGCAATTCCTCGCTGCTTCCAGGAAACTGAGCTTTGGATGGCAACAATAAATGTTGTAGACGTTAACCCCATTCCAACACCAATAAGGAATGAACCAAAACCTGCAAAGATGGGTCCTAATGCTGGCGTCATCAACAGATAGATCACTGAACCGCTAATAAGTGAAATTCCTCCAAGGACTGATGTAATCCTAAATCCGATTTTTATGACGAGTTTCCCTGCTATAGTAGACGCAATCGGCCATCCGATCGACATCGTCGTAAGCGTAAATCCTGCTACAATAGGAGATTTCTCCATTACTCCCTGAACAAAAGTTGGAAGAAAGCTAGAAACCCCAATCAAAATCATGCCCGTCGTAAACGTTACTGAATTCGATATGGCGATAACCGGATCGCGCCATATACCAAGAGGCATTAGCGGCTCTTTCGCTTTAAGTTCGACTCTAAAAAAGATCGCCATAGCTACGAATGATGTACTTAGAAGGGTGAGGATAGGTAAGGAAGTCCACTTCCAGTGAACGCCTCCTTCGATCAAGACGACCATCAATGCACTGATCGAAACAAGCAAAAGGATGGCCCCAGAGTAATCAATCGATTTTCGTTCTTTATCAATCGATTCATGAAGCAAGAGAACAATGCCAACTAACGATAGAACTCCGAGAGGAATGTTCATCCAAAATACCCATGACCAATCAATGTACTGAACAAAAATACCGCCTAGAGCCGGGCCTGCAATTGCAGATATTCCCCACACGCTAGCAAGATACCCTTGAATCTTTGCCCGCTCCTCCATCGAATACATATCGCCTACAATCGTAAGCGCTATTGGTTGTACGGCTCCTGCTCCAATACCTTGAATAAGCCTGAAAAGGATAAGTGCCTCCATCGATTCCGCAAATCCACACAATAAAGATCCTATTAAAAAAATGACAATACCGATCGAATAGATCGGCTTCCTACCAAAGAGATCTGAAAGTTTACCGAAGATAAGGACCGTAATCGCAGACATTAATAAATAAGCTGAGAAAACCCAGCTAAACGTCGAGAATCCGCCAAGGTCGCTCACAATACCAGGCATCGCTGTTGAAACGATTGTTCCTTCGATCGCGGCCATGAACATTCCAATAATAATGGCTCCAAGTACGAATGGTCGATTGGTCTCCTTGTTTTGAATACTTAATGTGATTTGATTTGTTAGCGATTTCATTTTATTCATCCCCATATGTAAAAATCCCGGTAATAGTACCGGGATAAATGCTTAAGACTGTCTAACTGATGACTCATGCAAATAACGATTAACAAACTTAAGAAGCGCTCTTCTTGTTAGAATGCCATTAAAAATATTCTCATCATCGACTACACAAAGAAACGGATGATCAATTGCTAGCTTTAACCCTTTGAAAAAGCCGTCCTTTTCATTAATACAAGGTATTTCTGTATTCATAACTTCTTCAACAACTAATTCACTTAATTTCTCGAATTCAATTCGCTCGATGCCTAGAATCGAATCAAGGATGAGCGGCTGACTAATTAATCCCTTTAGACGATATTCAGTATCTAATACTGGGATAGATGAATAGCCTGATTTAATCAAAATAAGCATCGCGTGCTCCAAAGGATTCGTCAGCTGTACATGTGCTACTTTTTCTGCTGAAATCACAAGATCTTCAATTCCTGTTTCATACAAATTAGGTAATTCCATATGTTTTGCCATTTAAAACGTCCCCTCAAGCATGATTCGCCCTGTAATTATTCTCTAATGAAGGTCTCTTATTATAGTAACATGAATGGGGATTGTCCGTTAACTGTTACTCGATTAATGTTCATAAATCATTTTTCGAGTCATACCTCCATCAACAACTAAATTCTCACCTGTGACAAAATCATTTTCTTCATTCGTTAGGAAGAGACAGGCACGTCCAATATCTGATGGCTTTCCAACTCTTTGGGATGGATGCTGCTCATGATCCACGTCACGTAAAGCCTCATAGTCTTCTACTTCAATCCAACCCGGGCTAATTGAATTGACAGTAATATGATCATCTGCAAGGGACACTGCTAGCGCATGAGAAAGCGCTACGATTCCTCCCTTAGTAGCAGCATATGCTTCACTGTTCGGTTCTGACATCGTCGCTCTCGTTGAGGCAATGTTGACGATTGAGCCACCGTTATTTCTTCTCATAAGATGAGCTGCGGCACGAGACCCTAGAAATACGCTTCGTAAATTGGTGTTGATGACATTATCCCACTCTTCTACACCTAGTTCATCCATATGTTTAAATGCTGTTAGACCAGCATTGTTGATTAAGATATCTAGTCGCCCATACTTCTCTTCAACTTTATGAAAAAGCTGTTTAATGGATTCTGGTTTACTTACATCTGTTAAGATAGTGTCACCATAACCTCCATGCATTAATTTTTCTGTTTCTTTGCAACCTTCTTCATTCACATCGGCAAGAACAACACGATAGCCTTTATCGGCATAAGCAATCGCAACTCCCCTACCGATCCCATGTCCAGCACCTGTTACTACAACGACTTTTTGCATCAAATAACCTCCTAAAACCAGTTTTTACGTTTGAAATAAACGAGCATTAATCCAGTTATGATAATCATGACAATCCAAACGGCTGGATAACTCCATTCCCAACTAAGTTCCGGCATGTTTGTGAAATTCATTCCATAAATTCCTGCTATGAATGTTAACGGAATAAAAATTGTCGAAACAATCGTTAATACTTTCATAATCTCGTTCATTTTCATACTTAAGCTGGAATAGTACACATCTAATAAACCGTAAAGTTGTCCTCGAGAAGTTTCGACCATATCATTTGCTTGTACAATATGATCGTGAATATCCTGCAAATAAAAGGAAATGTCTTCTTTTATGTAAGGGACTTTTCGATTAATTAATTTGTTTACGACTTCTCTAACTGGCCAAACCGTTTTCTTAAGCTGAAGAATAGTATTCTTATATTGATTAATATCTTGCAATGAATGATTATCAGGATCCTCCATGATCATCCCTTCTAACTCAGCTATACGATCGTCCATTTCATCCATAATGATCAGATATTGATCAAAGATTACATCAAGTAAGGAATAGTAAAGAAAATCCGCCCCGCTCTTTCGAATTCTTCCTTTGCTTTCCTGCAGTTGTAAACGAACTGGATCGAATAAGTCGCCGCGCTTTTCCTGAAAAGTGACGACTGTGTTTTCCATCAAAATAAAACTCACCTGTTCGATGTCAAGATCAGTACTTTCAGGTGATAAATCAAGCATCTTTACAATCGAAAGTAAGTGATCTTCAAAAAAGTCTATTTTCGGTCGGTGATCCGTATTTAAAATATCCTCTGTCGTTAAAGGATGAAGTCCTAATTTCTTACTAATCTGATCTACCAACTGAACATTATGTACGCCATTTACATTAATCCAAGCTACTTGATCAGAGTCAATCAATGTCTTTATTTTATCTATCGAAACATCTTCAAACTCTTCCATTCCATTAGAGTCAAATGCGATAGCTGAAACAGTGACTTCCTCCGTTTGCTTATCTCCTATATAAACAAGCGAGCCTGGGGGCATTCCCTTTTTTTGAGTTCGATTTCTTCTAAGTTTTGTACGAATCCTCATTTGATTCCACCTCAATTCTCTTCTAAAATACCCTAATTTAATAAATTGAAAACACGAAAAGTTTTTCAATTATCCTGTTTAGACGCATGTCCAACAATAATTCAGCATAAAAAAAAGCCCATTCACTAGGGCTAAAGCACATCTTCTTTACGAATGATCTCTTCATACTTTTTCCAGAACGTTTCAAGATCAGACTTAGAAGAATCTGTCTTAATAGCATTCCACACAACTATCATAAATAAAGCAAGTCCAAGAAATAAAGCGACTAATGATAATAGTACAGCTACCATCGAATCCCCCCTAAGCGGTTCTTTCCATTTTATGATGGTAAATGCACTAAAATGTTAGAATAAACAGATATTACTTGATTCTTTTTTCTAACTAGGTTATGTTACGAAAAACATCTTTTTCATCAGACAGGTACTTATTATCAAAATTAAAATATAAGGAGGAGCATTATCATGGATCACTCTCGAAAAGATATTAAACAAATTGAAGAAAAGGCTAAAGAAGATCAGCGCCGTGCCGAGAAAGCCAAAAAAGTTGTGAAGGAAGCACAAAAAAGCGCCAATCCACAAAGAGAACACAACGAATTCTCATCGAAATAATAACAAAAGGACGCCTTCCAATTGGAAGGCGTCCTTTTGTTATTGTTCTGTATTCAATTCAATCAGATTGCCATCAGGATCAGAAACAAAAATTTGAGCAAAACCACTTTTACTCGTTGGATTCTCATAAACTTCTATCTTTTTTTCACGCAGCCATTTCAACGTATTATCATAACTATTAACACGAAAAGCGAAATGCCCTTCCCTCGATGACAATGATGTTGAACCCCGAAGCGTATTAGCATCAGGGTATACAATTAAATGAAGCTGTTGTTGACCGATTTGAAACCAGGCGCCTGGAAAGTCAAAATTTGGGCGTTTTATTTCTTTCAAGCATAATATATCTTTATAAAACTTTTTTGCCCGTTCAAGGTCTGTTACCGCCAAACTAACATGATGAATTTGCTGCACTTCAATCAATTTCGTTCCTCCCGCTCTTTACTTCTTGATTCTCTTGATTACTACCTAACTTTTGACTTGAAGGTAAGATAATTCGAAAAACAGTTCCTTCGCCCTCATGGCTAGTAACCTCAATGCGACCGCCGTGTTCCTTAATTACTTTATAGCTTACCATTAATCCTAGCCCAGTTCCTTTTTCTGAAGTTTGATAGTAAGGTTCACCCAGCCGATTAATCAAATGCTTAGGTATTCCCACGCCTTGATCTTCCACTTCCACAATTACTTCTTTTTCCTTATTTTCTAAAAGACTGATTCTAAGTTGACCGCCATGTGGCATGGCTTCAATGCCATTATTCATAATGTTCGTAATGACCTGCTTTATGTGTGAGCTGATACAAACGCACTGAATATCCGTATGACTATAAACTTCAATTATATCAATACTATACTCAGCAGCCTTTTTAGATAGGCGCTCAATTAAATCTCTCATTAGTTGATTCATATGAACCGTTTCGTACGAAACAAACTCTCTTTTGGATAGAAGAAGAAATTCATTTATCGTCTCCTCTAGCTGTTCCATTTCCTCCCCAACTACTTTAAGAAGTTCTTGATTAACTGCTTCATTTCCATCAAGCATTTGAAGAAAACCTTTCACTGTTGATAGCGGGTTTCTAATTTCATGTGCTACCCCTGCCGCAAGATCTCCAAGAACGTGGCTTGTTTCCGTCTTACGCAGATGTTCTTCCGCATCCTTAATCTGAGTCACATCTCGAATAATGACAAGGTGATGCTGAGGATAGATGTGGTAGCTTAATGTAAAACTAAATGTTTGAACGACACCTGTTTGCTCGTTCATTATTTTTCCTTCACCGCTTCTACCTAATTCAGCAGGATGATCCCACACAATATCACATTCTTTTTCTAATGAAGAATAATGCTTATCAACGACCTCATTCTCCTTTAATTGAAATAGGTCGCAAAATGCACCATTAACTTTTACAATAATTCCTTTTTCATTTAGGATAGCCATACCATCTAGAGCTCTTTCAAACAATTGACGAAACCGCTCTTCACTTCGCTTTAGTTCTGAGAACATTTGTTTTCTCTCTGTAATATCACGGTATATGGTTAAATACAAATCTCCATATCCGCTTTTCTTCGTTGTAAACTCAAGCTGTTTCTTTTCTCCGCCGAGCATTGTGAATTGAAGATCGCCTCTAATCTCACCTTGTTCTTCTAACGTTTTTTGAAACGATTTTCCCGCCTTAATATCAACGCCTTCAAGAAAATCAAACAAATTATACGTTTTCATTTCATTTAAACTGACCTTAAAGATCTGACAAGCAGCAGGATTCGCGTCTACGATCATCCGATCTTTGTCCCAAATTAAAATACCATCTAGCGCATTTTCAAAAATGTTCGTGAATTTATCTTTGCTCTCCATCAACTGGTCAAACAATACCTGCTCTTCGGTAACATCGCGAATAATTGATAAATTGTAATCTCGATAAGCTTTATATGTTATCGATAATTCAATGGATTTCCGTTTGCCATTCATAAGGAGAACAGGAAGCTTTTCCACTACATACCCCTTTTCAATCAAATTCTTTCTCATTTCTTC
The DNA here is from genome assembly GCF_030547345.1 of Anaerobacillus sp. 1_MG-2023. Lineage (NCBI taxonomy): Bacteria > Bacillati > Bacillota > Bacilli > Caryophanales > Bacillaceae > Anaerobacillus > Anaerobacillus sp. 1_MG-2023. Next base: position 122,539 of record NZ_JAUORD010000011.1, on the reverse strand, counting down.
CAATGTTTCAAGCCCCTGAGGTGCAACATGATGTCCAAGTTTCATAGATTGAATCGATTCCATATCAATTTCAAAAATATCACAGCATGCTTGGTTGATTTCAATCAAGTTTCCCTCTTGATTCGAAAGCGTCATGCCGTCTCTAGAATGATTGAAAATGTGATCAAGCTTTCGACTTTTTTCAATCAATTCGAGGTGAAGATCATTCTTTTCCATTTCAGAGCCGGCTTCAAGCATGGAAAATGTTTGCTGATTCGTTTTTTTATATTCCATACGCGGTCTCCTTTTATGTGTAATAGTCTCATTATACCATCTCGGGGCATTGAACATAGTATTTAACTCCTAGACTCATCATTTTACTAGACGAATTAAATAACCTTTTCCTTTATCTTGTAAAACTCTGCCATTTACATATCTTCAGATGAATAGACATGAATGACTACTGAACCTTCGATCACTTTCGCCCTTATAAGAATCGGCTGATTAAGTTCATTTCGAAAGGAAAAATCTGGTCCGTACCAACTCACGGTGGCATCTCTACCAGGTTTCACATATGGAACACTTCTACTATGGGAATAGCGTTCTAAAATATGGACGCCCGCCTGGTCTACTGCATTAAAAAGAGTAGATGACACTTGACAAATTCCCCCACCAATTCCTTCAGATAACTCACCTCTTACAATGATTGGAGCTGGCAAATAGCCCTTCTCTTTTGTTCTTTTTCCAACTGTCTGGTTGAAAGAAAACGTTTCCCCTGGAAATACTACAGTATTGTTAATCGCCTCAGCCGCTAACATAATGTTCTTCGTTCGCTCCAGATTTCCTTTCTTAAAATAAGTAACAAAACCTCCCACTTGTTTTTTTCTAATGAATGATAAAAGCTCTGCGTTTACTTTTGGATAAAGAATGGTGAGATCTGGTTGAAGCCAAGTTGAACTATTGCGGTATAGACTATGAAGCAAATTCTCTCGAAAAGCGTCTCGATGTAACGTGTATCCATTGACTCCATCGACAATAGCTCCTTGGTTATCAATGAAGGCATTTACTGGAGACTTTGAGATAGTTACATCTACTTCATCCATTAATTCTTCCACCCGATCTGCTTCATAAAAAGGATAACCAAGGTCTTTTGAAAACAACTCTTCTTTCTTAATCTGATAAGTCTCTGCTCCTTTGTGGTGAATCGTTATGTGATGGTTTGAAAGCGCTGAAAACGCTATAGTCAAAGCTAGAAATAAATGCATCTTTACCATTCCCCCTTCTGAACTCGATCGTAGTATGCTTCATTTTAGGGATTAATAAAATAGCATACATCAGAATCGCTTGAGCAAAATAACTATGATGACTATACACAAGGGGGGAGCTAATGAAGCGTTTATTCACTTGTTTCATTTTATTATGTACGCTAGTCATTCCTACACGCGCTATAGCTGCCGAACCTTTTGATCACCTTCTCCCTATCGATAGTGAAATCAAACTTCTGCCATGGGAAAAAGCAGATGAGCTCCTCCCTCGGAAATCGATTTTTACAATGATTGATATTGAAAGCGGGAAGTCGTTTCAAGTTCAACGGAGAGCTGGTAGTAAGCACGCAGATATACAACCGTTAACGCGAGAAGACACAAAGGTTCTAAAAGCGATTTATGAAGAATGGAGTTGGAAGCGAAGGGCTGTCATTGTGCTATACGAAGGGAAAATGATTGCGGCTTCCATGAATGGAATGCCTCATGGAGCTGGCGCATTAGATAATGGATTTAACGGACACTTTTGCCTTCACTTCTTAAATAGCACGACTCATCGCACCCCTACACCAGATCCCGCGCATCACTTAATGATTCTAAAAGCAGGAGGACAGTTAGATCGCTACTTAATGAAGCGGACCCCTGAACAGCTCGTTGATGTTCTTATGCTAGCGATCAATAACACAGATGCTTCTTTATTAAGAAGAATTGTTTCTACACCTTTATCTGAGAACGAATTAATCGACCTCTCTCGCTTGTCGTTTACAAAATGGGAAGTGATCAAAGCTGAACAACAAGTCAAAACCAGAGTCGAAATTTATATAAAAGATGCTGGTGTTATTACAACAACGATTGATTTCACTGCACGACAAGATCCGATCACAAACAAATGGCAACTCGAAATACCAAAATTACTCGAAATTTCAAAAGACTAACAAGGAGTGGCATAAATGGATCGTTTTGAACAAGCTTATGAAGAGTATGTTAAAAATAGTGAGGCATATTATACTCCACCAGAGGCAAATTCCACCCATATTACGGCCGTCCGCAAAAATGAGGATGGAGATTTAATTGCTTTTAAAACAAACACGGGAGAAGAGCTAGATTATGTCCAGGCTTTAGACGCTGCAAAGAATGGTCAACTTTCGGGAGTAGATGTATTTCAAAAGTATGGTAGAGAAATTATTCGAAGTGAGCCTGATGGTACGAAAGAAAATAATTTCGATCATTTACCAGAATTTTAAGGATGTCCGATCTCACTCCTCCATTCCCTTCTTGAACCAATGCAAAAAAGCGACACCTCAATGAAGTTGAGGTGTCGCTTGGAATGTTTGATGTATGGTGATCCGTATTGGGCTCGAACCAACGACCTCTACCCTGTCAAGGTAGCGCTCTCCCAACTGAGCTAACGGATCAATTAGGACATTTATAAATATACATGAAGATCTAAAGAACTGTCAATCCTTTCATGGGAAAATATTAGAAAAAAGGGCACCGAAACGATGCCCTTTCATTTATCCGATTCGTTCTTCTTTATCTCGCTTTTCACGCTCTTCTTTATCAAGGGATTCCTCTCGATCACGCAGACGATGCGCTAGGCGACTAGATGCATTTGCCGCAATGCTTGCGATGAGATCATCAAGGAAGGTATGAACACTTTCCCCTACTTTTGTATCAAGCTTTTCGATGATACCAAATTTTTGTTTATCAAGGTGACCGAATGTCGTAACAGCTATACTACCGTAGCCGAATACAGCACCAAGTGCGATTGTTTCATCAACACCAAATAACCCTTCATCCGTCTCAACAATGGATTGAAGTGGTTCAGAAAGCTTCCCTTGTTCCGCTAGCTTATCTAGTTCAATTCCAACTAGAACCGCATGCTGAATTTCTCGCTTTGTGAGAACAGCCTCAACACTTTCGACACAGTCCTCCATGGAAAGGTCATCTACATAAGGGGATTGCATTTCGTAAACAATTTCTGCAATATCCTCAATTGTAACGCCACGTTCTTTTATTAGGGCTTTTGCTGCTGCTTCTGTTTCTCTACTATGGATGCGTTTCTTCATAATAAGACCCCTCTCTGTAAACGATAAATAATTATATGTTAGAATCATTATATCACTAATGTTTTTTATATTGTCAAACAATCAAACTATTTCAACAATTTTACGGGAGGCACTGCAATGAATCGAGGTACATACAAAGATGAAAGCATCTATAGTCACTATTTAAAAGAAGAAATTCCTTTCCAAGTTTATTTACCATATAATTATTCACCACTATACAAATACTCTTTTCTTATCGCTAATGATGGGAGCGATTATTTTAAATTAGGAAGACTTGGCCGCACAGCCGATGAACTAATTGAAAATGACGAAATTGAAGAGCTCATTATTGTAGGGATTCCCTATAAAAGTGTGGAAGATCGCTGGAGAAAATATCACCCAGACGGAGAACAGTCAGATGATTACCTTCGTTTTCTTGCGAATGAACTTGTTCCTTATTTAGATGAACAGTATGCTACCTACCATCTTGGCTATGGTCGAGGATTAATTGGTGACTCTTTAGCAGCTACAGTCGCTTTGCGCGCTTCTCTTGACTATCCAAGAACGTTTGGTAGGGCTATCCTTCATTCACCATATGTAGATGAGGCAATCATGAATAAGGTAGAGGACTTTGCTGAACCTGAGCTGCTATCTCTATACCATATTATTGGAACAGAAGAAACAGAAGTACCTACAACAGATGGGAAAACCAAAAATTTTATTAATCCGAACCGTAAATTAAATAAAATTATAAAGGAAAAAGAATTTGATTATTTCTATGATGAATTCGAAGGCGGTCACCTTTGGAAGAACTGGCAACCGGATATGAAACGCTCTCTTTTACACATGTTTAAACTCTAAGTGAGTCAATCGTTTCTTATTTTCGAATTTTTGGTATAATTATAAATGGAACATTATATGACTTGTCTATTAATGGCAATCGAGTATATCAACCAGGAGGGAATGGAATATGAAATACGGCATTGCAATTTTCCCATCGAAAAAACTAGCAGACGTTGCTAACTCCTTTCGAAAACGTTATGATCCGCACTATGCGCTCATTCCACCACATTTGACTTTACGCGAGGGCTTTGATGCAACGGAAGAAGAAATTCAGAAATTAACACCTGTGCTACACAAAATCTCTGATGAGTCTAAACCTTTTTCAATGCATGTTTATAAAGTAGGATCTTTTAATCCTGTTAACAACGTGATTTATTTTAAAGTAAAAGACAATGAAGTTCTTGATGATTTGCATAGAAAGCTAAATCCTGAAGAGGCACTTTCGGAACGTGACTACAACTTTGTCCCTCACATTACGATCGCACAGAACCTTTCAGATGATGAACATTCTGATGTCTATGGTAGTTTGCAAATGAAAGATGTTAATCACGAAGAAACAATTGATCGCTTCCAGCTTCTTTATCAATTAGAAAATGGTATGTGGACCGTTTATGAAACGTTCCATCTTGGCAAAGTTCGCTAATGGAAGTAAAAGTTGTTGAAACTGCTAAAGAAAAAGATGATGCCTTTAAAGTAAGATATGAGGTATTTGTTGAAGAACAAAACGTTCCAGCTGAACTAGAAATAGACGAGTTTGAAGCGGAAGCTACTCACTTTGTGGCATATGACAAGATTTCCCCCGTAGCCGCTGGCCGTTATCGTATTAAGGATCAATTGGCTAAAGTAGAGCGTATATGCGTTCTGATCGCATATCGCAAAACGGGAATGGGCCAACAACTTATGCAATCAATTGAGAAGCATGCAAGTGAGATGAATCTTAAAGGAATGAAGCTAAACGCACAATTAACAGCTGTAGGTTTTTATGAAAGGCTTGGATACCATACGGTTTCGGAAGAATTTATGGATGCCGGTATTCCACACGTTACAATGACAAAAAACTTTTGACACTGGTGCTCACCAGTGTCTTTTTTATTGTCATCCTACTCCTCTCAAACAACTATGCACCGGGTATTCAAATACAAAATAAATTTTACCTTCCCTTTTTCATTTATTTTTTCCTTTTTCGTACATCCTAAGAAGGCAAAACAATATGGAGAAGGTGATCCTTTGAATGTTGGATCAATTACGCTGGAACTACTGGTCGGTTTTCTTGCATTATTGATTTTAACGAAAGCACTAGGAAAAACTCAAATAACTCAAATAACCCCATTTGATTTTATTTCTTCTTTAGTCCTTGGAGAGCTAGTGGGGAATGCAATATATGATAAGCATGTAAATATTTTTTCCATCATGTATTCCGTTTTTCTTTGGGGCATATTGATCTACGTTGTTGAATGGATTACTCAAAAATTTCGCGGGACGCGTTCTTTCCTCGAAGGAAGTCCATCGATCGTCATTCATAACGGCCAGATTAACCGTGTGCAATTAAAGAAGAACAAGCTTGATATTAATCAATTGCAAAATTTATTGCGACAAAAAGATGTTTTCTCGATGAAAGAGGTTGAATTTGCTATTCTTGAAACAAATGGAAGTATTAGTGTTTTGAAGAAATCAAACTATCAAGAACCCACTAAGCAAGATTTTAATCTTAAAACGGGACGAGGCTATCTTGCTTACTCCATTATTTCTGATGGAGAAGTGGATTGGGGAAATTTAAAGGAAGCTGGTCTTAATGAGGATTGGCTTCAAAAGACATTGGAAGAGGAACACATTGATCACTACCATGAAGTACTGCTTTTAGAATGGAAGCAAGACGAGGGGATTTTTCTACAAAAAGTAAAAACATAAAAAAAAGAGCAGAAAGAGCTGCTCTTAAAACCAAGAAAATCCCTTGTTATCATCGTCATTATCTCTTTCTTCTTTTCTACGTTCATTTTCTCCACCAGTTTCGTTTGATGAGAAAAACCCCCACGGATCACGACGATTACTCCGGTTATCATCAGTCTGATACTCATGATCATCTCGATCTTCTTTAATAATGACTTCATTCGCTTTAATGATAACACGATCTACATGAATGATCTGTGGTTTTCTCTTCTTCTCAGACATACTAAATCCTCCCCCTCTTATCCTCTTACTTCACATTATCCTATGCAAAAGGAGGATAGTGGGTATGGGCGCCATCTATATTAGTAGCTCAAGGCTATTTGATTTGAAACTTTTATTTTATAATTCTCTTTTTGAAAATAAACAAACCCTTCAATAATAACAGGCTCTTTAAATTCAGATTTAATTGGGATTTGAAAACTTTCGATCCCGATCTTATCTCCAGGCTTCAATATCACTGGGTGTAACGGAGAAACCCAAATTTCCCCCTTCTCTTTTGATTTCTCTAACCAATCATGATCAGGAAATACCCACTGAATTCGATCGCTTGCATCAACACCTTTTGTTTCTACATCATCAATGGAATAAATACGCCCTTTTAAGGTAGCTGCTTCTCTCGGCAAAAAGCGGAAGCAAACAAGAGGATTACGCAATTTCGTTGTTCCGCAATTTTCAATTTGTAAATCTCCACGAATCATAACCGTCTGCTTATCGCTAATAATTATAGAAGTATTGAAGTAGCTCACAGCGTAAGTCTCAGCTATTTCATCTCTTTCCTTGACTGACTCTGATACTTCTTCGTTCTTTTGATACTGCGCCCGCTTCTCAAGGTTTTTCACTTTTCCTTGATAATGCTGAAGCCGCTTGTCTTTTTCATTGATCTCTATTTGCATCTCTGCAAGAAGGTTTTCATATCCTTGTATCCTTACATCATCTTGCCCAATACTTTTCTTCTCTTCTACTTCTTCCTTAATAAGCACATGCTCTTTTGCCTGGTTTTCAAGCTCTTTTTCTAATAAATTCAACTCTTCCTGCAAATGAGCGATCGTTTTCTCCTGCTCCTTACTTAACTCGATTTGCTTCTCAAGCGAAGCTAATTGATCGTTCGCAAAAATAAGTTCTTTCTCAAGTTCCAGCGATTTTTCTTGAAAATATTTCGTACGTGAAATGAGGCGAGAATAACTCAATTTTTCACCCTGCATGGAACCTCCCCCTCTCTAACCAGCGCTACATTCTATATGTATGAGTGATAGGTCTCTTTTCATAACAAAAAAGTGCAGGATATGATCTCCTGCACTACTGATTTATGACTGTTTCTTGTACTTAATATCATCAAATGTGATGCAATCATCAACGGTAAGATCGCCTTCTTCAACTTCCACAGTTCCTGTATTAAAGACAACTTTTCCTCTACGGTTTAATAAATGCACTTCAAACCACTGATCATCGTCTGCGTCAACTACAGCAAGTTTAAAGTCAAACGTACGACCGCGATCCGTTACACCGCTACCTTCAACGATAAACTTCAAACCATCTCCACATTCTTCGCACTTAAGAGTATCTTGATCAAAACTCGTTGCAGTGAATGTAAAGTCGTTCTTTCCATCGCTTGAGTCTGTGTCATGGAAATTAAGTTTCATAGAGCTTCCAGTAAGACTACAATTATCACAAATGTTTACAAGCAATGTTGCTTTACCAGAATCATCATCACAGTCTATTTCTCCACTCGCTTCACCACTTAGTGAGCAATCACAACTTGGACGCGGGAAGATGTCTGGACACTGTTCCGGGAATTCAATTGGAGGACATTCATCGATCAAGTCAGGTGCAATTAGATCGTTGTCACGAGGTGAACAGAACTTCGCAAGAACCTCTAGTTTCACTTCAGCTTCTACTTGAATGTCTACACAGAAAATAACTTCTAGATCAAATGAAGATGGTGCAGGACAGTTTAATAATACAGTTCCTGAAGGAATGCGGCATACAATTTTAGTGATTCGACAGAAGAGATCTGTTCCATTCGGGAAGCATAGCACAAATGATTCAAGAACAGATGCGTTGCAATCGACCTCTGTTACTAAATCGCCATGTCGGTCGACAACCTTCACCTTTACATCAGTTGTAAATAAAAGGTCAACGAGTTGAGCATCTGCAAATCCCCCACCAGGGATTGCTACGCTAACATCCCGTTTTTCTCCAATTTGTTCACAGAAAAAGTCATCTTCTGTATGCTCGCTGCCTGAGAGTGGGAACAAAGGAGGTGCTTCTGGTGTTTTACATACAATACGAAGTGGACGGCGGCTTGGATCTTCCATAGCACATTCGATCTTTTTAAGCTCATGATCTGTAAATTTGATTTTCTTCTTTACAGAAAGCTGATCGGTTACCCAATCGTATACTTTTTGAACGCGAATGCACTCATCCTGTAGGCTATTTGTAGCTGTAGGAACGGTGCGTTGCTTATGTTGTTTGTGACCCATATCGTTCCTTCCTTTCTTTCACATGATAGGTTGATTCACTACATACTATGGAATTAGCACAGAAATGCAACAGAAGGAGCTGCCCAAATTTCATATGCGTTTCTCATGGAGAAGAAAGGAGAAGATTTATTGATAAATCTCATCTGGAAAGAGAAAGTGATTTGTAAGCTCTCAAGCGAAGAATTAAATGCACTATTATTACTTCTCCCATACTGGGGGCTACAGATGAACGACAATGTTCTTACGATGCCTTTAGAAGGGAAGAAGCTGCATCTCACTTCCGAGTGGAGCCACTATGCGTATTCCCTTATGGAGTTAGTAAGGCACACGGGAATCGATGCTACACATATGGAAGAAAACAGTGACCTATCGATCACAATGGATGTAACATCTCACCTCGCTTCTCCACTATCCATTTTGATTGGAAACAAAAAAGTACGCCCGAAAGCACTCGACTATAAGAGCCTAGATTTACAAAAAAGAATTCACAAAAATGCCTGGCTTCCTTTCAATGGATCCACAATGACTTGCTTTATTAAAGAAGATGATCATTATACTGCAATTGAATGGATTTCCTATATGATCATTCAATATTATATGAAACCCTATTTCAAGCCGGTACATCACATTTCAATCGGTATGTATGAAAGATTAGTTACAAACGTTTTAGAAAAAGTGAATCCAACGCTTGCATCACATCAAAAAACGGATCATCCTCCGTCTGAGTGGCCCGATGTTCCTGATGCGATCGTTCCTCAACAAAAAACAGAGCCACAAACGACTTCACCAAATCAAAATCATCAGCCAATCAACCCTTTTTCTCAGTCTAGTACACTTTTTGAACCCTCTCCATTTGATCCATTTAAGTTTAATCATAATCAGCGAAAAACATCAGTCATTAACCCATTTCAACAGAAGAAGTAATCAACTTCACACCTTACTCTTCCTAGCAGAATAAGATGTACAAAGGTATAGAGAAGCCTATCAGGAGGAGAAGGATGAAGAAGTCAGATATTCAAGAATTATATAAAAAAGTGAAACGTACAAGAAGAACGAGGAAGTCGCGACCTACTCAAATAAAAGGATGCCGCACATGCGGGAAAACGACTTGGAAACCTAATACACAGTAAACGACCGGATTATCCGGTCGTTTTTCTTATGGAATGAACAGCATTCAAAAAGGCGTCGACGCTTCGCTTCCACGTCCATTTCTCTGTTTCTTTCTCTCCATTTAATGCGATCTCATTTCTTAAGTTTGGTTGGCTTAGTAGTGTCATAACATCTTCTGCTAGTCGATTTTCATAGCGGTAAGAAAGCAGGGAATTCACACCGTGTTTGCAATAATCTAAATTACCTCCGTTATACGTTGTGACGAGTGCAGCTCCACACTTCATGGCTTCAAGTCCAGGAAGTGAAGCCGTATCATAAGTAGAAGAATTAACAAATATGTCTGCTTCATTGTAATGATAAGCCAACTCTCGATCATCAGCCGGTGTTAGGTAGCGATACTTCCCTGATGCTTTAATCATTTGAAGCGCTTTAGAAGCAGCCAACTCATTAGGTGGACTAATCAATGTGTATTTGGCGTTGGGGTATGACTTTTGAACAATAGCCAGTTGCTCTAACAGGTAATCTTGCTCACGATGCCAGGAATGGCCTCCCTCTGGCCTTCTTAGTATCGCTGTGAGATTAGGGACCTTATTTAATAACCGTGTACCCATATTATAAAATTGGTCACTAATCCCTACAGGTACGATTGAGCCTGTAATGCCATGATTTAATCGAATCAGGTCTTGCTGCCATTTCGATAATACAATGAGGTTTGGCGTTACATGATAACTTGGGAATGATAATTCTTGTTCAGGTAAAAAGGTTGGTTCGTAACACAGACTAATTCTTATGTGGATACCTTTCTTGTTCCTACTAGCGTTTTCTGCGGCGTCAATAAGCGTATAATAGTTCGATACAATAACATCTGCTTTCGGATAAGAGGATTCTGGTATCCCATATAGCTCTGCCGTTCGTTTGACAGTTGATTTTATTGGATATTCAATCACACCGGTTTTTGGCATCAAAATGATGACTTCATGGCCATGGTCTACAAGACCATTCGTTATTTCAGCCAGCATTCTTTGTGCGCCGCCTTTACATAGAGTAATGATTGGGAAGGTGAATTTCATAATTGCATACGTTCTTTCCGATACGCTTCTTGAAGGAGCATTCTCACTTTCTTTTTCACATGGCGAAGTTCTGTTCGAATGGCTTCACTGTGCCGTTGTGTTCCCATCTCACTATGCACCCGGTATTGAACAAGACATTCGTCTATATAAGAAAAGGCATGATCCTTCGCAATACGTGCCCATAAATCATAATCATGTGTAAATCTTAACGTTTCATCAAAACCTCCTAATGCCCGGAGCACTTCCAATTTCACCATGACCGTGCACCCGTTAATGGCACACCCTTGCCTTAAATGCTTTAAGAAAGATAGTCGATTAGGAAAAGCCACGCCTACTGATCCGCTCGTTACTGTTCCAAATTCATTTATCAATACATAAGAGGAGTACCCTATAACGTGATTAGACTGTTCGAGCGCAGTCACTTGCTTTTCTACTTTATTTGGTTGATAAAGGTCGTCAGCGCTTAACCATGTAAAGTATTCTCCCGTTGCATTAGCAATCCCCATATTTAACGCCCCTGCTGTCCCTTTATTTCCCTGTTCAATATAGCGAATTCGTCCGTAGTAAGGTTTAATTTTCTCTGTATAGAGCGTTGAACCATCATTAATCACGATCACTTCAACGTTCTTATACGTCTGGGCCAACGCACTTTCAATCGCTGCATCAATATATTCACAGTTATAAAATGGGATTATGATTGATACTTTCTTCATACTCTCCCTCTTTTCTTTTAAGAATTTTTGGCATACTCCATCATATCTCTAAGAGATTTTTCAAATGAGATAGTTGGCTTCCAACCAAGTTTGTTCATCTTGATAGATGAATTCATTGATGCCTGTTCCTTCTTGCGTTCTAGATATGATGCGTTTATAGGGTATGGTATTAGCTTTTGAAATTCAGCGATAACTTCTTCTAGGGTTCGATAACACCCACTTCCAATCTCGTAAGCTATGCCTACTTCACCATACTCTAGAAGCATTTGATATGCTCTCACTGCATCTCTCACATCAAGGTAATCTCGCGTAGCAAAAGCATTTGATAATTGTATTTCTTTCTCTTTATCCCGATTCTCTTCGTTAATTAGCTGCCTTGCAATCGCTGAACAAACACCAGTAGATGGACCCGGGCCGATTAAGTTACATGGAACAGCTAAGATTGTTTGCATTCCATATAAATCTCCCCAGGCTTTTGCTAAGTTGGCCTGGAGTGATTTACTAAAACTATATGGGTGAGGATACGATTTTTCTGCTTGGAGGGCAGATCCAACAACGACAATCCGACAGTTTGGGACGTGTTTTCTAGCTGCCTCCAAAAGATAAAGCGTAGCGAGCACGTTCGTTTCAAAAGTAGAGATTGGTTCTTCCCAGGACTGTTGGACATGGTTCTGTCCTGCTAAGTGAAGAATCATATCGGGCATTGTTTTGGCCATCATTTCATTTACAGCATACTGATCGCTAAGATCTACACGAAGCATGTTAGGATTTGCACTGCGGGATATTCCAATAACATGATAGTCCTGCTTTAATTTCTTAATGGCATGAGCCCCTGTAAAACCAGTTGCTCCTGTAACAAGAACCGTTTGTTTAGGCATAATCCTTCATCCATGCTCTTAACTCCTGAAGCATAGCTCGGTAAGGTTGTACGTCGTAAAAAGCATCAGTACGAGTATGAACAATCGTTCGATCTAACTTTAATTCGCTAGAAGGGACAATTGTTACATCTTTCTTTTGAAATACTTCTTTAAAAAGAGTAAGTAGCTCAAATTTCGAAACTGTCTCAGGTGCATGCAGATGGTATAGCCCTGTCGTTTCTTGTTGGATTAAAGAATCGATCGCTTTCGCAAGCTCTAATGTCGTAACCCCATTCCAGAACGCCTGATCAAACCCTTTTATTTCGCCTTTCTGTTTGAGGAACCATTGTAAGAGACCAATTCCATTTCCCTTTAGTTCAGGTCCTACAATGGAAGTTCGGACTGTCAAATGAGGGAATTCCGTCACTTCTCCGAGCGCCTTCGATTTGGCATAAACCGTGATTCCATCAGGCTGATCTGATTCTGTATAGTTGCCTTTATCTCCTTTAAAGACACAATCTGAACTTATATGAACAACTTTACCTTTTCTCCGGTTCATTAATTTCACAAGTTGATGTGGCAGTAATGCATTAACCTGAAAAGCAAGTTGCTCATTTTGTTCTGCAGACTCATTCAACACCCCAATCGCATTTATCACAACATCCGGCTGGACTTCATCGATTACCGACTCTAATTGCACGGTATCAAGAACATCTAACACATACCCGTGCGGATCACTAGCATCTCTTGAAGTGAAATAAACGTCTTTATGCTTTTTTTTGAAATAGGCAGTCAGAACATGACCTGCCATTCCTTTTCCTCCAAGTACTAGCAGCTTCATTAGATGAACCCACCTTTAATAAGCATGGCTTTGATTTCTGCTTTCGTCATAACGTCTTCACCAGAGTTATAGTTTTTTAGAGTAACAGGTTGAAAGTTCGCATATCTCTCATTCAAACCAGTAATTTTGATTGCAGGCAAGATAACGAAGTACTCTTTGTCGTAGTATACTGTTGATTGACTCTCATATTCCGAGAAAAGAATTTCATGGAGCTTCTCTCCTGGTCTTATTCCCTGTTCACGTATTTTCACATTCTTGACGCCAGAGGACTCGATGAGAACTTCCGCAAGATCAATTATTTTACAAGTAGGCATCTTCATAACAAAAATTTCGCCGCCTCTACTTTCATATGTGGCTTTGAATAGTAGTTTAATGGCATCTTCAATTGTTAAGAAGAAACGCGTCATTTCAAGATGAGTAATGCCGATCTCAGCTTTGTTTTGAATTTGGTTCTTAAAAACATGAATGACGCTTCCATTTGTTCCTAGGACGTTTCCACCTCTCACGCATACAAAGGTAGTATTCGACTTGAGCGTGTTCGCATGAATGATCAACCGCTCACCCATTGCCTTTGAAAACCCATAGAAATTAGATGGATTTGCAGCTTTGTCTGTTGAAATGTAAACAACTTTCTTCACATTATTCTCGATGGCCGTTTTAATCACATTTTGTGTGCCGATAACGTTTGTATTTAAAGCTTCAATCGGTTGGTCTTCACAAACAGGCACGTGCTTTAATGCAGCAAGGTGAAATAAATAATCAACGCCCTTACCAGCTTCTAATAAACCTTCTCTTTCTTTAATATCTCCGATTAGAAATGTTAGTCGTGGGTCTTGATGAAATTCCCTCTTCATTTCAACCTGGCTCGTTTCATTTCTCGATAAAACACGAATTTCTTTTGGCGATTTCTGCAACAGCTGTTTAATTAACTCATGGCCCCAGGATCCAGTTCCTCCTGTTACCAGTATCGTTTGGTCACGGAACAATTTGTATTCCTCCTAAAATAAATTTCACTACGCGGTCTGACACATTTAAATCCTCATAACCAGTTGGAATCATCCAATTTGGTTGATGATAAAGCATCACATCAACAGCTCGTTTTATACTCGCAGCATCAATGCCTGAGATCATATTGCTTCCACATGCGATCGTCTCAGGACGTTCAGTGGTGGATCGAACTGTAACAGCTGGTACTCGGAACAAACAACATTCTTCTTGCACTGTTCCGCTATCTGTTAGAACGCAGAACGCTGACTTCTCAAGTCTCACAAAGTCTATAAACCCAAACGGTTCATGCAGTTCAATAAGCGAGTCCAAGCTATCAGCATATTCGGCCGTTAATTTTGATTTGGTTCTTGGATGAATACTGCAAATAATTCTCTTCTTATATTCCATCGCAATGAGCGTTAACCCATCAAAGATTTCTTTCAACTTTCTAGGATGATCTACGTTCTCAGCTCGATGAATCGTCACTAGAAAATAGTCTTTTTCTTCTAGCTTTAGCGAACTTAAAATGTCACTTTGTTGAATAGAAGCTTCATAGTGTGTTAGTACCTCGAGAATAGGATTACCAGTAACGTAAATTCGGTTAGATGGAAACCCTTCTCTTAATAGATTTTCTCTACTTTGAGGTGTGTAGGGCAAATTATAGCTAGATACAGCATCGATCACCTTACGATTTTTCTCTTCAGGTACTTCAAGATCAAAACAGCGATTTCCAGCTTCCATATGGGTAACAGGGATGTTTAAACGCTCCGCAAGCACAGCACATAAAGCTGAATTCGTGTCTCCCAGAATTAATATACGATCTGGTTGATGTGTGAGAAGAATTTTCTCTACCTTCATGAACATGAAAGATAGCTGTTCTCCTAATGAAGAAGCTGTATTTGAAAGCATGTAATCTGGTGATCGAATGCCCATTTCTTTAAAAAACACATCTCGGAGAGAAGGTGCTGAATTCTGTCCTGTATGGATGAGGATGTGTTCATCAGCTAATTGATCGAGTTTTTCAATGATCAAACTTAATCTAATAATTTCTGGTCGTGTGCCCAGTATTGTCGCAACCTTCATGTCGGCCCTCATTTCTTACACTTTTTTTACACTAATTAACTTATGTATGAAATGGTAACCCGCAATGGACAATCTCCTAATTTTTAAAAACTACTTTCTAATGCCCTTTTTTCTAAAAGGGAGAGGCCTGTCTATTCCCTCCCTCTGTAGTCCGCATAGGATAAGCTATCCTTATAAGGGAGGAGGTCTTTTATGCCTAAGCAAATTTTTGATTATAACAAAAGCATTCCAACAGCTTTTAGCAACTCAATCGTTCGAAACATTCCACGCTCACCTTCCCGTGTTACGCTAGCTAGCTTCGGACTATACGTTCCGAATCAAGTAAGTGAAGTTGAATTCAATGCGACTATCGGGGTTAGAGCGACTGCTTTAAATCCAACTGTACTAGTTACCATCTACAGAAACTCTATGGTCATTTTCAGTACACGTGTTTCCATTGATGTGAGCGTAGCAGACTATCAAACGATATCTTTCACTGCGGTCGACAATAATCCTCCAGGCGGTTATTATGACTACTCTCTACGAGCAGAGTTAGATCAAAGCCTTATTATTCTTGATAGCGCCAATGCAGTTGGCCCCGTAACTTTTACTGGAATTTCGTTTGGATAATGAGAAAACGAGACCGAAATTGGTCTCGTTTTTTATTCGATATTTTTTCCTTCATGCATAACGTAATAAAAGCAGGATGGGAGGCTAACGATGAAAGTTCTTTTTGTCTATTATTTACCGAGTGGTGGTGTTGAAACATTAAATCGAGAAAGATGTCTTGCACTTAAAGAAGCAGGCGTCTCATGCGAACTTCTGTATATGCAGCAAGGAAGCGGCTATGCCAATATTCGTGATATACCTGTTTATGTGACGAATAATGATCAAGAGATCAAAGCATTAATCGAAAAAAATCACTATACGCTTATAATGGTTTGCTCCGATCATTTATTTCTTAAGCGTATTCGTTCTCTGGGATATAAAGGAAAGTTAATTTATGAAATACAAGGCCTCGGCACAATATCAGAAGCTGAACGTTGGATGCAAAAAGCCAATCAACATGTGAAAACCTACGCCGATGCCATTTTTTATCCACGCACACCTCACCTTGCTAAATTAGTGGGAAAATACATCCCAAACTTCCCAGTTTATTCTTTCCATAATTGTTTTGATACAGATCGATTCAAATATAGCAGCTCTTCATCGATTTCTTCTGTCCCCATTATCGGATGGGTAGGTCGGCTGGAGTCCAATAAAAATTGGCGTGGCTTCCTGGAATACGTTTTTGAACTACGAAAAAAACAACCTCATTTAGTCATATGGATGTTTCATGACCCAACATTGGCTGTTGCGAGCGAAAAGACAGCATTTGAAATCACATGCAGTAAACTCAGACTGAAAGACATCATCACTTGTTACTCCAATGTACCGAATGTAGAAATGGCCAAGTATTTTTCCATGATCGGTGATTCAGGAGGATTTTTATGCTCTACTTCGTTAGTGGAAGGCTTTGGTTATGCATTAGTTGAAGCGATCAGCTGTCACTGTCCAGTCGTAACGACAGATTCAGATGGTGTAAGAAGCTTTGTTCTTCATAATCAATCAGGTAAACTTATTGACCTCTCCGATATGAGTGATGCTGTCAATCAAGGTATAGACCTTTTGACAAATAAAACGTTAAGAAATGCCCTTAAATTTCAAGCGAAGAATCACATCGCTTACAACTTGGATCCAAAAAAATACGCTTCTCGATTTATTGATATGATGAAAAACTCATAAAAAATAGCACATTCATATTACGTTATGAATGTGCTTAATCATTTCTGCGACCCTTATTGAGGTTAGATGCCGTGCTCTCACCATTTCAATGCCTTTCTGAGCGATGTGCCGTCTTTCTGTCTCGTTCACTAAATAATAATTTACTTTCTCAGAGAAATTGCTGTTATCAATTGCCACAAAGGTTTCTTCATTCTTGAATCCTAAATCTTCTAGTTCTTTAGTTACTGGAGCAAGTAGTAGCGTATTGCAAGCGAGCGTTTCAACATATTTAAGTAATGGATAGTGATAAATGGAATTACAAGTCAGAAACAGTTTAGCACGGTTTAATTCGCGGGCATATACTTCTCCTACTACTCCAGATTCGATCTCCTTGTCATAGCCAGGATGAGAATGGTAAAGAAATCCCTTCCTCTGTTTTAAATGACGGTACATTTGATTCCGGAATGGGTATAGCTTCGGTATCATGGATCCCATCATTAGAATATCCGTATCTTTTATAAGTTTATAGTCATGAAAAATATCCTTGGGTACATGATGAGGAAACCAGACCATTTCGCTTTGAAATTCTTGAAATGATTCCATGAATGCGTCTCGGTAATGAGTAAAGATAACTGATGGTTGAACACGTTTCATCATTCTTTTACGTGAGGCAACTTTGTAATGCAAATCATGCATCATGATACCGATCGGAATATCGGTATTCTCTAATCCTGTAATGTAACGGCCATAAGTAGGATGAAAATCATTCATTAAAATAAAATCTGGCTTCACTCTTAACATGGATAGAATCGATTGAATGTCGCCATGACTATGCCAAATCGTGAGAGCAGATTGTTTTTGTAATTCTGCAATTAAATACGAAGTACTTTTATCTATATAATGTGAAACATCATTTGTTATAAAAAGAATCGATATTCTCTTCAACTAGTTCCACTCCTATTCAAAAAAGGTTTCAAAATCTGAAACCTTTTTTAAATACCTATTAGTATTCGATACATACTATTTTATCGATTGGCATTACAAGTGTTCCAAATCCGCCTGATCCCACTTGATTAAAAATAACGAAGTCATGCCCTACTTCTTGTACTGTAACCCCACTAAGATAAGGATCCCCTAATTCTTCTTGAGTGTTAAATGTATAAACGTAGTCAATTGTAGTATTGCTTGCCTTCATCTGGCACAAAAGTCCTTTAAGTCGTAACATATCATCCATCCTTTTTTATTATTTCGGTAGTACCACTCCCGTTCTATTAATCATATGAAAGCAATACAAGCTTGTATGGACAATATGCTCAATCTAAAGAAAATTGGACGAATTCTATCTAGCGTTGCACCTAATTTCTAATAAATGGTTGAATATCCGGTGCAACTTGTACCTTCTTTAATACATTATAGTAGACCTGACCTTTTCAGTATCGGGTAAATATGTTTAGAAAGGATGTCGATTAATTGAGTACTTTATTCTCAGATGAATTCTGTCCAAAGAGTAAAAAATATTACGATTCTAAGTGGGCTCGTAAGCATGATTCAAAGTGCGATAAGAAAGACGAAGATAAGCAGCGTAAATGCAAATGCGATAAGGACGACCATCATTCAAAATGGACGAAGCATGATGGAGAATGGAAATTAGAAGTACACTGTAATTGCAAGTGTGAAAAAGAGGAACACCATTCAAAATGTGAGGAAAAGCATGATAAGAAAGAACACGATTGCATCTCTTCTCTCTTGAAAGAACTAGCGCACCACCATCATGAATTGCTACTTCCTAGAAGACCACAGGTTTATCTTCAAATGAAAGGTACAGCAGGGTTTGTTATGCTTGAAACAGGAATAAAAGGACCAACACCTTTTACACTCGTTAGCTATAATCATAAAACTAACTGTGCAAAATTCACTTATGAATCTTGTAATGACGTATCTCCACAGGTTTATATTGTTGATACAAATTCATTAAGTGGCATCTCAATCGCTGATCAAGCATAAAAAAAACCACGACATTTGTCGTGGTTTTTTCATTCATGTCGCGATAATATTATACCCACTATCTACGTGAATCATCTCGCCAGTAATTCCTCCAGAAAGATCACTCATTAAGAATAGCGCTGTATTTCCTACGTCTTCTTTCGTAACAGTTCGACGCATTGGAGATTTCTCTTCAATCTCTTTAATTACAGAGTTGAAATCATTAATTCCTTTGGCTGCAAGTGTACGGATCGGCCCAGCCGAAATCGCATTTACACGGATGTTGTCTTTTCCAAGGTCGTTCGCAAGGTATTTCACACTTGCGTCAAGCGATGCTTTTGCTACACCCATCACGTTGTAGTTGTTCACAACACGTTCGCCACCAAGGTAAGTCATCGTAAGGATGCTTCCTCCCTCAGTCATAAGTGGACGAGCTGCTTTTGAAACAGCTGTGAGTGAATATGAGCTAATGTTATGCGCTAGCAAGAAACCTTCGCGCGTCGTTTCAAGATACTCGCCTTTTAATTCTTCTGTTTTCGCGAAAGCGATACAGTGAGCAAGTCCGTGAATAACCCCAACTTCTTCTTTAATCTGAGCGAACGTCGCTTCAATTTCTTCATCATTCGTAATATCACACGGTAAAATAATAGAATCATCACGATCTAGCGTTCCAGCAAGGTCGCGAACATTCTTCTCTAGACGCTCACCTGCGTAAGTAAAAATCAATCTAGCACCAGCACTGCTAAGCGCCTGCGCAATTCCCCAGGCAATGCTTCGTTTATTTGCAACGCCCATGACAACATATGTACGGTTCTCAAGAGACAGGTTCATATCCATGCTCCTCCTCGAATTTATTATTAGTTATTAGCACCACGTCCTAAGTATAACATGCTTTAGTGAACATGCACCATGTGGATTTCTTCATCCTTTACTTGTTTGAATATTTCGTCTCTCATAACCGCAAGTTGGACACTCAAATATGACGTTTTGATTTGACTGAGCTGTAAGAGAATCTTCCATATCACAACTTTCTTTACATACAGGACAAACCACTTTCAGACTTTCAACATCCATTCACCTTCACCCTCCATTTATAACCTTATGGTAAAAAGTATCACCTTGTTCGTCGCATTTATGCTCCCTTTATTTAAACGAAAAAAACCCCCTCTCTCTTTAAGAGAAGGGGGTTGAAAATTAATAACTTAGCAACGTTCGAACTTCTTCTACACTATCGCTACTTCCTGTCACAATTAAGCGATCGCCAATTCGTAGTTCAGTGTCACCATGAGGGACAATCGAATCCTTGCCTCGGAAAATTCGTACAATGATCGTATCGCCGAGATACGGGAAGCTGCGCAGTGGCACACCGTTGTATTCCACATTGTTCATGTTAATTTGATATAGCGCATTTTCTTCACGAGTGAAGATATTAACGACTCCAGGAGACTCGATGAGCGCTTTTAACAAGGCTTTTGTTGAGAAGAACACGGAGAAAACGTCAATATTAAGCTCCCTTAGCTGATCGGCTATTTCTGTTAATTCAATTCGAGCAATAACGCGATCTGTTCCATATTCTTTCGCGAATACAGCAATATCCGAATTCGTTTCATCATCTCCAGAAGAAATGAGGAGGATATCAGCATCGAAGACAGAGCTTTTCTTTAGTGTATCAATGCTATAATCCGAAAGCTCAATTACTTTAAAATGACTGCTTTGTTTCTCAGAATCCACTTTTTCCTGCTTCGTATGATAAATCGATGTTTCATAATTGGCAGGATTAAGTTCAAGCGAGATCGGCAAAGTGATTTGGTTTGCTCCGATGATCGCAAGTTTCTTCGCATGAGAGCTTTCTTCTGGCTTCGGCATTAGTTTCTTGAAAAGAATTGGTGCTAGAATACAGCTCATAATCGCCACTAAGATTAAAGCAGATGACAGCTGATCATCAATGATATCAATTCGTTCCCCGATTTCAGCTGCTGCAATAACGAGAGAAAGTGTTGATGTTAGCAACATGCCAGAACCTAGAACCGTTTTCGTATCATACCATTTTTTCAATACAACAACGGGCACTAATTTTGAAGCAAAGAGCGCAATCAACAGTAATGGAATAAGAATTAATACTTTAGGATCCTGGAAAAGTGACCAGATATCTAGCTCTACCCCAACCATTACGAAGAAAATAGGAATAAGAAAGCCATATCCAAATGAATCGAGCTTTTGCACGAGCTCTGTATTAGGTGAGAGCAAGGAAACGAGTGCACCGGCAAGAAAGGCACCTAAAATATTTTCCGCTCCAACCGTTTCAGAGATACCGACTAATACGATAATTAACGTAAAGACGGCTCTTGTACCAATCTGAATGGTCCCCTTGGACATCGTCTCGATAAAGGAAAGATGTCGGAAATAAGCCCCAAGGAAATAAAGCAAAATTCCTGCTCCAAAGAGTATGAGAAGCAGCCACATGTTTCCTTCGCCCCCTGAATTCAGGGAAACAAAAATCGCCAGTAAAATCATTGTTGCCAGGTCAGCTATAACGGCGATTAATAGAATCGTTTGACCTATACTGCTCTTCATAATGTTTGCGTCTTTTAACGTAGGAACCACTACACCAAGCGATATAGTTGAAATGATTAACGTCATAAAGAAGGCATTATCCGTATATCCAAGTACAACGAATAGAAGAGACAATAGGTACGATACAAGAAATACAAAAATAAAGACGATAAACGATACGAGTACACGATTCGGTTCGAGTTTACCGCTTGGAAGCTTTACTTTTTTCTTTTTACTCGCAAAAACCGAGAAATCGATCTCAAGACCACTCAGGAACATCAAGAAGATAAAACCGAGCGTTGATAGCGTATCAAGCCATGTATCTCCTTGAACAAGGTTAAATCCACTTTGTCCAATGAAAATCCCGGCGATAATCTCGGCAACTACGACTGGCAAAAAGTTCAGTCTGAAGCGGTGTAAGATAAACGGTATTAAAAATGCGATTACGACTACGATAACAAGTGATGATACGGATGCACCGTGTTCCATTTCTTTCCTCCTTCAAACGTCTGCACAGTCAATTAGTCTTTAGACTAATTGACTCATAAATGCAGTCGCCATTCCAAAATAAATAAGTATACTGATAATATCATTAATAGTTGTAATGAACGGCCCTGAAGCAACCGCAGGGTCTATGTTAAGTTTGTGCATTAAGAGTGGGACTAGCGCACCAGCAAGAGTCGCAACAATCAACGTAAATAATAACGAAAAACCAACTAATAAACCAAGTAAAAAGGTTCCTTTCCACAAGAAAATAATAATGGTGACGAGAACTCCTGACGTTGCACCGGTAATCAGTCCAGTTCCTGCTTCTCTTACTATTAACGCCCACTTACTATTCTCTTCAAAATCTCCAGTAGCAAGACCCCTTACAACAACAGCAAGCGCTTGTGTTCCTGTATTTCCTGCCATTCCTGCAATAAGTGGAATAAATACCGCTAGCAATGGGACTTTATCGAGGGTTACCTCAAACTGACCAATTAAGCTGGCTGTCAACATTCCAAGAAATAAGAGAATGATGAGCCATGGCAATCTTTTTTTAGCTGATGAAAATGGATTGCGGTCAAACGAACCGTCATCTGAAATAGCGGCAAGCTTTGAATAGTCCTCTGAAGCTTCTTCCTCAATAACATCGACAATATCATCGTGTGTGATAATACCGAGTAAATGATTTTGGAAGTCGAGAACGGGAAGTGCTAGAAAGTCATAATCTCTCATAATTCTAGCTGCTTCCTCCTGGTCTTCACCGACCGAAATGGAAACAACCCGCTCATTCATAATCTCTTCTATTAACGTATCTTCTTCTGCAATAATTAAATCTCGAAGAGAAATAACACCAACGAGCCTTTTCTGTTCATCTAATACGAATATATAATAGATAGTCTCTGCTTCAGGTGCTTCACGTCTCAGTATTTGCATCGCTCGCTTCACCGTTTGATGTGCTCGGATCGATACAAATTCTGTTGTCATGATACTACCAGCTGTTTTTTCTTCATAATGAAGAAGTTCCTTAATTTCGTCAGCTGCATCATCATCCATAATGGTTAAGTAACTTGCAATCTGTTCAGGATTTAGTTCATTTAAGACGTCTACTGCGTCATCGGCATACATTTCTGCAAGCATTTTAGCCGCATAAGCTGGCTCCATCTCCGAAATGTATTCTTCTTGCTCTTCAATATCAAAATTCTGAAAGATCTCGGCCATTTCTCTTGGTGATAAATAGGTGTACACAAGTAGCCTGATTTGTTCGGATACGGTTAAGAAGAATTGAGATTGTTCATAAGGATGAATTTCTAGAAACAACTCTCGAAAGGCATCGATTCTCTCTTGTTCTAAATGATGAATAAGTGCTTCGTACAAAGCTTGCGTTTCTTGCTCCTGGTAAGCCACTCTGCACACCTCCTTGATGTTTTAGTAACAAAGTGCGTAAATACTCAAATATGGCTATATCATTTATCGTTTATTTCCGATAAGCTTTTCTAAGGATCGATGTTTTTTCTACTTATCAGTGTCATAAAGTAAAATTACCTTCCTATCTTAGTCGGTGTGTAGTTATTTTGTCAAAAATAAATACAGGAACCGATTTGCAAATGGAAGGATTTCAGATAAGATAGGAATTGTGATTAAAAGAAGGAACGCTTTTCTTTAGAAAGGATTATATCATGAACAATGACAATCAAACACCATGGCAACAAATAGATTTCACACTTTTATTCTTTGTCTTTCTCCTGATGTGCATTAGTACTGTCGCTATTTATAGTGCACAAGCTTCACTACCTGGAGAATTAAAAAACTTCAACTTTGCAGGAAGACAGCTAACGTGGTATTTCGTTGGTGCGTTTGTCCTCTCGCTCACACTGGTCATTGATTTTGATCGCTTTAAACAATTATCCTGGTATCTCTATGGATTTGGAATTCTTCTTCTAATCTTGCTTGCGGTTAGTCCTGAGTATATTGGAAGTTATCAAATTGCTCCGATTCGAAATGGGGCAAAAAGCTGGTTTGTGCTGCCTGGTTTAGGAAGTGTACAGCCATCAGAGTTTATGAAGATTTTCTTAATTATTACGATCGCTTCTACAGCGGTGAATCATCATGAAAAGAACCCAACAAAAACCATTCAAACAGACCTTTTATTATTAGCCAAAATTTTCGGTGTGGCAGCTGCACCTCTTCTAATCGTTATGGCCCAGCCTGACCTCGGAACAGCGATGGTTTTTACTGCTATTGTTGTTAGTATTACATTAGTATCAGGCGTTCGCTGGCGACTTCTCTCTCTTTTAAGTTTACTAGGGGTTGCAGGAATATCTGCTCTTGTCTTTATTTTCTTTAAGTTTCCGGCCTTCTTTAAAGCCTACTTACTTGATGAATACCAGCTCGCTCGGTTCTATGGCTGGCTTGCTCCTGAAGAGTATACAGATGCAGGCTATCAAGCGACGAAAGCGATCCTTGCCATCGGCTCTGGTAAATTAGAAGGGAAAGGATACGCTGACGGTACTGTTTACTTCCCTGAAGCGCACACTGACTTTATTTTTGCTGTGATTGGAGAAGAATTCGGATTCATCGGAGCAAGTATTACGATCTCCATTTTCTTCATGCTAATCTACCGAATGATTCATACAGCCCTTGAAAGCAATGAGTCCTTCGGAAGCTATTTGTGCGCAGGAGTTATCGGAATGCTAACATTCCAGGTATTCCAAAACATTGGAATGACCATTCGGATATTGCCAATTACTGGTATCCCATTACCATTCGTAAGCTATGGAGGAAGTGCACTTTTAACCTATATGATTGCAGTCGGACTCGTATTAAACGTCCGATCTCGAACGAAAACGTATATGTTTGAATAACCTGCCATATTGGCAGGTTATTTTATTTAGCCTTTAACCTTGATACATACTCGTCCAATAGGGTAATGATATAGAGATGAGATAGGAGGGTGCCAATTGTTAGACATTATCAGCGATATACACGGTTGTTATGAAGAACTGACAGAACTAACCAAACGAATCGGATATTCATGGGAAAGTGGACTTCCCGTCCATCCTGACGGTAGAAAACTCGTCTTTCCTGGTGATATCACCGATCGAGGAAAAGAATCTCTTGCTGTGATTGAAGTAGTCTCACAACTCGTTAGCACTGGACAGGCTTACTATTGCCCTGGGAACCATTGCAATAAACTTTATCGGTATTTTATTGGTCGAAACGTTCAGCAAACTCATGGACTGGAGACAACGGTTGCCGAACTAAATGCTCTCAAAAATGATGAGAAAGAGGCTGTGAAAAGGAAATTCATCTCTCTTTATGAACATGCACCACTCTATTTATCCCTCGATGACGGGGAATTAATTGCTGCACATGCAGGAATTCCCGCGCATTATATCGGCCAAGTTGGAAAAAAAGTAAAAACATTTGTCCTCTACGGTGACATTTCAGGCGAATCTCATCCGAACGGCATGCCTATTCGCAGAGACTGGGCTAAGCATTACAACGGAGAAGCTCTTATTGTTTATGGGCACACTCCAGTAAAAGAACCAAGGTGGATGAATCATACAATAAACATTGACACAGGATGCGTGTTTGGAGGCAAATTGACTTCGCTTAGCTATCCGGAATTGAAAACAACTTCTGTCCAATCATCAATGTCTTATGTTCCTGAGAAATTCACTTCTTTCGAATAAGACATAACATATCCTCTTCAACCTCTACTTCAAACCGGAGTTTTTTTTCTAGGAAAGGATGATAGAACTCAAGCTTCGCACTATGCAACGCTTGTCTATTTATTAATGCATGCGTTCCACCATAAAGATCATCTCCTAAGAGCGGATGACCAAGATAAGACATATGAACTCTAATTTGATGGGTTCTCCCCGTTTTTAGGGATAATTCAAGAAGGGAGAATCCTTTATAATGATTTATTGTGCGATAACTCGTTAATGCGTGTTGTCCATCAGGGCGAACAGCCCTTTCAATAATACTCCCCTCTTTCCTCCCTATTGGCGCATCGATTTCGCCTTCTCCTTTCACTTCGCCATGAACAAGTGCAACATATTGTCGTTTCATCTCTTTGTTTTTCTGCTGTCTGGAAAGAAGGTCATGTGCATAGCGGTGCTTCGCAAATAAAACGAGTCCAGATGTATCTCGATCCAAACGATTAACAGCGTGGATGGTACGATCTAGCTTATGCGTATGATAATAGTAGAGAACACCCTCTGCGAGTGATTCAATTGAATGTCGAGATGGGATCGTCGGTAGGCTTGCTGGCTTATTGATAAGTAAAAAGTGTTCATCCTCATAACAAATACGAAGCTCCATCTCTTTAGCTACCATCGTTTCGCTCACAGTTTCTTTTGGAAATAAGACTTCCACCGTATCGCCTTTCCTTAAAACAGCTCTAACGTTTTGATTGATGTTATTAACCGTAAGTTGTCCTCCATTGAATTTAATATCCGTTAACATACTTCTCGATAAATTCTTTTCCGTTAGAAGGTATTCCCTTAGCAGCATCCCTTCATTCTTCTCTTCTACGCTCCACTTCATTCTAACGCTCAAGCAAACTCACCTCGTGTAATTAAATTTTTCATGATAGGCATTCTTTTGTAATAGAGCGAAAAAAACAGCACCGTTCAACTCATGAACAGTACTGCCTCGCTTTAATATACTTCATCGACAAATGATTCCTTGACTCTTTTCCAGAAAGGAAACGGTCTAAAACGCGCGAATCTTACCTTCTCTTCTGCTACTCGATATTGAATGGACTTTACATCTTGTTGCAATAAGAAAAGATGATCAATCGTAATTTGAAAATCAGCATCATTCACCGGTCGCAGTAGACATGTATGATGCTGCGGAAGCACAAGTGGAGATCCTACAGTACGAAAGACGCGATTGTTGATAGATGCCATTTCTGAAAGTTGAATGGAAGGAAGTGCAGGATGAATGATGGCCCCGCCTAACGCTTTATTATAGGCTGTACTACCAGAAGGCGTTGAAATGCAGAGGCCGTCTCCTCTAAACGTTTCAAACAGATCACCTTTTATTTCAACATTCATCACTAAAGATCCCTCTACACTTTTGACCGTACATTCATTTAGCGCAAGATAGCGATTCTCTTTGGAACTATTCAAATAGCGAACCGTTACTTCAAGCAATGGATATTCTACGATTTGAAAAGGAGTCCTTGCAATATGGATGACGAGCTTTTCGACTTCTTCAGGGGTCCAGTCCGCATAGAAACCTAAGTGTCCTGTATGAACACCTACAAAGGCTGTTTGATCCAGGCGATCTTGATAATGATGAAAAGCGTGTAAGAGTGTCCCATCACCGCCAACCGAAATGACAATATCCGGTTCTGCTTCATCATAGTCCAGATCGAAATCACGTAAATAATTTTTGATGCGCTGCTGAAGTTGATTGGAGGTTTGATCCCCTTTTGACTTTACCGCAAATTTCAATTTAGGCACCTCGTCTAGTTTAGTTTTCAGCTTTCTTTTTGTTCATTTTCTTTCTTTTGCATAAAGATTTTCTGAGCTTCCTTAATCTCACCGCGTATTTCAGACATTTCATCATCAAGTTTGGAAGCTGCTTCAGCGGCTCGTTGAAGACGCTTTTTGACATCATCAGGGATTTTCTTATTGTATTTATAATTCAAAGAATGCTCAATTGTCGCCCAGAAATTCATAGCAAGTGTCCGAATCTGTATTTCAACGAGCAGCATTTGTTCTCCTTGAATCGTTTGAACCGGATACTGAACGACGACATGGTATGATCGATAGCCGCTTACTTTCTGATTCGTCACATAATCCCGTTCCTCAACGATATCAAAATCTTTTCTACCACGAAGGTGATGAATGACTTTATTAATATCTTCTACAAACTGACACATCACACGAACACCTGCAATATCATGCATTTCTTCCTGCAGTCTGTTGAGCGGTATGTGTTTCGTTTTCGCTTTATCAAGAATACTTGAAATCGGCTTTACTCTCCCAGTAACAAATTCAACAGGTGAATGATCATCCGCCTTTTCAAATTGCTCTCGAATGCCTTTCAATTTCACTTTCAATTCATTTACTGCTTGTTTATACGGTGCTAAAAATTCTTCCCAATTTTTCATCCAACCACCACCAACGACGATATCTATTATGACGCTGTTAGGAATACTTTCTCAACAGCTTGATTCATCACTTCTCCATAATTTGAATTATCTTTAATATTCTCAACAAGATAGGATAGTTCCTCTTTTAGATCAGTAAGTTCTATTGATGCGTCATCCCCGGAAGTAATAACCACGTTCACGTCCTGATCGAGCACGTTTGCTAACATTGGCCATACTTCCTCTTGAAATCGAATATATGTATACCCTTCTCCACCATCAAGCAAATACACAAATGACAAAGAATCGGAGTCCACTAACATATTTCCAGTAGCTGTATAGGAAGTAAGATCCACTTTTTCATTCAAACCAAAGGTAAGTGTGTGATCTGATAATTCTCCTGTAATAATGTAGTATTGTTCTGGCACAAATACCTCTCCTTTCGTTATTTCCAAGTATGTATCACCTAATAGTTTATCACAATGCAGTGGGAGATTTCACCGTTGTTGTTCTGAATAAAGACATATGCCATAATTCTTTTATATTCATCTAAATGGAGGGTTCACTTATGGCACAGGAAGTAGAAATCGAATTTAAAAATATGCTCACAAAAGAAGAGTATGCCTCTTTGCTTGATTACTATAAATTAGAAGAGAACATTAAAACACAAACGAATGATTATTTTGATACAAAGAATTTTATGATTCGTGAAAAGGGGGCTGCGTTACGCATTAGAAACAAGAATGACAAATTCGTATTAACATTAAAGCAGCCTGCCGAGGAAGGACTCCTTGAGACACATCAAGCCGTATCACAAGAAACCTTTGAAAAGATCAAGAAGGACGGCACACTTCCTGATGGAGAAGTAGCATCGCAGCTAAACGAACTAGGAATTCCATCTCCGCTCGACCACTTAGGACGATTAACGACACATAGAGCTGAATACCAAACGACTGAAGGACTGCTCGTCCTCGACCATAGTGAATACCTCGGGAGAGAAGATTTCGAACTTGAGTTTGAAGTCTCTGATTTCACGACAGGAGAGCGCGCCTTCACGTCCGTTCTTCATCAGCATCAAATTCCAAAAAGAAAGACAAATAATAAGATTCTTCGATTCTTTCTAGCATCCCAAGAACAGGCCTAAACGGTCCTGTTCTTTTTGTTTGGCAATGATTTCAAATCGGATTATTTGCTGTTACGTAGGGAGGTTGCTAAAATGAAATTGTAATTAAGTTCTACCTTCCAAAGGGGAAAATGTATATGAAACAAAACATGTATGATCATATCGGCGGTGCTCAGCTTGAACAGCTAGTGACTGCTTTTTATAATCGGGTTTCACAGCATCCCGAATTAAAACCTATCTTTCCAGATGATTTAACTGAAACAGCTAGAAAACAAACTCAATTCCTAACTCAATTTCTCGGAGGGCCGCCTCTATATTCCGAAGAACATGGGCACCCTATGTTAAGAGCTAGGCATCTCCCATTCGAGATAACACCTAAACGTGCGACAGCATGGCTTTCTTGCATGGAGTTAGCAATGGATGAGGTTGAACTAGACGAAGATTTACGAGAACATCTCCTAACAAGGTTAACGTTTACTGCTCATCATATGGTTAACTCGGGTGATCAGGAAGAGAAAGGAGAATCGAATTGACACCGAATGCTACTGGTTCCTATTGCGATTCTTACAATCCAAATGGACAATCCGATACAGCTTGCACGACTACATCTCAAAAAGGTAAACCTATCGAGATTTACTCATTTATTGATCCGCTTTGTCCTGACTGCTGGGGTCTCGAACCGGTCATTAAGAAATTACACCTAGAATATGGACATACCTTCCGCATTAGACATCTAGTGGGCGGAAATATAAAATCATTTAACTCGTTTAAACGAAAAAATGAAGGCATCACAACACACGCTGATGTCGCTGAGCGTTGGGAACGTACAGCCAGTCGCTCTGGGATGTCCTGTGACGGTGATTTGTGGTATGAGGACCCTATGGATACCCCTTATATCGCATCAATTGCTATCAAGGCTGCAGAGCTTCAGGGAAAGCTTCCAGGATTTCGTTTCCTAAGGAAAATGAGAGAACTTCTTTTTATCCAAAAGCAAAACATGACTAAAGAAGAAAATCTAGTTCAAGCAGCAAAAGAAACCGGACTTGATGTAAAGGAATTCCAGAAAGATCTTCACTCTCAAGCTGCTGTAAAAGCATTTCAATGTGACTTAAAGATCTCTTCAGAAATGGAAGTTAATGAGCTTCCTACCCTTGTTTTCTTCAATGAAAATATTGAAGAAGAAGGTCTTAAAATTACAGGACTTTATGAATATGATGTGTATGTCAGAATTCTGACAGAAATGCTTAAAACAAAACCAACGCCAGAGCCTCTTCCGTCGCTAGATGAATTCATGGAACGCTATCACTTTGTCGCAACAAAAGAAGTGGCGGTCGTTTACGACATGAGTTGTGACGAGGCAGATGCCGCTATGAAGAAGCTCGCCTTGAAGCAAAAGGTAGAGAAAGTGCCCGCGAAACACGGATGTTTCTGGCGCACTGTAAAAAGTTAAAATCGGGCTTCAAAAAAGGAATGAACCAGCATGGTTCATTCCTTTTTTGTTCTTACCATTCAATTACTTCTCCTCTTCCAAGTAAGTATATGCATCATCATTTCTCATAACTATAATACGAGGAGGGAATTTTATGACGCGTTTTTTCATCTTACTAGGTGTGGCACTCATCATCGTTAGCTTTGTCATGTTTATTATGGGATTATTAAGATTTATTCCTGTGCCTATTGGTGGAGCCCTTTTATTTCTCTCTATTCTTTTTACCGTTAGCATGTACAATTCCAGAAACCAATTCAAAGGATTTAATCGCTAAAAAAAGCCTTCTCTAGTAGTAGAGAAGGCTTTTTTGCGGCCTATGGAGCCTATTCGTCTTCGAATAACAAATTCTCCATTTCGTTAAGAATGGATTCAAATACATCTAGTGCGTCACTGATTGGTTTAGAAGAAGTCATATCTACTCCGGCCTTCTTCAAGACTTCAATCGGATAATCTGAGCTTCCTGCTTTTAAGAAATCAATGTATCTTGAGACTGCTTCATCGCCTTCTTCAAGAATTTGATTTGAGAGGGATGCAGCTGCGCTAAATCCAGTCGCATATTGGAATACATAGTAATTGTAATAGAAATGAGGAATACGAGCCCACTCGAGAGCAATTTCATCATCGATCACAAGATCGTCACCAAAATACTTTTTGTTAAGATCATAGTAGATCGAGGAAAGAAGATCTGGCGTCAACGGCTCACCATCTTGCGCTCTTTTGTGAATCGCATGCTCAAACTCAGCAAACATCGTTTGTCTAAATACCGTTCCTCTGAATCCTTCTAGATAGTGGTTTAATAAATAAAGCTTTTCCTTTTTGTCTGAAGTGTTTTCAAGCAAATAATGATTGAGTAACGATTCATTTGTTGTTGAAGCAACTTCAGCTACAAAAATGGAATAATTTGCGTATGGATAAGGTTGGTTTTCTCTTGTGTAATAACTATGAACCGAATGGCCGAATTCGTGAGCGAGCGTAAATAAATTATTCACGTTATCTTGCCAGTTCATTAGAATATATGGACGAGTTCCATACGTACCTGAAGAGTAAGCCCCGCTTCTTTTACCTACATTTTCTTGCACATCAACCCATCGGTTTGAGAAGCCTTCTTCTAAGATCTCTTTGTACTCTTCTCCTAGTGGAGATAATCCTTTGAGAATATAATCTTTCGCTTCTTTATATGAAACCTCCATCTTCACTTCTGGTACAAGTGGTGTATAGAGATCATACATATGAATGTCATCAAGACCAAGTGCTTTCTTTCGAAGGTTTACATAGCGATGCAATAGATCAAGGCGATTGTGCACTGTTTCCACAAGGTTGTCATAGACGTCTTCTGGAATGTTATTACTATCAAGTGCAGCTTGTCTTGCCGAATCGTAATTACGCACGCTAGCATAATAGTTGTCTTTCTTAACTGTTCCACTTAGGGTAGAAGCAAAAGTATTCTTGAATTTCCCATACGTTTCATAGACTGCCTTGAACGCATCTTTCCTTACACGACGGTCGCTACTCTCAAGAAAACGAATGTACCGTCCGTGTGTAACTTCCACTTCTTCCCCATTCTCATCCTTAATCGTTGGAAACTTCATATCTGCATTATTTAACATGCCAAACGTGTTGCTTGAACTGTTCGTTACGTCGCTAACCCCGGCCAGAATGGCTTCTTCTTCCTTAGATAGAACGTGCGGACGCTCTCGATTAATTTCATCTAATGCTTGCTCATAAAGTTTCAGTTCTTTCTTTTCGTTCAAATACTGTTTGATGGTTTCTTCGGGAACACTTAGAATTTCTGGTACAACAAAAGCGAGCTCACTACTCACCTGCGTCGCAAGATTAGCTGCACGATCATTAAGACCCTGGTAATGCGAGTTAGTTGTATCCTGATCATAGCGCATATGGGCATATGTATACAGCTTGCCAAGCTTAATTGTAATTTCATCTTGTTTTTGAAGGGCCGCATAAAGCGTATCTGCAGAATCGGCTAACTTCCCTTTGTATTCTTCCATCTCCGGGAGAAGTGCTTTTATTTCTTTAAATTCCTCATCCCATTTTTGATCGTTTTCGTAAATGGCTTCAAGATCCCAAGTATCTTCTACTGGAATTTCGTCTCGTTTAGGTAGAGCGTTTACTTTTTTCTCTTCCATCATTAGACACCTCCATCAAATAATTACCTCACATACATTATCGTACCATATTCCTCTTAGGATTCTTACAATTTCGCTCGACAAACGTTGCAGTTTCACACAAGTTTCCCGAGAATTTCATGATCTTTTTTAGTGCATCGCTCAACTTGCTGGTGAACCTCAGGTTGATAAAGCTTTTCATATCGTTCATTATCCCATTCTTTCAAAACTTTTAACCGAACTAATTGATCAATATATCCCTTTAGTGCCGCTGACACTCCTTCACCCTGTATCTTGTGAGGGCCATTTCTTACTTTAATAAGAGTAGCATCGATTACTTGTTGGAAGGCATTTATTAATGACTGCATAGAGAACGATTTATTTTGAGGAATGAAAGAAAGATAGCAAATAATAATCCACGTTTGCCATAAATAAGAGGGGGTTTCAATCCAGTAGTTTTGTGAAGATGGGATGCCAGCTTCAGAGGGGAAAGATCGAATAGACTTTCCGCTAAGATAGAGTCGTTTACGTAAGAAGTAATAAATGAATGATTTTTCACCGTGGGGATTTTGACGCCAAATTTGTTTTTGCTTAAACCATATGGGCACGGATTCATGATTAGTAAAAGGAGTATGAGACTTAAATAAATCGAAATAAGAAATAGATGAAGCGCTATGATAAGTGGTTGTACAGATGAATTTTGTAGGGGTTAAGCTATAGTGGATCGTTAGGTTCGCGAAGGTACATTCTTCGGGGCAATAATAATAAATAGAAGGAGAACCTCTATGGTGAGATGCTGCTGCCCAGTCCATAGCTGTAAGGGTGTGAATGAGGGAATATAGTCGTTTGAGTCGCTTTGCTCCAAGAATCCACGTTACATGAATGTTTGTAGCGTTATAATCAAATGATCGTTTCGTAAGCAGTCTCGCTTCTATTGAGGCACATTGAAATTCAATCGCCGTACGAGATGAGGGGATAAATAGATCGGGGCGTTGATTAGAGGCAATTAACACATGTTCTAATTGCACATCCTGGTGATCTTCTCTAAGCCAATCATAAAGGTGTTGTTTTCCGGTTAGGTGATAATTAGATTCTCGCTCCCATTCCATTTCACAAGGGGGGGAACCTTGATGAGCAAAATGCCATATCTTCTTTTCACCTAGCTTCATGACAACCCGCTCACGGCACCCAGGACAATAATAGGGTGTGGAACGCCTTAATTTCCGTAGCTCATCAAGGCTGAAGCAACGGTCGGCAAGATTGAGTAATGATCCATTTATAGTTGAAGCAGTTAACATCACAACACCTCTCTTTTATTCGTTCCTAACAATAATTCTCTTCCTAGAGAAACATCCCTCTACAGTTTCTATATTTATTTGAATGAGATAACCGGCTTGACCACATGGCCAAGGCTGCTTTTTTATGGCCCCTCCAAGGATTGGAGAAATAAAAAAAAGCCGATTTCCATAGAAATCGGCCTCACCTTATAAGAGTGGGAAGTGTCCGCGGAGTTGTTCAAGAGCCTGCTCAGAGAGAATCTCCTTACCGTATTCATGAATGCGGTGAATGGTCAGGTCTGTTTCATATCCGTATTCCAACAGCTGACTCAATCGATTGTCCTGATCTTCTTCTATCAATGTTTCGTCGAAGACAACATGGAGATAATAACGGTCCTCATAATGATACAATCCATTTTCGACTCCAGTTGAATCAAATCCGTGTGACAATGAAATCACATCTTCAAAGTCTCTAAATCCGATCATAAAGGAAAGCTCTTCACCTTCTAGCGGCTCAGGCTCGTCTTCTGGATCTAAATTGTTCTGAAGCGCAAATTTATCATCAAGAATTTTATCCATATTTTCATCGAGCGGAAGATCAAGCTGCTTATCCTCTGACATCGGAAGTTCAAGTTTGGACCCGTCGTTTGACATTTGTGCACGTGTCACAATGATTTCAAGACCCTTTTCAAGTGCTTGAACTTGTATCCAGAGTGGACCCTCAAGTGAAAACTGTTCCCTTTGATGTGCTTCGTCCATCATTTCCCAGAACAATTCTTCTCCTCTTTCTCTATCGTACCAAATTTCTTCTCGATCGAACCCTCTATTTTCAATATCTCTATACGTAATAAAGAATTTTAAAGTATTCGCATTGACGCGTTCGATTTCCATGTGCACTCTCTCCCTCCTGTTTAGTTAACCGGAAGGCTATTCCCTCTGGGATACTCCTAATTTTCTCTTTCCCTTAAGTGGCTTGAGTTTAACCACTTTTTCTCTT
Source organism: Anaerobacillus sp. 1_MG-2023 (assembly GCF_030547345.1). Lineage (NCBI taxonomy): Bacteria > Bacillati > Bacillota > Bacilli > Caryophanales > Bacillaceae > Anaerobacillus > Anaerobacillus sp. 1_MG-2023. The sequence continues at coordinate 87,439 of NZ_JAUORD010000011.1, read as the reverse complement.
GTAATACCATTCTATGATAAACCATCAAAGAATGGAAATAAAAAATCGTTTGATTTTTTCACTCATATTAAACCATATACACGATATATTTATTTATGTGTATAGCTTGCCCTAAAGTGCTCCTGTCATATGATTAAAAATTCGCTATTCGGGAGTGGATTCCTTGCTTACCTTAGAAACCATGACTCAGATTCTGTTTATTATCGGTATTGATATCGTCCTAGGTGGTGACAACGCAGTTGTAATCGCCCTCGCGTGTCGTAATCTCCCCGATTCTCATCGCAATAAAGCTATCATGATGGGAACAGCCATTGCTGTTGGACTTAGAATAGCACTAACCATTGTCGCTGTCTATTTATTGATGCTCCCTTTCTTATTAATTGTTGGTAGCCTCTTTCTTCTCTACATTTCCTTCAAATTGGTAATAGATAGTGAAAGTAATGAAACGGTCCAATCCACCTTTTCGTTTTGGGGAGCCATTCGAACCATTGTCATAGCAGATCTCATTATGGGGCTTGATAATGTACTAGCGATCGCTGGTGCATCCGAGGGGAAACTGCCGCTTGTCGTTTTTGGATTATTCATCTCTATCCCTATTATCGTATGGGGGAGTCGAATGATCATGCATGCCCTTGATCATTTTCCTGTATTAATTTACATTGGTGCAGGCATTTTAGCTTTTACCTCCGCAAGGATGTTAACAAGCGCAGCAGAATTAAAAACCTTCTTTTATACATACCCTTCCATGGAAATAGCTACCGAGATTATATTTCTTCTCATTGTGATTGTTGGAGGGTGGTTAGTAAAGAAGGTAAAAGGAAACATCCTTTATATTTATTAATCTGTACTCTTGGTATGAGGAGATAGTCATTCCTATCGACAAAAAAACTTCTACAGGAAATCCTGTAGAAGTTTTTAATTAGTTGGCTATGTTTATGCATATTGTTGATACTTCGCCTTGTGATGCCCTATGATTGGTTATCACAGGGGTAAAGAGTCAAAAATCGAGAATCAACAATATAAGCTAATATAGCTAATTAGTTAACGAGACGCTGTGCCTCTTGAAGTTGAAAAGTACGAACCTTGCGAGGTAGGAAACGACGAATTTCATCTTCGTTATAACCAACCTGGAGTCTTTTTTCATCCAAAATGATTGGACGGCGAAGCAATCCTGGATGCTCGCTAATTAGCTCAAATAATTCCTGTAAAGAAACCGTATCAAGATTTAAGTTCAATTCCTGGAAAGTTTTTGAGCGAGTTGATATAATTTCATCTGTTCCGTCTTCAGTCATACGTAAAATTTCTTTCACTTCTTCAATAGTAAGAGGTTCAGAAAAAATGTTACGTTCTGTAAACGGAATATCGTGCTCCTGCAACCACGCCTTCGCTTTTCGACAAGATGTGCAGCTTGGTGATGTATAGAGTGTTACCATAAGGAATTGCTCCTTTCTATAAGTAAACGTCAAATCTACATTAGAAAAATTATCTTTTCACAATTTGTATTATACTACAATTCTTATCAAATAAATAGAGGATGACAAAAATTACATAAAAGCTATACAATAACTATACAAATGATTTATGTTAAGTCTAACTCCTATATACCCCTTCTTCACTCTCCCAAACCTTTATTGTTTAAAAATGTTTGATTTTTTATCTGAAAAAAGTTTCTTTCACATGATACGATTCGTAAGAGATACACTAATTCTGAGGTGAATAATATGAAAAAGGCTCTGTTTCTTGTAAGTATACTCGTCTTTGCAAGCGCTTGTACGACACAGGAAATTACAAATGAAGAAACTTCAAATGAACCGATTCCAGTTGAAGTCGCTACTGCTCAACAAAAAAACATTTCGAATGAACTTGAATTAGCCGGACAAGCTACTCCTGGAGTGACGATCCCGCTCGCTGCCCCTTCCCCTCTAGAGGTAAAAGAAATTAACGTGACTGTTGGGAGCACTGTGGAAAAAGGTGATCTCATTGCTTCTCTCGACGATTCTACAGCGAGAGAAAATGTCAACCAGCTAACGAATGCGGTCAATGAGCTTGAAAAAGCCGTTAGCCAGGCTCAAGAATTGTCTGGACAAGCAGAAAAAAGTGCTCAAGAGTTAAAGAATCTTCAATCTGAATTAAATGCGTCACTCGAACGATCTAAGGAGCTACTTAATGAACTTGATTCAGAAGAAGTGACTGCTGCTGATGTTTTAAAGGAAAGTCTTGAAATAACCATAAAGCAGGCACAATTATCCCAAGCTGCAGCCCAGGTTCCTTCAATGTCAGCAGGTAATGTGACACAGCTTGAAACACAGTTGTCCGAAACAAAAGCAAGCCTTAACCAGGCAAGGGACGTCTTAAATGCAACTACAATTGAATCACCTATTAATGGAATCGTTTCTCAAATCAATGCTGAAGAAAATGCTGCAGCAGTGCCAAGCACCCCGCTTGCGGTCGTCGTTAATTTAAATCCGATTAAAGCTGCCTTTCAAGTAAATAGCTTTCAAATTACACAGTTACAAAAAGATCAGGAAGTGAAGATCACTTTTGACGGTGTCGATGGTTCTTTTGATGGGAAATTAAAAGCGATCCCACCTACAGCAAATGAACAAACGGGTTCATTTCTAATTGAGATTCCAATTGAAAACAAAGACTTGAAAATCAAAGGTGGTATGAAAGCAACTGCGACCATACAAACAGATGTCATAGAGAACGCTGTAACTGTCCCTAAGGATGCAATTATCTATGGTGATAATGAAACGTATGTTTACGCACCACAAGGAAAAAAAGTGAAACAAGTTAACGTCGAGCTCGGAGCAGAGACTGATGAAAGCATCCAAATTACAAACGGTCTCTCAAAAGGTGATAAAGTCATCACTAAAGGTAAAGATCGTTTAAACGAAGCATCTGAAATCCAGGTACAGAAGTGAGTTGAACACACATGAATATTGCTAAGCTTTCCGTCTTTCGTCCAATTGCTATGGGGATGGTGATTATTTTCATCCTCATTATCGGAACAGTATCACTACGTAACATGCCAGTTGATCTGTTTCCTGATCTAACTTTCCCTGTTGCAGCCGTAACGGTTACATATGATGGTGCTGGTCCTGAAGAAGTTGAGAACTTACTAGCCTCCCCTCTTGAGAACGTGATGGGAACCTTACCGAATGTCGAAAGTATATCGTCCGTCTCACAAAATGGTGGTGCCCTGATCCTCGTTTCATTTGAATGGGGAACAGATATGGATTTTGCTACGTTAAATATGAGGGAACAAATTGATGCAGTTAGAGACTCTCTACCTTCTGAAGTACCAATTCCTAAAGTATTGCGTTTTAATCCTAGTGATATTCCTATCATGCAACTTGGAGTGGCTGGATCGGAGGAAGATCTTACTGCAGTAAAAAAAGTAATTGAAGATCAAATTAAACCTTCACTTGATTCAGTACCAGGGGTTGCAGCTGTTACGATCGAAGGTCAGTTAGAGAAGGAGATTAGATTAACTGCTGATCCAGATAAATTAAGTCAGTATGGCGTCACCCTTACAAACTTACAGCAGCTAATTGGGTCAGAAAATCTTAATTTACCAAGCGGGTCTATCGAAACAGAGAATAAAAACCTGCCTCTTCGCGTAACAGGGGAGTTTAAATCCGTTGATGATTTGAAAAACTTATCCGTGCCCACACAGAATGGGACCGTCAAGCTTAATCAGCTCGTTGAAATCGAAGAAATGATGAAACCTGCCGTTCAAGAAAGTTTCTTAAATGGTGAGCCGGCGATTGGTTTTTCAATCCAAAAACAATCTGGAGCAAACACCGTTCAAGTAGTGAAGCAAATTAATGAGAAGCTTGAAGAAATTCAGCCTTCCCTACCAGAAAGCATGGAAATTAAAACCGTATTCGATCAGGCGAAATTTATTAATCAGTCAATCCGTGCTGTTGTATGGAATATTATTATTGGAAGTCTTTTAGCAGCTGCCGTTCTATATCTGTTCTTACGCAATATTCGCAGTACGCTAATTATTGGTTTATCCATACCTATTTCGATCGTAAGTGCATTTATTTTAATGTATTTCTCAGGTCAAACCATCAACCTCCTAACACTAGGCGGCCTCGCGCTCGGAGTTGGAATGATGGTAGACAACTCTATTGTTATTCTAGAAAACATTTACCGACTAAGGCAGGAAGGTAAATCACTTAAAGAAGCGGCAGTAGATGGTACGAAAGAAGTTGGTAGTGCAATCATTGCATCTACACTCACTACAGTTGTCGTTTTCTTACCAATTGTGTTTGTTACTGGGCTCGCTGCCCAGCTCTTTAAACCATTAGCTCTTGCTGTTACCTTCTCACTATTAGCGTCACTATTTACAGCACTTATTATTGTGCCTTTGTTATCATCTCTTCTGATGAATCGAAACGAATCGAAATCGATTTTTCAACTTAAATTTGATCGGGTTAATAATTGGTATCGTCGAGTATTAGATAAAACACTGTCTCATCCTAAAAAAACAATCGGCTTCACCGTTCTGCTCCTTGCTATTTCAGCAGCAGGAACGCCTTTTATTGGGACAGAATTCCTTCCTGCACAGGATCAGAGCTTTGTGAATATATCAGCGAATCTTCCTGCAGGAAGCTCTCTTGACGCCACTGAAACCGTCACAGAGGAAATTGATAACGTCTTAAAGTCAACTCCTGAAGTTGATCTATCCTATTTAACAGCTGGAGGAACTGACAACTTTAGTGTTGGAGCTGGCAGTCAAACGAACCGGGCTAGCTACAGCGTCCTGCTCGTTCCAATCAATGAACGAGATCAATCTGACTTAGAAGTAGCCGAAGATATCCGAAAGAAGCTTAAAGGTATACCGAACGCCGATATTTCTGTATCTGCCAGTGATTCTGGATTTAGCGCTGATCCTATTTCAATTAACATCATCGGACCTGATCTTGATGTTTTGAAAGAACTTTCGGATGATGTGATGGAGAGCTTATCAGAAGTCGATGGCGTAAGAGAACCAACTTCGAGTATCGAATCCAACAATCCAGAAGTTCAAATTCTAATCGATCGTGAGAAGGCTGCGAGCTACGGAATAGGCAGCTCACAAATTTCAACAACGATTTCTAATGCCACAAAAGGACTTGTAGCAAGCAATCTTGCAAGAGATGGCAATCAATTAGATATTCGCTTAGCAGTTGAAGATAAATATACAGATTCCCTTGATTCTCTATCTAGCCTATTAATCGAGACTCAAACTGGGGAAAAAATCCCCCTTTCTGCTGTTGCCGAGATTAAACGGGGTCTTGGTCCATCGGAAATTACACGTTCGGATCGATTAAGGCAAGTGGAAGTAACAGCGAGTCTATTGGGTCGAGATCTTGGAACGGTAACAGATGAAATTCGCGAAAAACTAGTCAAAGACGTTCCGCTCCCTGGTAATTCATATAAAATTACTTTTGGTGGACAAGATGAACAAATGAACGATGCTTTCTTTAAATTGTCAGGCGCTCTTGCTCTTGCCATTGTTCTTGTTTATATGGTTATGGCAGGACAGTTTGAATCGTTTCTCTATCCATTTATCATTATGTTCTCTGTTCCGCTCACAGCAATCGGGATTATATTCGGCCTACTTATTTCCTTCCAGCCTCTTGGAGTAGGTTCGCTCGTTGGTATGCTCATTTTAACGGGAATTGTAGTCAATAATGCGATTGTACTCGTTGATTATATTAATAAGCTTCGTGAAACAGGGATGGGAACTCGTGAAGCGATTTTAGAAGCAGGCCCCATTCGCTTAAGACCGATTTTAATGACAGCTTTAACGACGATTCTCGGTCTAGTTCCTTTATCATTCGGGTTTGGTGAAGGTACAGAAATTCAGCAACCGATGGCCATCGTCATCGTATTCGGATTGAGTGTAGCAACGTTTATAACATTAGTATTTATTCCTGTTGTTTATTACTTGATTGATCTACGTCGTCAGAAACGATTGGATAAAAAATTAGAAACAAATGAATAGAAAAAAACCGAAAGCCAGCTGGGGCTTTCGGTTTTTTGTTACATTCTTTAAGCTGATGTTCTCGTATTTGAGGCGGGCTCTTTCGAAGACTGCGGTTTCCAGGTTTTCCAACGTCGTTTCAATAAATCCTTCAACCATTCGCGCTTCTTTTGCTTTTTCTTCTCACGATTCTTCATAAGAAGGTTCCCTCCTGATCGAAAACAATACTCTTATTCTTCAATGAGTTCCTTATCTTCTTTAAGACTCAGCACTTCCTCAACAGGCTGATAAGACTCACCATACAACTGCATATCTTTGTAAGTATGAATCTCCTGATACGTATGCTTCATCGCTTCGTAAATTTCTTTCTCACCAGCTTCGTTTGGAGACCAGAAAAGAATTTCCATTTCATTGATCTCGTTTGTAGCAAGAGATCTTCTTCGGTAGCCAATCGACTTCGCGTGTTTAAATCCTTCTCTCAAATAAAAGCGCTGTCTTTTTTCAGTATCTGTTTCATCATAATCAACAGGCTCTACCTCAAGAATAATGGGCTTATTCTTTTCTTTAAGTTCTTCAATTAATTTCTTTCCTAGCCCCTGACCTCTGGCATCCTTGGAAACGAAAATATAATCCACGAATATGAAATCAGGAAGATCGGCATACATTAGAACATGGTGCGGCCCCTCGTCCTTATTGTAAATGTCACCTTTTTCTTCAAGCAGTAAGTCCATATGCTCTTTTGATTTCATCTCTTCAATGGGGAAATATTGCTTCAGCTTCTCATACCAGTTCATTGATCTACTCCCTTTTAAATTAATTCGTCACTAATAGTATAACACATTTATCCAGTAAAATAGTGCTAAGGTAGATAAGGCAGTAGTTATTTTCCCCTCTTCTCAGTTATGTAAACATACTGTACACTAATATCAAACATGCTAAGGAGGAATGAAATGAACTTTTTTGCTGAGTTTATCATGCTCGCTATTCTACTCATTAGCTTCACAGCATTTATTGCTATCTTCTTAAATGCATCAGGCCGTTTCCTTTTTTCTAAACAAAAATCCTCCTTCCAACAGCCTTTAGAAGATAGTCAGAAAAACTGGAGGAAATTAACGAAAGATTCATTCTAAACCAGCACATTGAGCATTACACGTAAGGGAATCGTATATAGAGAAAAAGGATTGCCTTCACAGGCAATCCTCTTCTTTACGTATCACGGTGTATAGTCGACATTCTTTGTATAACTATTACTTGCGTCCCAAAGTAGATATTCATTAATACCGTTATCTTTCAAGGCTTTAATTTGAGCTTCTACTTCCGCCTTTCCGTAGTTCAAGTAATTTCCGCTACCAAGATAACTTGCAGTGAAATCCTGAATCCATGGACGGCTTGTAGGAGCATTATCCAATTTGCCTAATACTTCATTCTCTACTTTTGCATACTCATTTATTAAGTTATATGGTTCCAAATCAGGCTTTGAAATTCCAAAATAGGATCCCCAGTGACTTGGATAAATCATAGATGAAATAACATCAACGTTACTAGAAATCTTAGAGAAATTCTGTCCGATACCAGGCGCTTCAGGAATCGTTGCTGAGTAACCAAAAATATCAACCGATACATCAACATCGTACTGCTCAAGTTTTGAATTCGCATATGCTACAAAGTCCGTTACAGCCTCCACACGTTTTTGAACATTGTCCATATCCATATCTGCATATTTGCCCATCGAATATTCTAATGTGTCTTCACGTGTTTCAAATCCTTCTGGGAAACGGACGTAATCAAATTGAATTTCTTTGAAGCCCATTTTAGCTGCTTCTATCGCAATTTCAACATTGTAATCCCATACCTCTTCCTTAAATGGGTTAACGAATGCTTCTCCACGTCCGTTTTTCCAGATAGAGCCACCTTCTTTATATGAAAGTTCTGGTCTTGCTTCTGCAAGCACTGTATCTTTAAATACAACTACTCGCGCGATTGGATAGATCTCGTTTTTCTCCATCTCTTCTAAAACCTTGCGAGGATCTTTCATATAAGGCTTGCCAATCTCATACTCTGCTAATGGAGAATCCTTCTTTGGTTCATATGTAAGATTTCCAAAATCATCTTTAATATCGATGACCATTGCATTTAAGTCTGTTGAGTTCACAAATTTTGTGAGCTTGCTGAATCGACTTCCACCTGCAGAATTTCCTGTTACGTAAATACCTCGAACTGCATCAGGATATTCGAAATCAAGACCAGAATCATAAACGAATCTTGGTAGTCGATCTGGTAACGTTAGTTCTTTTTTTTCTGTCTCAATCCCTTTAAGATTTGTCGCTGATAATGCTTCATCTGCTTGTACCGATTGCCCAAAAGCAGAAAAAAGCAAAACTGACGCGAGCAGGCCTTTCAACCCCACATTAAAAATACGCACAGCTTCTCTCCCCTTTATTAGTTTGCCTCCTCTATTATAAGATGAATAAACGCTCTTTGAAAGAACTTCCAGTAAAATTTCTCATGTCTTTTTCGTGAACGATATAAATTGCTTTATTTTTTATCAAATGGTATGATATTTAGAAAAATAAATTTAGATTGGTGAGGAGGCCATAACCATGAGAAACGTAACACTAACTGATATCTATCAACTACCATTTGCACGAAAGTATCTAAAACGCGCTGGATTGGCTCATGCGATTACTGTGGCCAAACACGCTTATCATTTCGCGAGTGAACATGATGTCAATCCTGATCTTGCTACTAAAGCAGCATTACTTCATGATATAGGTCACTATACATGGTACCGAAATGGAAAATGGGATTATAACTTATATAAACAAAATGATATTCATGCGATCAAAGGGGCTGAGCGTGCTCACAAAATGCTGATACGTCTTGGTGAAAATCCAGTTTCAGCAAAGGAAATTGCCGTCGCAATCCTATTCCACACGGATTCCTACTTTATGGGAACTGTAAACCGTAATGCTCTTCAAGAAGTAGTTGCAATGGCTGATGAAGCGGACGAAGAACCTGGTGGTAATCACCACTATAAAGTTATCTCTGAAGAAGAAGCGAGAAATGAGCTCGCTGCACTCGATCACTTGATTGAACAGAGCTTGAACAGTCAAAAGGAGTGGCAGCAAAGTGTTTAAGAACCACTATAGCTCAGGAAAGGGATCTCGATATGTAAATCCTTTCCATCCCTTTCCCTTATCTCCCCTTCCCACTTCTTTACAAAAGTCATTCCGTACTCACTATTAGGCACACTCATCATAATCCTCTTCTTTTTCTGCTTATAAGCCAATTGAACGATAAATTCGTACAAACCCCACCTCTTCTTTTCATTGCCTTTATAAAAAAATTCCACAGCCTCAACATACTCTTCAAATGTTTCAATCCAAACATATCCTACGTTTTGTTCTTTTTCTTCAAATAAGTATACGATAGAATGAGAAGAAGGCTGTAACTGTAACCTTGCCATATTTTCTGATCTAATCGACTCGAGCGTTTCTTCATCAAACTCTGAATTGTAAGTGTAAAAAATCATATGGATCCTCCTCTATTTTGCTTTGTATGATTTCACAAAAGGCATCTCAGTAAAACGAACAAAGTAACTACAGCTTTTCTGAAAGGAGAGTTTATGATCACATTAAAAATTAGTTTGCTTATTTCTACTTTTATTCTGTGCGGACTTATTTTAGTAGACTATTCGCTTCCCGTTGACTTATCCCTTTGTGTAAAAGGATTTCTGATTGTTCCAATTCTACTCTACATAGGTTATCTAGTCATAAAATTTCGTCATAAAAAGCACTAAAAAAGGACCTCATTTCAGTTGAAATGAGGTCCTAACCTTTTAAACTGTTACTTGGTACTTTTGGTACTCTTCTTCAGTACAAGCGATCCAGTGTCCTTCCACTACTTCACGAAGAACTCGTTCTTCTCCATTTTCAGGAAGGTGCTTATCTGGGTCATAAACTTTACGTTTTCTAGAGCGCTCATACTCTGGATCCGGAAGTGGAATCGCAGATAGAAGAGACTGAGTATAGGGATGTAGTGGGTTTCGATAAAGCTCTTCACTTTCAGCAAGCTCAACGATTTGGCCACGATACATAACACCAATACGATCACTAATGTATTTTACCATAGAAAGGTCATGCGCAATAAACAAATACGTTAAGCCTTTTTCTCTTTGAAGTTTCTTCATCAAGTTAACAACCTGTGCTTGAATCGAAACGTCTAGAGCAGAAATAGGTTCATCCGCAATAATAAACTCTGGATCAACCGCAAGAGCACGAGCGATTCCGATACGCTGTCTTTGCCCGCCACTAAATTCGTGAGGATAACGGTTCGCATGCTCTTTGTTCAACCCTACTGTTTCAAGAAGCTCAACCACTTTGTCCATACGGGCTTTCTTAGACGTTGAGAGACCGTGAATATCAATGCCTTCCGCAATAATATCAGAAACGGTCATTCTCGGATTTAAAGAAGCGTATGGATCTTGGAAGATCATCTGCATCTTTTGATTAAATTTCTTAAGATCTTTCGCAGATTTCTTTCCGTGCACATCTTCTCCATTAAATCGAACTTCACCGTCAGTTGCGTCGTATAGGCGAATAATAGTACGTCCAGTTGTGGATTTTCCACAACCAGACTCTCCAACTAGACCGAACGTCTCGCCTTTATAAATATCAAATGTTAAGCCATCAACAGCTTTTACTGTGCTTTTACCTACTTTAAAATGCTGCTTTAAGTTTTTAATTTCTAGGAGTTTTTCTTGACTAGACATTCTTCCCACCATCTTTCGCGCCAATGATCGGCTCACTTGGAGCCATTCCCTGCATACGTTTTTTAATTGCTGCAGGCGGTTCTACTTTAGGTGCTTTCTCGTGCAATAGCCACGTTGCTGCATAATGCGTATCTGAGATCTTAAACAACGGTGGCTCCATTTCTGTATCAATCTTCATTGCGTATGGATTACGCGGAGCAAATGCGTCACCTTTAGGTGGATCAAGTAGATCTGGCGGTGATCCTGGAATAGCAATAAGCTCTTCATCTGTTGAGTCTAGACTTGGCATTGAACCAAGAAGCCCCCAAGTGTAAGGATGCTGAGGGTTGTAGAATATTTCATCTACCGTTCCAGTTTCAACAATTTTACCTGCATACATAACCGCTACGCGATCTGCGATATTAGCTACAACCCCAAGGTCGTGAGTAATAAAGATAATCGACGTACCCATTTTTTCTTGAAGATCATTTAGTAGCTCAAGAATTTGAGCCTGAATTGTAACATCTAGAGCTGTTGTTGGCTCATCTGCAATAAGAACACGAGGATTACATGCAAGAGCAATGGCAATAACTACCCGCTGTCTCATACCACCTGAGAATTGGTGTGGAAATTCATTCACTCTTCCCTCTGCATTCGGAATACCAACGAGTTTCAAAAGCTCAATCGCACGTTCCTTCGCTTCTGATTTATTCATATTTTGGTGCTTCACTAGACCTTCCATGATTTGCTTCCCGATAGTCATGGTCGGGTTAAGTGAAGTCATTGGATCTTGGAATATCATTGAGATTTCAGATCCACGAATCTTTTGCATTTCTTTTTCGGAAAGATGAGCTAAGTCACGATCGCCGAACTTAATTTCACCTTCTTTAATTCGTCCTGGTGGGTTTGGAATCAAACGCATAACCGCTTTTGATGTAACGGATTTCCCTGATCCAGACTCTCCAACAATTGCTAATGTTTCACCTTTATTTAAATGGAAGTTTACTCCACGAACGGCTTGCACTTCTCCAGCAAACGTATCAAAGGAGACGTGCAAATCATTCACTTCTAGAATCTTTTCCATTCTAATCCCCCCTATTTACGTAGCTTTGGATCAAATGCATCTCGAAGGCCGTCACCAAGAAGGTTAAAGGCAATCATAATCAATGAAATGATAATCGATGGCCATAGCACAAGATGCGGATAAATTTGTAGACTCTTAAATCCACTGTTAATGATGGAACCAAGTGAAGCTTCCGGCGGTCGTAGTCCAAGACCGATAAAGCTTAGGAATGCCTCGAAGAAAATCGCATTCGGAATTGTAAACATCGTTGTAATAATGATTTGTCCTAGTACATTTGGAATCAAGTGCTTTCCAATAACCCGTCCACTAGTAGCTCCTAGAGTACGTGACGCTAGAACAAATTCTTGCGATTTAAGTTTTAAGACTTGACCACGCACAATCCGTGCCATCCCAATCCATCCTCCGACAGACAGGGCTAAGATAATTGAGAATATCCCAGGTTCAAAAATTAAGATGAAGAGGATAATTAATATCAAGTTTGGTATACCTACTAAAACTTCAATAATACGCTGAAGAATGTTATCAACTCGGCCACCATAATAGGCAGAAATACCACCATAAGCGACACCAATCACAAAATCAATAAAGGCTGCTGCTGCAGCGATGAATAGAGAAATTCGCGTTCCCTGCCAAACACGCGTCCACTGATCTCGTCCGAATTCATCCGTACCGAACCAGAAGTATTCGTCTTCATAGCCTTTAGCTTCATACTGATCTGTTCCGCGGATATCAACTCCGTTAACTCCTAGAAAATCAACATTTTCAAGCACTGGAACTTTAGCAGGAAGCTTCGCTCTTGTTAATTCCTGTTCAGAATATGAGTGTTCATTCATTCCGGGTCCGAAAATTGCCAATAGAATAATGGCAACGATAATAATGAGTCCAGTAATAGCCCCTGGATTCTTTTTTAATCTTCTCCACGCATCTTTCCAAAACCCTGTGCTTTCACGTGCTATTTGTTCATTTTCTAATGAATCTGTTTTAGCGGGTTGAAACATGTCGTCTGAAATGTCGTGTAGCTTCTCTTGTTTCATACTCATTAACTCTTACCTCCCGCTAAACGAATTCGAGGATCGACAATACCATACAAGATATCTACCACTAGAATTACAAAAATAAATAGTGCACTAAAGAAAAGCGTTGTACCCATAATAATTGGGAAATCGTTTGTTAAAATCGAGTTAACAAATTTCTCACCAAGCCCTGGTATGACAAAGATTTGCTCAATTACTAGAGTACCTGTCATTAGACCTACAACCAGTGGTCCCATAATAGTAATGATAGGTATAGAAGCATTACGGATTGTATGTCTAATAACAACCGCTGTGCTACTTAAGCCTTTTGCCTTCGCTGTTGTAATATAGTCCTGTCCGAGAACTTCTAGCATTTCTGTTCTCATAAAGCGAGCTATTGTTGCGACAACAATCGATGCAATTGCAATCGTTGGCATGATTGTATAAGCGAAGCCATCCCAGTAAGCAACCGGTAACAACTGCCACTTAACACCAAACCAGTATTGCATTAGGCCAGCGATAACGAAGTTCGGAATTGAAATACCAAGAACTGCGATAACCATTGTTCCATAATCAAGAAATGTATTGTGTCTTAATGCTGCAATGATCCCTAGGAATAGACCAATGATTGTTCCAACTACTAGTGATTGAAGTCCTAGATAAGCTGAAGGTCCAATACGTTCACCGATAATCGTTGACACTTCACGGCCATCCTGCTGGAAGGAAACACCGAGATCACCGGAAATTAAGTTTTTCATGTAATTGAAATACTGTACAGGAACGGGATCGTTCAAACCATATTTATCATTCAACTGCACAATTTGTGTTTCTGTCAGCTTATCCTGGTTGTTAAACGGTGTACCAGGGAGAAGCTTCATTAGAAAAAATGTTAGCGAAGCAATAATTAGGAAGGTAATCAACATTGAAATGATCCTTCCGCCAATATAACGTCCCACTACAACCAACCTCCTCAAAAGATACCTGCTTATATAGTATAAGTCGAAAAATGGAATTTCACTAGAAAAAATTTTCTATCTATTTCACTTCTAGCTATCGTTTCGACATATTTCTTATTACAGGTAAAAAAGAGAGCATATGTCAGGATGACATATACTCTCCTGAAAAACTGAAATTATTTACCTTCGATCTTAGCCCATTTGTAAGAGTAATCTGCTCCAAATGTGTGTACATAGAAGTCCTTAACGTAATCCTTCTTAAGGACCGCGTTACCTTTCTGGTAAGTAGGAACAATTGCAATGTCCTCTTCCATTAGAACTTTCTCAGCGTCTTGCATCATTTTCCAACGCTTCGCTTCATCTGTTTCTTTCTTAGCTCCTGAAACTAGCTCGTCATACTTCTCGCTAGAGTAGCCCATGCGATTATATGCGCCGTCTGTTTCAAACATATAAAGGAACGTCATTGGATCTGGATAGTCAGGTCCCCAACCGCCAGTTGAGATATCAAAGTCACCAGAATCTTCAAGCTCAAGGAACTGCTTCCAAGGCTGCTTGTTGATTGTTAATGTAAGACCATCAAGCTTCGTTTCAAACTGATCTTTAGCGTATTCTGCAATTTTAGCAGCGAGATCGTTATCAGTTGTTAGGAATTCTAGTTCTACAGAGTCTGTACCAAGTGCCTCAAGTCCTTTTTCCCAAGCTTCTTTCGCTTCTTCTTCACCTTGATCAGCATAGAAGCCGTCTGGAGAGAATTCACGGAAATCATCGCCGTCTGGACCGTTAACGAAATCTTTAGGTACGAAATACTTCGCAGCTACAGATCCGTTGTTTAGAAGTACATTAACAAGTCCTTCTCTATCGTAAGCAAGGTATAGTGCTTTACGAATATCTTTGTTAGCAAGTGCTTCTGTTTCCTGGTTCATACGCATGAAGTACATTGTTGGCTCAACGATAGTTGAGAATTCTTCATTATCTTTAAACTGATCTACGAAGTCTGCCGAAAGACCTGCCCGATCGATCTTACCAGTTTCATAAAGGTTTACAGTAGTAGCTGTATCTTGCACTACTTTAGTCGTAATCTTTTCAAGACTTACAGTTTCAGCATCCCAATATTCAGCGTTCTTTTCAAAAGTCCATCCTTCACCGTGGTTCCACTCAGCAAAAACGAATGGTCCGTTGTAAAGCATTGTATCTGCTTCAAGTGCAAATTGCTCGCCCTGTTCGTCAGCATATGCTTTAGGTTGTGGATAGAATGTTGCGAAAGTTAGTAGTGATTTAAAGTAAGGAACTTTTGTATCTACAGTAATTTCAAGTGTTTTCTCATCTACTGCTTTAGCTCCAAGCTCTTCTACTTTACCGTAAAGTGGATCGCCTTCAGTAATGATTGCATTACCGTTTTTGATTCCAGCAGTACCAAACATAGAAGCGTAAGGAGAAATTGTATCTGGGTTTAGCGCTTTATGCCATGCATAGATGAAGTCATCTGCTACTACATCTGATCCGTCAGACCATTTAGCGTCGTCACGAATTGTAAATGTGTAAACAGTTTCACCGTCTTTTTCTT
Organism: Anaerobacillus sp. 1_MG-2023; assembly: GCF_030547345.1. NCBI lineage: Bacteria > Bacillati > Bacillota > Bacilli > Caryophanales > Bacillaceae > Anaerobacillus > Anaerobacillus sp. 1_MG-2023. The sequence goes on along the minus strand of NZ_JAUORD010000011.1, from coordinate 72,092 downwards.
CTTCTGTTGGTTCTTCAGCAGCCATACCAAGTGTAGGCTCGTTATTTTCGTCAAGACGATATAGTCCTTCGAAAACCTGGTTCATTGCGTTAAAAGATGTTGCATCAGTAGCTTGCGTAGTATCCATTGAAGGAATCTCCGCAGTTTCTACTAGGTTAAGTACTTGTTCAGAAGCGGAGTCTCCATCTCCATCGCCGCCGCTGTTCCCCCCGTTGTTTGAGCCGCCGCCGCAAGCCGACAGGAATACGCTCAATACAAGCACAAGAGATAGGACAAGAGTCCATCTTGATTTCTTCATGCTGTGTGACCTCCCTTAAAATATGTAGCTATAAAAGCTAGTGATCCGCATGACGGAATTCATCAAATTATCTAACTATTTACGTGAGAATAATCTGATTCGTTCCGCCCACAACTCGTATTATACAAGTTTTCTAATTATTTTGCATACGTTATTTTTACACTCATTTACAAAAACCGCGCCACGATTACGTTTGCATAACAAAAAATAGTTCTTTAGTCCTGGTATAAATTCTCTGGTTTCTGGGTAAGATTTGATATTTTACAGTCAAATGTATGAAAATCTATCTACACCCCCTTACCTAAAAGTATATAGTATACTTTGGTGTATACTATATGCATATCGCGAAATATTCTGAAATGTAAACAATGTATTAAACCGTTACACATTTCTAACTTCTTTATATTGTTCTTGACTAATTATTTTTTTATACTTGATAGTAGAAAGAAAATGGGGGCTACTATGAAATCACTTACTTTAAAATCAGGTATCTTAATTGTGCTTGCGATTACCGCGTCAATGATTATCTCATTTACTTCTGACGGAGGCCTTGGCATCCAATCCATATCAGATATACTCTTTATGATTGCACTTGCTATGGTACTTATTGGTGCTGCTCTTCACGTAGTTCAAACGGGGTTTTTCGACGGAATTGTCTATTCATTTAAACGGTATTTTAGAAATACGGCTAAGCGACAAATGATTGAGGAGGATACTTCCGAAATTCATTACAAACTTGATTATGATAACCCAATCACTTATCCACTCTTAATGGCAGGCGGATTTTGTGTCATACTCACTATTATCATTTCCATCGTTCTTATAAGCAGCTAACTTGTTGCATGCGATGATTTAGTTGCGCTATACTAGTTAAAGAAGAAGGATACAGAACGGCTAAGATGAAGAGTAGTACAAACTGATGTGATTTATAGAGAGCCTATGGTTGGTGGAAATAGGTATCACACTTTTTGGAATGGACTTCTGAGCCCCTTTGCTGAAGACTTTAGTAGGCATTGGCGTGAGCATTCACGTTACCACTACCGGTATTTAATACCATAAGTGATCCAGACTTACTGGATAAGCAGGGTGGCACCACGGTCCATTCGTCCCTAGCATTAAGGGATGAATGGGCCTTTTTGTATGCTTTTTTAGAAAATGAGAGGAGCTACACACAATGAGCGTTATTTTTTCGGGTATTCAACCGAGTGGAACATTAACAATAGGGAACTATCTTGGAGCAATGAAGCATTTTACTGATCTTCAGGATGAGAATGAGTGTTATTTCTGCGTTGTAAACCAGCACGCAATTACAGTACCTCAAGAAAAACAAGCTTTAAAACAGAATTCAAGGAGTCTTGCTGCATTATACCTTGCTTCAGGTATTGATCCTGAAAAATCAACACTTTTCATTCAATCTGAGGTACCAGCTCATGCTCAGCTGGCATGGATGTTACAATGCGTTTCTTATATAGGTGAATTAGAGCGCATGACCCAATTTAAGGATAAATCAACTGGAAAAGAAGCTGTAAGCGCAGGTTTGCTTACATATCCCCCACTTATGGCTGCTGATATTCTTCTTTACGGTACAGAGATTGTCCCTGTTGGAGATGACCAGAAACAGCACATTGAGTTAACTCGTAATCTTGCTGAGCGTTTTAACCGTAAATTTAATGACATTTTCGTTATGCCTGATGCGCGCATTCCTAAGGTCGGGGCACGAATCATGTCACTACAAGATCCTTCTAAAAAAATGAGTAAGTCTGACTCCAATCAAAATGCGTTTATTTCAATGCTTGATGAGCCAACTACTATTATTAAAAAAGTGAAACGTGCGGTTACTGATTCAGATGGAGTTGTCCATTACGACAAAGAAAACAAACCAGCGATCTCTAACCTGCTTACGATTTACTCTCTTTGCTCAGGTAAAAGCGTTGAAGAAATTGAATCCCTATATGAAGGTCGAGGATATGGTGACTTTAAGGCGGAGCTTGGTGAAGTAATCGCTGATATGTTAAAACCTATTCAGGATCGCTATAATGATCTCATTTCTTCATCTGAACTAGATGACATCCTTGATCATGGGGCGGAGAAAGCGAACCGTAAAGCATCTAAAATGCTTACAAAAGCAGAACGTGCCATGGGGCTTGAAAGAAAAAGAAGATAAAGAAAAAAGGAAGGTTGCACTGGGCAACCTTCCTTTTGCTTTATCCAAATCAATAATAGTCAATAATTGAGAGACTAAAGATCTAAGCTTTTCGTTAATTCACGTGTGTTCCTTTTTCAAGCTCCCATATTTTTTCGAAATACGGCTGCCCTTTGATGATTCGCTCACAGATTTGCTCATGCTTAGCTGACCAACCTGCCTTCACTTCTCTATATAGCCCTTCCCATGCCTCGTCCATTTCCATACTTTGGATTTGCACATACTGTTTCGGCTGACATTCTGTAAACCAATAACGTATTTCAGCCGAGTTACCACTAGAATATAGTTGATCTAGTGCCATAAACAAAAGCTGCTTCAACTGTCTTTCTTTTCTAGTAAGTCCCATCATAATGTCTGGTCCTGGAGAAAGAATATGATGTTCTTTCAAAGGTTGATCTGATTCAAATGGATAACTGATAGCTTCAACATCTGCCACCATTTCATAAACTGCTTTTTCTTGTCTAGGTATCACTCGACTTTTGCGAATCGGAATCTTATACCCTAATGTATCAATGACAATAACCCCTCTGCCGTCCGTAGCCAAGAAGCAATACTCTAAAGGTGATCGTTCATTATTTTTACGTATATAGCTCTGTTGAAAAACATCACTAAGTAAACTCTCCGGAAGCTCCGTCAAATCATTCTCAATGTAATGATACAGTAGTGACTCCACCTTAATAACAGGCACCTGATCCAGCAACTCAATAAAATCATCTTTTCGCCATTCATGAAAATTGCAAACATTGTACCCATTCTCTTCACCTTCAAACCAATTCACCCAAACATCTCGCAAATACAACATCTGGCTACCCCTCACTTCGCTACTGTTTGTAAAAACAGTATAGTCAGGACCAAGTCAAATTATTCCATGATAAGTATATTATTAAGAAAAGATTAATAGAACACTGAAAAGCGGAAGCCTCCGTTTAGACCCGGCAGGCACTGGAGCCTTTTCATTTGAACACGGTCTTTGTGTTCGGATGAAATGGTGAAGTGACCGAGGGTCAGGAGGCTGCAGCTGGACATGAAAAGCGGAGACGAGCGTTTAGAAACGGAGATATTGGAACTCTTGAACTAGAACACGCTTTTTGTGTTCTGGTGAAAGAGTGAAATATCGCAGTTTCTGCGAGTCGCAGCTAGACTGAAAAGCGAAGCGGGCCTGCTTAAATCCGCAGGATGTTGGAGCCCATGAGACTGAGACGCTTTTTGTCTCATTCGATTGGGCGAAACAGCCGGAGGATTTGGCCCGCGCAGCTAGACATGAAAAGCGGAGACGAGCGTTTAGAAACGGAGATATTGGAACTCTTGAACTAGAACACGCTTTTTGTGTTCTGGTGAAAGAGTGAAATATCGCAGTTTCTGCGAGTCGCAGCTAGACACGAAAAGCGGAAGCCTCCGTTTAGACCCGACAAGCACTGGAGCCTTAACAAAAGAACACGTCCTTCGTATACGAATTAAAAGGTGAAGTGGCCAAGACCCTGCCCACTCCACCTAAACACAAAAACCCCCCCGGGAAATCTCCCAGGGGGTTACAACCTATCTACTTTACAAATTTCTTAAACACCAATGTCGCATTATGACCACCAAAACCAAGTGAATTGTTCATGACTGCATTTACTTCAGCTTTACGTGCTTTGTTTGGAACATAATCGAGATCACAGTTTGGATCAGCCGTTTCATAATTGATTGTAGGTGGGAGGATTCCTTCTTCTAGCACCTTCGCACAGAAAACCCCTTCAACCGCACCTGCAGCGCCAAGCAAATGACCAGTCATTGACTTTGTTGAACTAACCGCAAGCTTATAAGCATGCTCTCCAAAGACAGACTTAATCCCTGCTGTTTCGTACCTATCATTATAATCCGTGCTTGTCCCATGGGCATTAATGTACCCAATGTCAGCAGGCGTAAGACCAGCATCATCAATAGCCTGTTGCATTGCACGTGCGCCGCCTTCCCCTTCAGGAGCCGGTTGCGTAACATGATAAGCATCACCTGTTGAACCGTACCCTACAATTTCTCCATAAATTTTAGCGCCGCGTTTTTCAGCAGATTCAAGGCTTTCAATGACAAGGATTCCTGCACCCTCACCAATAACAAACCCATCACGATTCGCATCAAATGGACGACTTGCTGATGCAGGATCTGGATTAGTAGATAAAGCCTTCATCGAGCCAAATCCAGCTACGCTCATGCTAGTAATAGGTGCTTCTGAACCACCAGTAATCATCACATCAGCATCTCCACGCTGGATCACCTTGAAAGAATCACCAATGGAGTTTGTTCCTGAGGCACATGCTGTCACTGTACATGAGTTAATTCCTTTTGCACCAAGCATGATCGAAACCTGGCCAGAAGCCATATCAGGAATCATCATTGGCACGAAGAATGGACTTACACGACGAGCGCCTTTGTCCATGAACGTGCGGAATTGGGATTCATAAGTTTCCATACCGCCAATACCAGAACCGATCCAAACACCGACTCTTTCAGCATTCTCATCATTAATCTTCAATCCTGCATCTTCAACTGCCATTTGAGAAGCTGCAACGGCAAATTGGGTGAAACGGTCCATTTTTCGAACATCTTTACGATCCATGAAATTTTCGGGATCAAATTCTAGAGCTTCACCTGATACTTTTGCTGCAAATTGATCTTTATCTAATCGTGTTAGTGGATTAATCCCAGAAACACCGTTAACTATATTTGTCCACGTTTCATCTACTGAATTTCCGAGTGGAGAAACAGTTCCCAACCCAGTAATAACTACTCTTCTTTTCATTTTACCAGCGCTCCTTTTTCTCTACTACTCATTAACGTCCTAATTTTAGGGCAACTGCTCCCCATGTTAAACCGCCGCCAAAGCCAACAAGAATAACCACATCGTCTTCCTTAACGCGGCCTTCCTCCATCGCCTCTGAAAGTGCGATTGGAATCGTGGACGAAGACGTATTACCGTATTTCTTAACCGTTGTCGCCATTTTCTCAATCGGAAGTTCAAGTCTCTGTCTTGACGCTTCCATGATGCGGATATTTGCTTGGTGAGGAATAAGGAAATCCACATCTTCTTTCGTTAAACCAGCTTTATCGATTACATTAATCGCTGATTGCCCCATTTGTCTAACGGCAAACTTAAATACTTCTCTACCATTCATAGCCATAAAACCATTTGGCTCTTGATAAAGATGTTTAGCTCCAGATCCATCCGAACCTAGTTCAAATGAGAGAATACCTCTTCCTTCTGTAACAGGCGCAATTACTGCTGCTCCTGCTCCATCTCCAAATAGTACGGCTGTGTTTCGATCTTCCCAGTCAGTAATTTTCGAAAGTTTCTCTACACCAACTACTAGGATATTTTTATAAGTATCGTTATTAATGTACTGACCAGCTGTAATCATGCCATACATAAATCCAGCACAAGCCGCACTTAAATCCATCGCAGCCGCATTCGTTGCACCAAGTTTTTCTTGAAGCAAACAGCCTACTGATGGGAATGGATAATCCGGAGTTACTGTGGCAACCAGAATAAGATCCAAGTCTTCCGCTTTTATATTAGCATCTTCAAGGGCCTTTTTTGAAGCTAAATAAGCCATATCAGATGTATTCATATCATCGTCTGCAATTCTTCTTTCTTCTATTCCTGTTCTAGTGCGGATCCATTCGTCAGATGTATCAACCATTTTCTCTAAATCTTGATTGGTTAATACACGTTCAGGTACATAATGTCCTACACCTACTAAACCAGCGTTCATCATGAATTTCCCCTTTATAGGATATTTTCTAACTTAAAACCAATCTTTAGTAGCTGGTACTAATTTTAATTCATAAGTGTGTGTTTGTCTACCTAACTGCTTCTTGGTGGGACTCACCATTCTTGCGTGACATTCATAAACTAAACATAAGTAAACTTGAACGAAGGGGGATAGATAGATGTATCCGTATAATCAACAACAGCCTTATTTTCACCAACAGCCTGGATATCATCACTATCAGCAACAGCCTTTCACACCTTATCCGCCATATCAGTCATTTGACCCCTACCAATCACATCATTATCAGCAGCCTATTCATCAGCAGCCTCAGCCCTACTATCCACACCCTTACTACCAGCAAGCCCAGCAACCATACTTTCCTCAGCAAGGATACCAGGGCGGACAGCCATTTATGAATCAATTTAAAAAGCAAAATGGACAGTATGATTTTCCTAAAATGATGAATACCGTTCAACAAATTACGCCGATGGTGAAGCAAATGGGCTCATTGCTAAATTTATTCGTTAAATAATAGAAAAGACGTGTTTCCACGTCTCTTCTATTCATTTAGAAAGAAACAGCATGCTTCCTGCACTTATAAATAGTAAAATTCCGGAAATGACCATTAAGCTAAAACTACCGATCAATATTCCTATTAACAAACCACCTAGTGGGACAAACCAAATCCAGAAAGCTTTACGGCCCATAATACTCTCTCCTTACTCCTGTGCATCCTGCTTCCCGAGCTCATAGGCATCTTCCATAGCCTTAAGAAAGAGCTGAAGCAATGGCTGCATCTTTTCAAGATCTAATTCGATTTCTTGCTCTCCAAGCGACTGCTTCGCTTCAGGTAAATACTTCATTGCAATTTGCATAAACTTCATGTTTTGATCCATTTCATTCACTCCTAATTTACTTTCGCCTGTACGGCTCCCTTCTATTATAACGACAAATACGGTGTATTGAAATGCTCCCAATCTTCCCGCTGTCCAGAAACCATCTTTAATACCATCGCAGCCTGTCCTCTATGGTAAGCTTCATGGTCGATTAAATGGCTTATGATCCATTCAGGAGAGTAACGATGCACCTCTCCATTAATCGTAACTTCAGGTCCTGGTTTTCGATACTCTACATCAGATAGATGATTGAAATAAGATTTTATCAATTCGCGCGCCTCTGCAAGGCGAGCTAAAAACCAGGATAGATCTTTATCATCAGGAGCAGAGATCACTTGCTCTTCTTGAAAGTAATATCGCTCTCTTTCATCTTCTGTTACACTTTCTCCCATAAGGGCATTTTTCACCCACCAAAGCTCAATTTGTGCAATGTGTAGTATATAAGCTCCAACTGTAGGAAAACTTGAATACCCATAGTGAAGTTCCTGAAATTCAATGTCACTTACCATCGAAAGAAGTTTTTCTCTCGTTTCTTTTAAAGCTTGAAGCCCATGAGAGGAATCGTGGACATCATAATTACCGAGCGTCTTTTCAATCATTCATCATCTTCCCTTCTCAATCAGTCAAATAAATCGAAGGATCAATCGCCATCATTTTCTCCGTATGCACTCGTTGCAGATGCAATCCTTCATCAATAGGTGTCACATTCTTAAACCCAAGCTTATTGACACATTCTTTGCTAGAAACCCTGCACTTCAAGTTACTCTGATAACGCATTTCCTTTGGATCTTCTATACACCATTCGACTCCGGTTTGCCATTCTCCTTCTCTTCCACTTGTTAGATTGAACGATTCTGACTGATCGATTCGACATCCTGCTTGATACAAAGCCCAACACACATCTCTTACATAAACCGCATCATGATGAAATTTCTTCCCCTCATTTTCATACGATGACGGTAGCTTTTTAGTTAGAAAGTAATGTTGATAAACATACTGAGTAGGTTGCCAAGGTCCATAAACAAGCGGAGCTCGAAGTACTTTTACAACACCATCTCGTTGATCAGACTTCAATAAAACTTGTTCATTTTCAGCGTTTAACTTGCCCGACATTGTTGTAGGGTGTAGAGGAGTTTTTTCTGTAATTTGTCCATAACGTGTTCCGAAAACTTCCGTGCTCGATAAGTAGACGAGTACTTTTCCGTTGGATGCTTGTAAGACCTTGCTTGTGTTCTGTAATCCTTCTTCGATGATCTTAGAGCCGCGAACATGTTCAAGCCCTGGATGACTAAGATGAAAAATCGTGTCACATTCTTTGGAAATCTGGACAAGAGAAGCTTCACTTAAAGAGCTGTTGATTTGTTTGTAATTAGCGTTTCGAAGTAACATCATTTCCTTCATTTCATATTCAGCATTTCTTAGGGTATTTAATTTATTATCAATTGCTACTACTTCAATGCCTTTGCCTAGTAGAAATTCTGTTAAATGAAAGCCAATGAATCCCAATGCCCCTGTTACAAATACTTTCTTCACTAGTTTTCACCTCTGTTTAGATCGAATACTTTTTATCCCATCTGACCATTCTAAGAAAGATATCATTTGTCTAACTTAAGTTAACAAACCCTTTAAGGAGGATACTTTCATGCAGCTTCATCACGGAAATTTATTCTGGCCAACAACTGTAACAGAGCCCCCTACATTTCCTGAACTCACTTCATCCATCACCTGTGATGTCCTAATCATTGGCGGTGGTATGTCGGGAAGTATTCTGGCAAAGACGCTTGCTGACTATCATGTTGACACTGTTTTAATAGAAAAAGATACGATCGGCTCTGGAAGTACTTCGGCGAATACTGGCCTTCTTCAATTTTCTAATGATGCTATGCTTGTAGATTTGATCGATCAATTCGGGAAAGAGAAGGCTGTTTATTTTTATAAACTTTGCTTAAAAGCAATAGACGAACTGGAAAAGGTTGCAGGCTCTTTAAGTGAATCAGCTGAATTTAAACGAGCAGAAAGCCTTTATTTCGCAAGCAACGATCATCACGCAAAAAAACTCAAGAAAGAATACGAAGCTTTAACACATCATGGGTTTGAAGCAGATTATATTGATCGTCACGCCATCGAAAGTCTCTTCTCCTTCACTGCCCCTGCAGGGATCTATACGAAAGGTGAGGCGGAAGTAAACCCGTATAAATTCGCACTTGCCCTTACAAGCAGCGCCAGGGAACTAGGATTAAGAGTGTTTGAGCATACCGAGATCCTCTCTCATCAATTTAATAAAAATGATTTAATCTTCGAGTCTGAAAAAGGAGAAATTCGTGCAAAACATGTAATTTACGCAACTGGCTATGGTACGCAGGAGTTTGCCAAAACAAAAGGCGCACTACTCGAGCGCACCTATACCATTGCGACTGAACCCATACCGAAGTTTCCTGGTTGGCACAATCAAGCCCTTATTTGGGAAACCGATCGCCCTTATTACTATTTAAGGACAACTGCTGATCATCGCATCCTCATTGGTGGACTTGATTCTAATCTTAAAAAAGAAGAAAAACTCGAACAACAAGGACAGCGATTACTTGCTAAACTGCATGAAATGTTTCCTTCTATCCAAACGTCAATCGCATATGAATGGAGCGCCATATTTGGTTCAACGAAAGATGGACTACCTTACATAGGAAAACACCCAAAGTACGAGGGTGTCTATTTCATGTTAGGATATGGTGGAAACGGGACGGTTTATAGCATGCTTGGTGCCGAGATACTAAAAGATCTTATTTTATATGGTCATCATCCAGCAATGGAAATAACACAACTGAATCGATCGTAAATCACAATTCCTCATACTGTTGAAAAAAACGAATCATCTTCCTACCAAGAAATTGATAGCTATCACTCAACAAAGCAAGGTCAACGGGGTATCCTACCTCCTGTTGAAGACGCTCGTATTCTCTAATTTGTTCTAACGAATAGGGACTTTTCATGGAATGGTGCCAAATTTTAACTGGACAAGGACATGCTTCCGTTTCTTTGTTGTCAATTCTCATTAAAACCTCGTCATTCTCAATTTCATAAGCTTGTGCCATCTCTCGTAGTAACCGTTTATAGAAAAGACGGTTCACTTGTTCTTGTCTGACTAGGCGCTTCAAATCAAAACAAGGGTTTAATAATGCCGCTGATCTAACTAAGGTATGACGATTGTTTAAAAAAGCATTTGCTGCCAATACTCCCATACCTTCCGCAACAACATGTATCCTTGGATTCAGAATTTCCTGTTTGTGAACAAGATGATAAATTCGTTCAGTTAATTTCGCTGCTTTTGGCGATCCCCAGTGCCTTCCATATAGATTGCTCGTATAGACTGTATACCCTGCCTCTAGAAAATCGGCAATCATCCCTTCACGCGTATGGTTCTGCAACCAGAAACTTGTATCAGCATCAACGAAATGTGTTAAGCCACCTATAATAAATATGCCAAACCCGTTAGGCCGTTCAGGGACAAGAACGATCGTCCACTCCCCGTCTAATTGATAGGCTCGTTTACGAATACACATACTCTCCCCTCGCCCTTTTATCACTTTCTGTATAACCTATGCAAGTTACATATGGAAGAAAGGGTGAAGTGCCTATTTTGAGGGAATTTCATATCTTCTTCATCCCACGTCATTAGAAAGCGCCCTTAGTCATGATATGCACTATTATTTCTATATATGTCCTTGCATAAAATTGGATATGATTGGGTATGGGAAAGAAGGTGGTGATAAAAATGAAAAAAACATCCGTACTCGTATTTATGATTGTTTACCTTCTATTTAGCATTTCTGGATTCCTATTCCCTTATGATGCTGATTGGTATACGTCGCTTGCTAAACCTGATTGGACACCAGACGGTTCCGTTATCGGAATCATTTGGGCATTACTGTTTGGGTTAATCGCTTTATCAACCGCCATTGTCTACCAAAAGCGTAGCTTCGGCCGTCATAATAGTGAGTACCTCTTACTACTCGGGATAAACTACATATTGAATCAAGCATTTAGTTATTTGCAATTTGATCAGCATGCCCTGTTTGCAACGTTCATGGATGCCCTCTTTATTGCAATCACTTCATTGATTCTTATTTTTCTTGCAGGCAGACAAAATCAGTTAGCAGGTTGGCTATTACTTCCTTATTTTCTTTGGACGGCGTTTGCTACCTATTTATCCTGGCTATTTTATTACATGAATTAAAATTGATAGATGTTGCACTTAAATATTTTGTGGTATGATAAACGATAGAATACGTTTACAAATGAGGTGAATTTATTGCGTTATCTTTGGGCAATTATCTGGGGAGTTCTACTTAGCAATATGATATTCTATGTACTTGCTTCTATGCAAGGTGGTCATTATGAGTTTGGCCCTGCATCACTTTTCGGAATTATCCTGGCTATTGCGGCAACGCTTCTTGGAGAAGGTCTAATTTCCGATCCAGCAGAACAATAGAAACAAGCGCCATTTACGGCGCTTGTTTTTTTATTGCCTGTACCTATGCCCGATTCTTATTAATGATGAGGCTTCGGTTCCCTTGACCACTTTCGATTTTGATTTGAACATTCAGGGAACGCTTCACCTGCACGAAGTTCAATTTGTTGTGGATCCTTCACCATTCCACCTGTCTCTCCGATTTCAATATATACACCATTGTTTGGCGCTTTTTGTCCAGGTGTAAACTGACGATTTTCTCCGCCCATATTACTGCCTCCTTCCACTCATCAACTTTTGCCCCCTTTATCAGCATTCATCATCGAATAATGTTTTATGTAACCTGACATACAAAATTCCCTTTACAAAAATGGAAGGACTGGTGTTTAATGGTTACATGTGTCAATTTATCTTGTAACCATTACTGGAGGAACATTACTCATGGAACTGTTGGAACTACTTAAGTACGCATTTCTTGGTTTACTTCAAGGCTTCACTGAACCCATTCCAATCTCATCAAGTGGACACCTTGTCATAGCACAAAAATTATTTAATTTAGAAATCGAAGGACTTAGTTTTGAGATCTTAATGAACTTTGCATCCTTACTTGCCGTTCTTCTTATTTATCGCAATGACCTTATTCGCCTCACTTCTCATGGAATACGATACGTTGTCTCTCGAGAAGAAGAGTCAAAAAGCGAATTTATGTTTATCGTCTACCTTGTTATTGCAACTATTCCTGCCGCTGTACTTGGTATTTTGTTCGATGACTTTATTGGAGAAGAACTGAAGGGCATTAAAGTTGTTGGAGCTACTCTCATTATTACAGGTATCGCACTTTGGCTCATTCGTAACCTTCGTGGCTCTAAAGGCGAAGCAGGACTTAGTATCAAGGATGCCCTTATTGTAGGTCTGGCACAAGCTGTCGCTTTAATCCCTGGTATTAGTCGCTCTGGTGCAACAATCGTAGCCGCCATGGGACTTGGAATGAAACAAGAAACAGCTCTAAGGTTTTCGTTCCTATTATTCATACCTGTAAGCGTAGGTTCGATGATCCTTAGCATCGGAGATCTCCAATTTGGTGACATGCTTATCCCATATATCGTAGCCTTCCTTCTATCTCTTACAGCTTCTTACTATTCATTAAAATGGTTTATGAATATTATGGCGCGAGGAAACTTAATTTATTTCTCTATCTATTGCTTTATCGTTGGCGCATTTGTCCTTATTTTCTAACCGGCTATCGCCGGTTTTTTTATTTGCCCTATCAAATTCCCTTCGTATAAAAGGAAATGTTGGTTGTGATAAGAAAGGATTACATGGGATAATAGTAAAAAATGATCAAAGGAGGATGAAAATGAAAGAAGATACGATTACATCAGACCCACTAAAAAAGTGGATTGCTGAAGCAGGCGAATCCATTTCGTTTCAAAAAGACGAGCCCCTTTATATGGATGGAATGAAAGCGGACCGTCTTCTTCTTATAAGATCTGGAAACGTTCGTTTAAATAAGCTCACATCTGAAGGTAGAGAATTAACGCTACAAATCTGTCAACCAGGTGATCTTATCGGCGAACTTGCTCTTTACACTGGCCAATTAAACTTCTCCTCCAACGCATGGGCAGTAGATGATGTACAAGCAACCTTTGTGAAACAAGCTCACCTAGAAAAGACTCTAACCACAAACGCCCTACTCGCAACTGAATTTATGAAGTTCATGGGAGAAAACTTCAGAAAAAACCAATCAAAATTCCGAGATCTACTCCTACATGGAAAAAAAGGAGCACTCTACTCTACTCTCATTCGACTATCCAATACATATGGCGTTCATCAAGAAGATAACATTCTCATCGACCTCCCTCTCACAAATCAGGAGCTAGGCAACTTCTGCGGCCTAACAAGAGAAAGCGTCAACCGCATCCTAAGCGAACTCAAAAAAGCCGACATCGTCTCCATCACCCACAGCAAAATCACCATCCACAACCTAGAATTCCTCCGCTGCGCCATCCACTGCGAAGACTGCCCAATAACGATATGTAGGTTATAAGAAAAGCGAAGACGAGCGTTTAGACACGGCAGGCACTGGAGCCCTATAAATTGAACACGGTTTCTGTGTTCGAGTTATAGGGCGAAGTGACCGAGTGTCTGGGCGCTGCAGCTAGACATGAAAAGCGAAGACGAGCGTTTAGAAACGAAGATATTGGAGCTCTTGAACTAGAACACGCCCTTTGTGTTCTGGTGAAAGAGTGAAATATCGCAGTTTCTGCGAGTCGTAGCTAGACACGAAAAGCGAAAGCGCCCGTTTAGCCTCGACAAGCGCTGGAGCCCCATAAAAAGAACACGTTCTTTGTGTTCATTTTATGGGGTGAAGCGATCGAGAGGCTGGGCGCTGCAGCTAGACACGAAAAGCGAAAGCGCCCGTTTAGACACGGCAGGCACTGGAGCCCTATAAATTGAACACGGTTTCTGTGTTCGAGTTATAGGGCGAAGTGACCGAGTGTCTGGGCGCTGCAGCTAGACATGAAAAGCGAAGACGAGCGTTTAGAAACGGAGATATTGGAGCTCTTGAACTAGAACACGCCCTTTGTGTTCTGGTGAAAGAGTGAAATATCGCAGTTTCTGCGAGTCGCAGCTAGACACGAAAAGCGAAAGCGCCCGTTTAGCCTCGACAAGCGCTGGAGCCCCATAAAAAGAACACGCCCTTTGTGTTCATCTAAAAACCCAAAACACCTTCGTTCCAGCTGTCACTTCCTCTCTCACTAAAAAATCTCAAAATAAAAAAACACCCAAGCGGGTGTTCTTCATTCATCCTCCACTAACTGGAGGAATAAACGCAACAATGTCCTGATCGTTCACTACCTGATCTTCCGCTGCGTATTCTTCATTAATCGCCGTCATCGTATGATCCAGAGAAAGATCTGGATAATCGTTCATCAGAATTTGTTTCAGCTCAGAAACCACAAGCTGTGATTCCGATCGTTCTAGCTTTTCCTTCCCGATTTGCTCTTGCTGCTTTGCAAAGAAAAGAACAGTAATCATTTCTTCTCCTCCTTTGGCCATTTGTTTTTGTATGAGGTCTTTTCAAGCTGATCACCAATCCACTCTTCCCCATCGGTCCAGTACTCTTTTTTCCAAATTGGCACGATTTCCTTTATACGCTCAATCGCATAGCGACTGGCTTCATAACTTTCAGCGCGATGTGGGGAAGCGACAGCAATCACAACGGCAATGTCACTAATCGCTAATTTACCGATTCGATGCACAATAGAAGTTTGGACTGCTGGCCACTGCTCACGAATTTCTCCACCGATTCGTTTCAACTGTTTTTCTGCCATGGAAGGATAAGCTTCATACTGTAGCGAGACCGTTTGCTTCTCACCAGTAAATTCTCTTACTGTTCCAATAAACGTGTTGATCGCCCCTGCCTCAGGACGGATTACACTACTAATCACCTTATTTACATCTATTTCCTCAGAAGTAATCGAGTAATATTCCATTTTCAATCTCTCCTTAAAACCTTCAATACATCATTTATACAACGATCCATTTCTTCATATCGATAGCTATTCTTCATAGGAACCTCAAGCTGCTCTTTTACAATTGATCCAATAATATGGCTTTTTTCTAAAAGATGAAGATCTTCGGCATCTCTTATAATAGCAACCTTAGGATAGCTTTCCTCTTTATAGCCTTCTATAAGAATGAGGTCAACCTCAAACATTTCATATAATCGTATTAACTGATTAAGCTCCCATTCATTTTCTTGCATTGCTTGAACAGATACCATTCCACCACCGCTAACTCCGGTCACTGTAGCACCAGCCTCGCGATGACGACCCGTGTCTTTATTCTGATCATAGACGTCAGGAGCGCCATGACCGTGATGCTTAATAACGCCAACCTTCCTACCAGCTGAGGTAGCCATTTCTATAAATTTCTCCGCAAAAAGCGTTTTTCCGCTATTTTGATAACCGATTACTTGTAAGATTGGTATTCTCATTAGGACTCAGATCCTTCCTCACGTAAAAGAAGGAGATCAACGGTATCACCCGCTTTAAATCCTCGTGTTCCGCCAGGTAGTACGGTGAAAGCATTGGCTTCAGCAAGTGACGTGACGCTTCCTGATTTATCAAGACCCGTTGGCTTTACATATATACGCCCTTCCCTTTCCTCTGTCTTACTTCGTACAAATCGGGTAAATGGATTCGGTTTAGGAAAATCAGTTAGTAACGTTCCTTTACTTCTCATACGATAAGGAAATTTCGAGAAAAGGGCACGCTTGATGATTGGTCTTGCGAATAATTCAAATCCTACAAAACAAGCGGAAGGATTCCCAGAAAGTCCGAACAAGAGTTTACCATTCCATTCTGCTACAGTCGTTACACTTCCTGGTCTCATGCCTACTTTATTAAATAAGACAGTTGCTCCTAATTTTTCATAAATAGCAGGAAGATAATCATAATCACCTACAGAAACGCCCCCTGTTGTAATGAGAAAATCGACTTTACTTAACGCTTCTTTTACAGAAGTAAAACACGTCTCAAAGTCATCATCGAGCTTTCCAAAATAAAGGGGTAGGCCTCCAGCCGCTTTAACTTGACCTTCAATCATGGGGGAGTTGCTATTACGAATTTTTCCTGGTTGAAGAGCTTCTTCAGGATTCAATAGCTCTGTACCAGTAGCGTATATCCCAACTTGTGGTTTACGAGCCACGGGCACATTCGCATAGCCAAATGTGGCAAGAAGTGCTTTCACACCAGGTGTAATCCGTGAGCCTTTCTCAATCAAAACTGTACCTGCTTTTGTATCTTCTCCTTGTAAGGAAACGTTGTCTCCTTTTGCTACTTTGCGTTTCAGCTGGATAAATGACTGACCATCATCCTCTACTTCTTGAACAAGTTCAAGCATGATCACAGCATTTGTCCCTTCTGGTATTGCTGCTCCTGTCATAATCCGAATCGCTTCATTTCTTTCTGGAACCTTTGATGCAACCGTTCCAGCTCCTATTTCTTCAATTACTTTTAATTGAATTGGATTGTCTCTTCCTGCTTCGTATGTATCTTCTGCTCTTATAGCAAATCCATCATAAGGGGAACGATCAAACGGCGGAACATCATGATCGGCTTTCAAAGCCACACCGAGATGACGTCCGTCGCTTTCTTCTAGCGGAACCATTTCGCTTTCTCCTTCATAAGAGAGGTTCATCACTTTTTGAATTGCTTCTTCTACAGTGATTGGCTTCCTTCTCTCTACCATTATCTCATCTCCATCTGTTATGATTTTCCTCTTCATTGTAACAAAGATCAAGACTCTAGAAGTAAAATTCGAATGAATAGACTCTGCGCTGAATAGATTGTTAGTGATGCATCTTATATGGAAAGGAGTGATGATCATGCCTCAAATTCAATATCGGGTAAAGCCAGGCGATACACTGCTTAGAATTGCGGATTCTCATAACCAATCTGTCAATGATCTCAAACAAATCAATCAGCTGAACTCAAATATTATCTATGTAGGTCAAATGTTACGGATTCCTTCAGCAACTGATTATCCATCTTACACTGTTCAACCTGGAGATACATTGTTAAGCATATCCGATCGTTTTCAAATTCCTGTTCAAGAAGTAAAAGAATTAAATCAACTGCCATCTAACCTCATCTACGTTGGTCAACATCTTAATATTCCGGCAAACCGCTCAATGCGAATCAATTATACAGTAAAAGCAGGAGATAGCCTTTATCAAATTGCTATGAACAACAATACCACACCGAAGAGTATTAAAGTATTGAACGACTTAACAACAGATGATCTTTCCATTGGCCAAACGCTTAAAATTCCAGTATATACAGAAGTTGTCGTAAAGGCAGATCGGGCGAATGTCAGAACTGGTCCTGGTAAAGGGTATAACATCATTGCTCAAATGAGAAATGGGGCTAAGCTCGCTGTCGAAGGTATTCGTGGAAATTGGTACAAAGTCCAGCTATATGATGGCACGAGCGGATGGATCTCTGATAGCCTTGTTACCTTTAATGCATATGGTGATGAGTTGCCTGTATCAAGAATTATCGGATACTATACGCTTGAAGAAGGTCCATCCCTTCCTTCTTCGTATAAGTCGTTCGTGTCAAACCGTTCTGCTCTATCTCAACTTGCTTTATTTCTGTTTCGAATTAGCGAGTCAAATCCAACAACGATTGAGAAGTTTGGAAAGTTTAGCGATAGGGAGATCGAGAAACTCGTTCAACTGGCACATGATCAAAACATCAAAATTATGCCGGTTGTTCATAACCTGCTATACAAAAAAGGCGATACCGAACCGAGTAAGAAAGTTGTTCAAACACTCGTTTCAAGTGAAGAAAATCGTCGCGCATTTGCATTAAACTTAGTTAAATTAATTGAGAAGTATAATTTCGATGGAGTTGACATCGACATAGAGGATGTTTATATCGAAGATGCGGATAAACTGACGCTTCTCTATCAGACGATCGGGGAAGAGCTTCATAAGAAGGGATATTTCTTTTCAGCAAGCGTTCCATCGAGAGCATCAGATGAATTAGTGAATCCATTCTCAGACCCATTTAACTATGCCGAAATTGGTAAAGCTGTTGATCAATTTATTGTGATGCTCTATAACGAATTTGGCTGGCCTGGCAGTCCAGCTGGTCCTGCAGTAACGGCTGGGTGGATGAAAAAAGTAATGACTTATGCTAAAACGAGAATCCCCCCTGAGAAATTAGTATCCGCTATCTCTGTATTTGGGTTTGATTTCAATCTTGATACGGATAAAAGCACTTATGTCACTTATGACATGGCAATGAAATTGAAAAAGAAACACAATGCAGAAGTTCAATTTAACGAGGAGCGTCAAACGCCATTTTTCAGATATAAAGATGAAGAAGGAAATCAGCACGAGGTTTGGTTTGAAAATGAACAAAGCATAGAAGCAAAAATCCGCTTAGCTAATGAACTTGGTGTCCAGGGCGTGGCGCTTTGGAGATTGGGTATGGAAGACCCTGCTATTTGGAATATGATTAATGACAAAATTGTAGTAGAGCGTACGGAATAGAAAACGTCATTTTCTCATCCTCGCTGAAATAAGCGATTACTCATATCTAAAATAAAAAAAGGAAGAGGAGCCCCTCTTCCTTTCCTACTTTCATTATCTAATGCCTAGCGCAATTTTTGCGTAGCGTGACATGTTATCTTTTGACCATGGTGGATTCCAAACGATGTTAACATCAGCATCGTTCACTTCTTCCACGTCAGATAGTGCTCGCTTTACATCGTTAACAATTGTGCCTGCTAATGGGCAACCCATTGCTGTTAATGTCATAACGACTTGTGCAACACCTTCATCATTTAGATCGGCTTCGTATACGAGGCCAAGATTCACGATGTCTATCCCAAGCTCAGGGTCAATAACATTCTCAAGAGCTTCAAATAATTTATCTCTCATTTCTTGATCTGTTTGTTCAGACATAGCATTCTCTCCTTTCATACATGTGCTTCCAACCTTCATTATAACAAATTGAGGTTTAACTTAAACCAAAAAGCCTTAATTCTATAAATGAGTTTTAAACCAATCCACTAAAGCAAGGACAGCTTCACGTGAAACTTTATGGCCAGAAGTCTCATCTTTAATAAACTTCAGACGGTCTTCTTTCCCATTATAGAGCGGTTTAATCTGGTTATAGAAGTCGTAAGTAAGAGTATAAGGAACAACTTTATCTACAGTACTATGCCACATCATTAGTGGACGACCATTAAGTTTATCTTCTTGAAGAGAAAGATCATAGGACTGCAATCCTTCAATTTGTGTTATCATCTCTTCTTCAGAAATAGGGAGACTAAATCCTTCTTCCTTTAAATAACGTATTTGTGCGTTAGCTAATTTGAAGTAAGAAGGTGAACCCATTAAGGAGACGGCGGCTTTAATCCACGGATACTGTGTAAGAGCACCAAATGTAAGGATTCCGCCCATAGATGTACCAGACATACCGATTCGGTCTTCTTGAACCAGGTTCCGATCCACAAAATGCTGCCTTAGTTGATCAAGTTCTGTTAAGCTTTGGATCACAATTTCCCAAAACACATATTGCCTCTTTTTCCCTGATAGGTCATCTTCACGCTCACCATGGTGCACAGCATCGGGCAGAAGAACACGATATCCTTCGCCTGCTAGAAGATATGCGATGTGAAGATTATGTTCTTTAGCGCTAGTAAATCCATGTTGGAACATAACTAATGGCAGCTTATCTTCAGCAAGATTAGCGTCCACTATGTGTAAGACAGGTATATTCTCTATGTATTCATTAACAATTGTTATCATCATCTTGCCCCTTTCCTTTAGCAACCCTCATTCTACTCTATCGTACCACTCATATAGTTGATTGAGAAATTTAAGGACAGTATAGAAAACGTAAAAACATGCAAGCAGTCGCTTGCATGTTCCGTTTGTTAATTTTTGATTTGCTCTTCGTGACTTTTTTCAACTGATTTCATATTTTCAAGCTTATTGTAGTATTGAGTTGGAAACTGTGATCCCTCATACACCATCTTGCTGTCACCACTATCGTCTGACTGATCCGGTGTTGTTGGGTTACCCGCCTTCTCAATTGGTAAGGTATCGTTAAACTTCTTAGTCACTTGTTTCCTAATATCGTTAGCTTTTGACTTTAATTTCGTTCTCTTCTCCTCATCCTTAAGCAAATAGGATGAAATGCCGATTGTCCCTGCCGCAATACTTGATATTAGCAATGTCTGTTTCTTAGTCATAATCGACTGCCACCTCCAATGGAATGATAGTTAAAGTGTACCCTTCTTAACAATTCCTCAAACGGCTATCATATCCTTTTAACATTCTTGTCAAAATTTTAATATTCCTAAATAGACACATATATGGATGCCATGTACAATTAGTGTGTAAACACCAAATGACACTTTTCAAAGGAGCTTCTATGACAACTAAACCGCATCTAATCGCAATTGATCTTGATGGCACGTTGTTAAACAGCGAAAAGAATATTTCTGAACGCACAAAATCTGTTATTGCCGAAGCTAGAAAACAGGGACACCATGTTGCTATCGCAACAGGAAGGCCTTATCGAGCAAGCGTGCGCTATTACAATGAATTGGCACTCGATTCTCCAATAGTTAATTTCAATGGAGCTTTTGTACATCATCCTCTTGATCGCTCATTCGGGACGTATCACTCACCAATGGAATTAAATACGGCTAGATCCATCGTCTCTTCTTGTAGTGAAATTAACGTAAAAAACATCATGGCCGAAGTGTTGGATGATGTTTATTTGCATCAGCATGATGAATTAATTATGCAAAATATGATTATGAACGAATCTTCTATCTATACAGGTGAAATTCATAAAAACCTTAAAGACGATCCTACATCTCTTCTCATTCATCCACATGAACAGCAGCTCGCTGATCTTCGGTCAATGTTAAAAGAGCATCACGCTGAGATGATCGAGCATCGCGTTTGGGCTGCTCCCTTAAACATTATTGAAATTGTTCGAGCGGGATTAAACAAATCAGTAGGACTTAAACGGTTAGCCGAGCATTTCAATGTCCCTCAAGAAAGAATCATTGCCTTCGGGGATGAAGATAACGATCTTGAAATGATCGAATATGCTGGAACTGGCGTGGCGATGGGCAATGCGATTGCTGAATTAAAAAATATCTCTAACGAAATCACGATGACCAATGAAGAAGATGGTGTTGCTTCCTTCCTTGAAGAAAGGCTAAACATCATCCTACCTGATAAAAGACAGCTATCATAAGCTGTCTTTTTTTGTTTAATGAAATAAGGATGGAAATCGAATAATTACAGATCGCTGAACTCATCCTATAAAAGAAAGGGAGGGATTAATCATGGCAAAGAATAGTAAAACAAAGAGAATGGTAAAAGAAGGTGCGGATCGAGTTGTCCAAAACATGGACCAACACGACCTGACAAGCTTCAGCAATGAACAACGTAAGAAACAACAACAAGAAAATTTGTCAGGTGGTGAATAACGATGGGTAATCGTCATTTTCAGCTTGCTCGAGAAGCCGTTGCAAAAGCGGAGCAAATGGCCGCAGGTCATCCAGAGTTGCAAAACCAAATCGATGTGGCCCAAAATAATCTTTCTGCAGCTTTTCACCAATCTACAAGCGCAGAAAAAGAACAGCTCACATCTTACCAGGAAGTTATACAAGAACTTAGCCATGAATCATCCAATAAACCCTTTTAATTTCCACAAAGAAGAACCCGTCATGTGCGACGGGTTCTTCTTTGTGGAAATGCGTTCATTTATAGTCACACCATTTTAAAAAAGTTTAATGACTGGTTTAAATTTTGTTCGTCTGCCAAGCAAATTCAGTACTTCTTTCGTTATCAGCTTATATCCTTTTGCATTTAGCTGAAGACCATCTTTTTCATAAAGCATTTTACTTTTCTTATTTTCACGTATCAGTTTCCAGAGATCAATATGTCTTGTTCCAAGCTTATTTGCTAAATGTTTAATTCGATCAGCATAACCCTCTATTTTCTGATTGGTCATGGAGAAATTTCCTTCATTCATTACTGGTGATGGCGATATAAGAATAACTCGTTCTGAGGGGAGATTCTTAACCATGTACTCAATATTTCTTTCAAATTCACTTAAATCTGAACCTTGTCCTAAACAAGCTTCTTGCGTTCCAAAGAAAATGGTTACATAATCCGGTTTGTAGCTGAGAACATCAGACTGAAAACGCGATACCCCTTCTCTAGAAGTTGGTGTTGAACCTGCATTAATCACGATCCATTCATCAAGAGCCCCTCTTATCCTTGATGTAAGGCGTTCGTTTCCTTTATCATCTACTTCTCTCGCTGTCAGGCAGTCGCCAAAACAAACAAGTACAGGCATTTCTTTCCTCCCCCTTTCATTCCGTTGTTACCAGGTCTTTAAAATGGCTGTTCGATACTTGCCTTGTTCTACGATTTCTTGAATTTCAACTATCACTTCTTTTTCAAAAATTGGGCCGTCCGATACAAACGTATGAAACTCTCCATTTTCACCGCACGGATCCACGTGGTCTGGAAGGGATTGAAGAAAGTTATCGTCAAATGGTTTTCCTATCCAATCAGGAGATATTTTTGACTGATCAACCGTTGTGATCACTGCTTTAAAACCTGTGGAGACGAATCTTTTTGCCGTATGTAAAGTGGAATGTTGCCATAATGGGTATATACCCTTCAGTTTGCACTCCTGTAAAAGCGTTTCCCGATAACGACGAATATCATCTAGAAATAAATCAGCGAAAACGATCCCTTCTATTTCTGCTTCTTTAAACACCTTATATTGTGCGCTAACAAGTTTCTCGTATTGCTTATTTGTACAGTTATCTGGTAAATTGGTTATCGTTAGAGGAAGACCAATAGCAGCTATCTGCTTTTCAAGAAGCGCTGCATGTACTCCGTGAAAAGGGATGGCACCATTTGTTTCGTTGACGGTCGTCCATAATCCTTTCACTTGAAGATGTGATTGCTTTAAACAATCGAATAAAGCTATGGCGCTGTCCTTCCCAGAGCTCCATGAAAAAATTAAATTCAATGTATTAGCTCCTTTCTTACTCTATATAGACGAATAGAAAAGGCTGAATGTTTCAAATATCTTGAAATTAATTAAAAACTTTATTCAAACCTTCTTAAAAAGGAATTGAAGTGTTTTAAGTCGAAACAGTATGACGGAGGTGGAACGGTAATGAATGTGTACCAATTATCTAGCCAGACAGATGAAGACATGATTGAAAAGGTTTCAAAGTTATTAATGAAGCAAATTACTCGTTCTGATCAAGATGGAAGCTACGATAAACTCATTAAAGGAGTAAAGCTTGCTCTTGATGAACAGACAGCATCACGAATCGTTGTCGCAGAGTCTGATGATGAAGTTCATGGTGTCGCGTTTTTTAATATCGGCGTCAGCCTCTCTAGTGGTGGTCCATATATTTGGTTAAATGAATTATTTGTTGATCCAGATGCACGAAATAGAGGTATTGGTAGGAAATTACTACTTCATGTGATTTATTGGGCTGAGAATGAAGGTATTAAGGGCATTGAACTTGAGACAGGAATTCATAACGCTGTTACAAAACACCTTTACAATTCCCTCGGTTTCCATGACATTATCTCAAAAAGATACGGGTTTACCTTCTCTTCTTAAAGATTATTTGCTGAAAGAGTTGTTTCTGATACACTAAGAGATGGTAGAGAAAGGAGGCGTTTATAAAATGGAATTACGCGTAGATCGCACACCAAACCCAAATGCTATTAAAATCACGGCAGATCAACAGCTTTTCGAAGGAACTTCAAGCCATTCTTTCAAGAAGAATGACAATCCTGATCACCAAATGGCTGCTGCACTTCTTAAATTAGATGGTGTTGATAATGTGTTTGGATACCAGGATTTTATTACAATTAATAAGATGCCAGAGGCAGATTGGGATACATTACTTCCAGAAGTAAAAGAAACAATCTCTAATAACGCATAGAAAAAAGTTCCTCGGATACCCGAGGAACTTTTTTTGTGTTGTTAAGTAGTAGGTGAGATGTTTCACTTTTTTAGTAGAACATAAAGGACGTGTTCAAATGAAAAGGCTCCAGTGCCTGCCGTGTCTAAACGCCCACTTCCGCTTTTCTTGTCTAGCTGCAGTGGACAGACACTCGGTCACTTCACCTTTTCATTCGTACACAAAAAACGTGTTCAAATGAAAAGGCTCCAGTGCCTGCCGTGTCTAAACGCCCACTTCCGCTTTTCTTGTCTAGCTGCAGCGCCCAGCCTCTCGATCGCTTCACCCCACAAAATGAACACAAAGGGCGTGTTCTTTTTGTGGGGCTCCAGCGCTTGTCGAGGCTAATCGGGCACTTCCGCTTTTATTGTCTAGCTGCAGTGAGCAGGGACTCGATCGCTTCAGCCCTTCATCCGAACACAAAAACCGTGTTCAAATGAAGGGCCTCCAGCGCTTGTCGTCCCTAAACGCTCACTTCCGCTTTTCTTAACCATCCGTTCTAAAGAATCCGAAGATGCCTGTGGTGTTGACTATGTTGGTGAAGGCGGTTGGGTCGATGTCTTGGATGATGTGCTCGAGGTCGTATAGTTCATAACGTGTGACGACGATCATGAGCATTTCTTTGTCTTCTCCTCTGTAAGCACCTTTGGCAGGAAGCTTGGTGATTCCTCTTACAAGACGGTCATGAATGGCTTTTTGCATTTCATTTCCTTTGGAAGTTACGATCATAGCTGTTAGTTTTTCGTGACGTGTATGAATGACGTCGATTACTCGAGATGATACGTATAAGGTAACGAGCGTATAAAGGGCTTTTTCCCAGCCATAAAGCATTCCTGCGGTGAGGATAATCAACGCGTTCATGCTGAAGAAATACGTACCGATTGGACGGTCTTTCATGCGGGATAGAATCATGGCTACGATGTCCATTCCCCCGGTGGAAGCCCCCCATTTTAATGTAAAACCGATACCAATCGCTGCAATTACTCCGCCAAACACTGCATTGAGCAGTATATCTTCTGACAGAGCCTGAACTGGAATGATTTCAAGGAAAAAGGTAGTAGCTCCTACACTAATGACGCTATATAATGTAAAAGACTTGCCCACTTTCTTCCACCCCAGAATAGCTACAGGGATATTTAGTAACATAAGTAAAATACCCGTTGAGATTGAAATAGGCGTATAATCACTTAGTACACTAGAAATGAGCTGTGCGATACCAGTAAAACCACTAGCATATACATTGGCAGGGATAAGAAATAAGTTCAAAGAAACTGCACCAAGAATCGCACCTAAGAGAATGACAATAATTTTTTTTACTTCTTCCAATAAGAACACCTTCTTTTTTGAAACAGAGATTTAACTCGTTTACAGAATATAAGTAGAGACTGATCCGATTGACAATACTCTCAGGATCCGATCTTTATAAGTGACGATTAGGTAAAGCCACATCTACTAAGCCAAGTATATCTAATCAAACTATCTAATCTACGTCAACTGTTTTCTATTCAACCCCATCAATAGGATTGATTTCCTCTTTACTAATGGGATAAACTTGATTATAACAAACATTCATTTACATACTGACTTAAAAATGAAGAAGGGACGATCGTCCATGACAGTTAAAATCATTACAGATAGCGCCTCCGATTTGCCAGAGGATCTCGCACGAAAGCACGACATCGACATCATGCCACTAATGGTCATTATCGGAGATCAGGAGTATTATGACCGTGAAGAGATCCAAGCAAAAGAGTTATATAAGACTTTGCGAGAAGGTACAATGGCCAAAACGTCGCAAATTCCTCCAGCACGGATACGAGAGACATTTACGAAATACGCTAAAATGGGTCAGCCTTTTATTTATATTGCGCTATCTTCTGGCATTTCAGGTACATACCAATCCGCTGCCATCATAAAAAATGAAGTACAGGAAGAATACCCTGACGTACAAATGGAGGTCATTGATTCCAAAGCTGCTTCTCTCGGCTACGGACTTATGGCGATCCACGCTGCAGAGCTTGCTGAAAAAGGTGAAGGATTTGAGCAAATATCAGAAAGCTTAAACAGCAAGTATTTAACGCACATGGAACACATTTTCACAGTAGACGACCTGGAGTTCCTTCAGCGCGGCGGTCGCGTCAGCAAAGCTTCGGCCTTCTTTGGTGGAATGTTAAAAATCAAACCGGTGCTCCACGTTGAAGACGGGAAACTTGTTCCGATTGAAAAAATTCGTGGAAAAAACAAAGTCACAAAGCGTATGGTTGAGATCATGCAAGAACGCGGTGTTAATCTTCAGTCTCAATTAATCGGCATATCACATGGAGATGACCTTGAAAGCGCTGAAAAATTAAAAAGTGCGATTCAAGACACATATGGGAGTGAGCACTTTGTCATTCATGAAGTAGGCGCTACGATTGGCTCTCACTCAGGACCAGGAACACTTGCATTGTTTTTCTTAAATAAATAACTTCCTTTTACATAGGATGTCGTATAATCGCGTACTCTATTATTGTGCATGGCAATCCTAGCAAGGGAGGACATAACGTGTCATCAACAAAAGATAATAATAAAAAAGCAGTTGATCATAATGCTAAACGAATGTTGAAAAACAAGTTGAAAGAAGAAAACCGTGAAGGCGGGAAACACCAGTATTCTAAGGATACTGACCACTTGTAGAGATCAAGCAATGAAAAGAAACCGGCTAACCAGCCGGTTTCTTAATTTCTAACATCTGTGATATCGAAGTAAGGAAATGTTAGACCACCCCAATAAGCAAGAGAAAAACCTAGCGTGATGTAGAGTATAAAATATACGTCTACTCTCGAAAAGGTCTGTTTGTAATAATAAGTTCGTTCCTTATTATTGAATTGCTTCGCTTCCATGGCAACTGCAATGCGATGAGCTCTACGAATACTTTGAGAAAGCAATGGCACCGCATAAAGCGTCACAGACTGCATGATTCGAGCGAACCCTTTTTTCTTTTTTATACCTCTAATAAGTAATGCAGCTCTTAGCTGTTGGAATTCCTCCATCATAACAGGAAGAATCCGAACAGCAGCCATAAAGCTATAGGCATACCGAGGCGGTACTTTAAGCTGTTGAACGAGGGAATAGAAGAGAAATACTGGCCTCGTTGTCAAAGCGAATAGAAGTCCGAGCAAGGCGAAATTTAAAGCTCGAAACCCGATGTGAAGACCTCGAAAGAAGCTCTCTTCTGTAATATGAACGATTCCCCACTTCCACCAAGTCGTTGTTCCTTGACCAAAGAACATCATACTAGAAGCACTTGAGAAAAATAATAACAAAAATGGAATCATTAAGATCGCTAGTATCTTTTTCTGATGTCCTGTGGCGAACAAGACGAGAATTAATGGAACCACTGTTACATTGCTAATCAAATTTGGATTGTGAACGAATAGAAGAAGGATAAATAATGCTAAAATGAACACCAATTTGAAAGCAGGATTTAAACGATGAAGCCATGTTTCTTTATATTGTAGAGTCCACTGCATGATGTTCCCTCTCTTCCCTTCTCAGAAGTTCTCGATCAGCGGTTAGCTTACCCTCTTCAATGACCCACTCTCTCGTCCCATAATTTTGAACAATCTCCTCATCATGCGTCACCATGATAATGAGCATTCCCTTTGACCTTAATTGTTCAAATAAAGCTAGCAACTTAAACGTATTACTTGCATCCTGACCAAATGTTGGTTCGTCTAACAAGAGAATCGGTTGAGAACCAAACATGGCCGTTCCTACGCTTAACCTTCTTTTTTGCCCCGTAGAAAGCTGGTACGGATGAAGAGTTCGCACTTGCTTAAGATCATATGCTTGAAGCCACTGGGCTACTTTTTGATCTACTTCCACATCTCCTATCATTTCAAGGGAATAAGCAAGTTCATCATAGACAGAATTCGTCACAAATTGAAATTCTGGATTTTGAAAAACAAAAGCTAGCTGCTCACGGGAATCTTTGATCGATTTTAATTCCTGATTCTTTACTCTCTTTTTCCCGGACGTTTTCATCACATTCATTAAACTTAAAAGAAAGGAGCTTTTACCTGCTCCATTCTTTCCGGTAACCACAATCCATTCTCCTTCATGAGCTGATCCATTATGCACTTCAATTTTTGGGATTTTGCCACGATACCCTTTTAACTGTTTAATCTCAAGAATTTCTTCCCCTTTAACATACGATGCAGGAAGATTTTTTTCACTTGTATGTTCTTCCCATACGCCCGGATACCAAATCCCATATTCTTTCATCTTATGTTTATAAAAGGAGAAGATACTGTTTGGGTCGGCATCTGCGATAATCCTTCCCTCTGCATCGAAAAGGACGATGCGATCAACAAAATCAATCACTTCATTAATCTTATGCTCCACGATAATCATTGTTTGTGTAGCATTAATTTGCTTAATTGTTTTCCATACGTCAGAAGTACCTGCAGGATCAAGTAATGCGGTCGGTTCATCCAAAAAAATCACGTCTGGCTCAAGTGCAAGCATGGATGCAATGGCTAGTCGCTGTTTCATTCCTTGTGAAAGTGAATTAATCTCAATATGCGGATCCTTAAAGGAAAGACCTACCTTCTCAAGATAATGACGAATTAACCCTTCCATTTCAGGTTGCGGGACAGCACGATTTTCCAGTACGAATGCCATCTCTTCATCCACATATGGCATACAAAACTGAGAATCAGGATCTTGAAATACGACGCCTGAAGATTTTGGAATGCTTTTGGCATCTACCTTCATAGGCACTGGAACGGCATTTGGTATTAACCCAGATAATATTTGCAGAAGAGTGGATTTACCACAACCGCTCGGACCAAGAAATAAGACCTTTTCCCCTTCTGCAATCTCAAGAGATAATTTATTAAATAACAGCGTTTCCGCTCCCGCATATTTTACACGAAGGTTTGATACACCCACTTTCATATAACCACTCCTTACTGATCTAACGCCTTATAATCTTCATCACTTGCTGGTCTAACCAAGCTAGTAACACCTGTTTTCTCTAGAGCTTCTACAAGGAAATAAGCAAGTAGCCCAGCTAGTAGAAAACCACCTATTAACCTAGCACCAATGAGAAGTAGTAAATTCCATAGAGCAAGGTCCATCACATATCCATAGGCAGCATCCATGACAATGGAGCCTACCGCAGCAGCAATCCCTCCAAGCGCCGCAACAAATGCGGTGTATCGTTTATAGCCAAATAAGGCAAACATTAATTCCGTTCCTAATCCTTGAACAATTCCATATAGAAGAACAGATAATCCATATTCTGAACCAACAAGAAATTCACCAGAAGCTGCAGCTGTTTCTGCAAGTAGTGCCACACCAGGCTTACGAAGAAGAAGCACTGCCACAGTTCCCGCAATAAACCACATTCCGTAAATCACATCACCAATATGAAGGCCAAATGGTTTAAAGACGTTATAGACCGGTCCCCACAATTTATAAATAATCCCAAAAACAAGGGCAATCACGATCGTAATCAAAATGTCCGAAAGCTTTAGTCGTTTCATACCCGCTCACCTTTTTGGAGGGAGATTGGCCACTCTTCTACTTGATAAGCCATTTCCCAGAAACCATATTCCAACTGACAGCTAAGAATGAAATAGTCCCTGATTCGCTTCAATTCTCTTTCAGGTGCCGTCTCAGCCCACTGATCGAGGATTTTTCTTAGTTGATCCGTCACTGGTTCCATTGACTTCTCTCCGTAAAACGTAATCCAATCATAAAAAGGATGATCTTCTTTAGGATTAACCTCTTCCATTAAACGCTGACCAATCTCAAGGTATGTCCATGGACATGGCAGAAGCGCTGCAACGATTTCTCCGAGCGTACCTGAATGAGCAGCGTCAAGCATATGCCTCGTATAATGGTGTGCCGTCGGGGCGAGGGAATAGCCTTGCAGTTCTTCATAAGTGACGCCTGCAGCTTGACACAAATTATTATGAGGATGAACCTCACTATGGAGTACAAATGATATTTGTTCAGTGAAAAGCGCCATCTCTTCTCTGTTTTCACATTTCGATAGCGCAATGCCATAGATTCGAACAAATGTATTCAAATATTCAAAGTCCTGCTTTACATAGTGAACAAGCTGTTCCTTCTCTAACTTTCCCTCCGCAATTCCTCTTACAAATGGATGGTTAAAGATTCCTTCAAAAATTGGTGCTGCTTCCTCTCTTAACTGTTCAGTAAACGACATAAAAAAACTCCTCTCCGCTTTTCATCCAACTGATAAAGAGGAAAGGAGCTTGAATGCCGTTGTTCCGTCATTTCTGAAGCGACTCAACGTTATTTTACAACGTTCAAAAGCCGCTCCAAAAATGGAGCGGCTGCGGTGGCATCCGTCTCCACTTTCCTCCGCTGGCGCTAACCAGATCAGGTTCAAAGGGTCCAGGACATCCTGTCTCAGTCATATAAATGACTCCCCTAGTGGATATATAAAAAGCTTTTTTGATTGATAGTTTGATAACTATTAAGCTACTCTTCTTTCACACCTTTGTCAACCATTACTGGAAGTTCGATAACAAAAGTTGTTTTTTCTGGATTTGATCGCACTGAAATCACACCTTCGTGCTTTTCAATAATTTGCTTGCAAACAGACAATCCAAGACCCGTCCCTAGTTTTTTTGTACTAATGAACGGTTGAAAGATACTTTCAACAAGATGCGATGAAATTTGCCGTCCGTTATTGGAAATTTCAATCGTGATTCGTCCATGGTTTTCTTTTGCGCTCATCTCAATTTTTCGATGATCGATTTTATTTTCATTTAACTCTTCAATCGAGTTAATCATAATATTAAGAATGACTTGTTTGATTTGTTCTTCTACACCGAACAGTGGAATGTCTGGATGAATTGCTGTTTCCACTTCTATCTTTGATTCTAGTAGTCTTGGATAAAGAATTTCAATAGTATATCTTAATAATCCACTTAAATTTAATGAAAGAGGGCGATCATCGCTCCCACGCATTTTTGATAAGAAAAGAAATTGACTTACCTTCTCTTCTAGACTTTTCATTTCGCTATTAAGGATTTCGAAATAATGTTTCTCGATTAAATTATTAGCATCACTATCATCTTCTAATAATTTTAAAAATCCTTTAATGGAGGTAAGAGGATTGCGAAACTCATGAGCAAAGCTCGCACCTAGCTGACCAAGAATGGTTAAACGATCACTATGCATTTCTTGTATAAATTTGTTTTTATCATGAATGATATTATCCTTCACCTTCGTGTATTCCGTCACTGAATGATACGAATAGGCGTTAAAGTAATTATTAATGATTTGAATACCTTTCGAAAGTTCATCTCTATCAAATGATGATTCGTTTAAGACAGAGATCACCACTGATCTCCCAAAATTAATATTCGCAATAAACTCTCCGATATTAACATTTGCTTCAATTCGCTCATTGGCAATTTTCTTAGTTAATGTCATAATCCAGCTTTCATCCTGAAGACGAATATAACGAGAGATAAGTTCAACCGTTCGTTTCCCATTCTTAATGATTTCTTCATAATAAGGATCCTCTTGAGAAATTTTTGCGCCAAGCAGCCACTTTTCTACAATTTCGGGCTGACTTTGTTCCAAAAACGACGCAAATCGTTCTTCAAATTCAGATTCGCTTAAATCAAAATTCATACCTCTCGCCTCACAAACTACATTATAGGTTTGTTTCATTTTATCATGTAATGGAAATGTCATCATTATATTCTCAGACTTTAGGTTTAGAAATTCTCTCTATTGGAAACTCCTTACATATATATGATTTGAAAGGAGCTATCCCATGCGACCAGATTTTAGACAAACGGATGGACAACCAGCACAACATCAAAATCATCAACCAGGATCTCAGCAAGAAATGAATCCAAAGCCCTTAATGGAAGACCCAGATTATAAAGGATCAGGAAAATTAACGAATAAAGTCGTCCTCATTACTGGAGGAGATAGTGGGATAGGTGAAGCCGTTGCGATTGCTTATGCAAAAGAAGGAGCAAAAATCGCCATTGTTTATCTTGACGAACATGAAGATGCGCAACTTACGAAGCAAAAAATCGAAGAAGTCGGAAGCGAATGTTTATTGTTGCCGGGAGACATTGGAAGTGAAAGCTTTGCTTACGATTTGATTAAACAGGTGATTGATCATTTCGGACAGCTCGATATTTTAATTAATAATGCAGCAGAACAGCACCCCCAACAGGGAATAGAAGAAATTAGTGCTGAACAGCTCGAAAAAACATTCCGCACCAACGTTTTTTCCATGTTTCATCTGACGAAAGCCGCTCTTCCCCATCTAAAAAATGGAAGTGCAATCATTAACACTTCCTCCGTAACCGCCTATGAAGGCAATGACCAGCTGATCGATTACTCTAGTACAAAAGGCGCAATCACTACGTTCACAAGGAGTCTCGCAAAGTCGCTCGTTGGAAAAGGAATTCGTGTCAACAGCGTTGCACCTGGTCCTATTTGGACACCGCTTATCCCTTCCACCTTCTCAGCAGAAAAAGTGAAAAACTTTGGTACGAATACACCTATGGGGAGACCGGGTCAGCCAGAAGAATTGGCTGCAGCTTACGTTCTTCTTGGTTCGGACGGATCTTCTTATATGACCGGTCAAACCATTCACATTAATGGCGGACAGTTTTTAACATCTTAAAACCTCCTTTGGGAGGTTTTTTTATATTAGTTACTCTATAAAAAATGATTTTTAAGATTCAATTGGACAAGAGTTTATACGTCTTTTTACTGCATTCATATAGTATAGAGAAAATAATTTTAGACTATATTTGAACACGTATGTTCAATAGGGGTTGTCATTATGGTTCTTATCAATCGATACTCCACCCGAACGTGTGGAGCCATGACATTTACAGGAAATACGTTAGGTTTAAGTCAGTTACTTAACGCTAATGAAGCAGGAACACAAGGTAGTATCGGAGCATTTATTACAACTGATACAACACTTCAAGTGCCAACTTTTCCACCAGGAACCACTCTTGATTATACCTTAAATAACTCAGAGGCTAATCTCGTAATACCAGCAGGAAGCACTATTTTATATGCTGAATTAATCTGGGGAGGAAATTACCTTTCAGTAAACGAAGATATTACATCTGAAATTAATAATTCTGTTACCTTCACTGATCCAAATGGGACTGACTTCACAATTAGTCCCGATCCAACAACTAGTAATGAACCTACATTTACTTTTGGACCAAACACGAGAGGATTTTACATGCGTTCCAATGATGTTACATCAATTGTTCAAGCAGCTGGTGCTGGTACATACACCACTGGTGGCGTACCAGGACTGCTTGATCCTCTACAAGCTTCCACAGCTGATACGAACCATGCAGGATGGACGCTTGCTGTTGTTTATGCGAATAGTACATTACCAAATCGATCTTTAAATTTATTTGTTGGGGCAGATGGTATCGTTATTAACCCTTTGAATCCTATTATTGATATTCCCATTTCAGGTTTTATGACTCCTCCTTCAGGTACGGTAGATGCCCGTTTACTCATCTCAGCTCAAGAAGGTGACGCGAATATAGGAGGAGATCAAGCTCTTTTTGGGCCTGATGCAGGTACATTAACCCTTCTCTCAGGACCTAATAATCCAGTTGGGAACTTTTTCGGCTCTCAAATTAATGATGACACAGGAAATCTTGACACAAGCGGAACATTTGGCACTCGGAACCAGGATCCTTTTACATTAACGAATATTGTTGCCGGAAGACAGGGATGGGATATTACAAACGTCAGTGGGGCTGGCCTATTACCGAACAACCAATCAACGGCTGTTTTCCGCTTCACATCTTCAGGTGATGCTTATATGCCTAATGCACTAGGCGTTCAAATTGACGAGGGGGATGCCATTTTAGATATCGTGAAAACCGTTGATAAGCCATTTTCCACCTATCTTGACGTGCTTTCGTATACGATCACCATTACAAACAACGGCGTTGTTCCCGCTATTAACGTAATCTTTACTGATTACCTTCCAGCTTGCACCCAATTTATTGAGAACAGTTTGTATATTGATGGTGTGCAATATCCAGGTAGTAATCCCCAATATGGTATTGACCTCGATGATATTGATGTCGGTGATACCGTTACAATTTTCTTCCAGATTGTTGTGAAACGATGTAACTGTTTTGTTCTTAATGTAGCCGAAGTCGAGTTCAGCTGTGGTAAAATCGCTACTAGTAACCAGGCAATATCTACTGTATGTTAATTTAATCCTATATTAAAAAGGATCGCGTGCTAATCACGCGATCCTTTTTCTATTAGCTATTGACCGCCCTTGGGCTGATTTATGATCTGTGTTGACCAATTGCATTGAGCCAAAACAATATGATCTAGCATGTTTCTTATTAAATATAGTCGATTATTCTACTCTCATAATTGTTAGTGAAGCCCCTACGCCAGAATCTAGTATAATTAAGGTAGCCACTCCAAATAGTTGCAGTGAAATAACATCTCCAGCTAATAAAGAAACTATGGCTTCTGCGCTAAATTTAGTCGATGCTACCGTCGGAGAAATAACAGTTTGTGGTAACTCCACTCCATTTACGACTATTCTAGAATTTATGATAGAAGCAGCTTCTGGATTAATATGATACGAAAGACGATATCTTCCATCTTCTTGGACTGTAAAGAAAGTATTAGTGCCATCGACAGTTATCGTTAGTGGCAAACTTTGTGAATCCGGCAAAGTTAAATCCGTCCCTAAAATATCGGTATTTATATTAGCATTCGAAGTATTAGCGGCAAATCCGGACGTTGAAGTCACTGACGGTCCCTCTGGTCCTACTGGGCCTTCTGGACCTTCTGGACCTTCTGGACCTGGAGGCCCTGGAATTCCCTGTGCTCCTTGTCTAGGAAATGCACCTCCTGCATAACTTCCACCACATCCTGAACATCCCATATTCTCACCCCACTTAAATAAATTCACTTACTAATAGTAAACGTTGGAGTAATGTAAGTTGGAACGGCAAGTGACTGCTTGTTCAAAGTTTTATTTTTTCATTACTTAAATTCAATCCTTTAACACCCTTCTCAAAAAATCCCCAAAATAAATAGCCACCTTCGTGGCTATTTCATACTCTCATTCTGGTTGATTGTCCTAACGGTCCAGCGCTCCACAACTTGGTGTGGTACACAAACACGTTTGTTTCCTGATTCAGGATCACTAATTTTCTCTAGTAAACAGTTCACAGCCTGATAACCTAGTTGAAAAATATTAATATCAACTGAAGTAAGCGGCGGACTCGCATATTCAGCGAGCATCACATTATTAAAACTAATAATAGAAACATCTTCAGGAACAGAAAGACCAATCTCATCAAGCTTGCTCATGATACCTAGGGCCATGAGATCATCTGCAACAACTAGCGCGGTTGGAGGATTTTCTAACGAAAATAATTCCATTACCGCTTCCTGTCCGCCTTCTTTTAGAAACTCGACATGAACAACATAATCGTCCTGGAGTGGGATTTCCGCTTCCTGTAGGGCTTTTTCATAACCGTGTAACCGCTCCACGGTTACGACTAGATCTAAATTCCCTCCTACAAATGCGATTCGTTCATGACCTTTGCCAATAAAATGCTCGGTTACATCTTTTGCCGCGTTAAAATTATCATTATCGACATGAGTGATTGAATCTGGATTTACTAGTGGCTTCCCAATAACGGTAAACGGAAAATTTTGTTCCTGTAGAAACGTCATGATTTTATCATCGATTCTTGAATAAAGCATTACAATACCGTCCACTCTGCGCCCGTGAACCATCCCCATTACGCCTTCTAACATTTCTTCTTCTGTTGCCCCAGTAGACATATACAAAGTATAATCTTTTTCATGAGCCTTCGTACTAATGCCCCGAAGAACCTCCGGAAAGAATGGATTCTGTAATACTTTATCTGCTGAACTCGGCATAACAAGGCCAATCGTTTGTGTACTCCGGTTCGCTAGACTTCTTGCATTATAGTTAGGGTGGTAGCCAAGCTCTTCCATCGCCTCTCTGACACGACGTTTCGTTTGCTCACTAATTCGTGGATTATTTGCGATCACACGTGATACCGTCGATGGCGCAACATTGGCAAGCTTCGCTACATCTTTAATCGTTACTGCCATTGGGATTTCCTCCTATACAAAGCTTTCGCTTGTTCGTTTCATATGATAAGTAATTGGTCTATCTTAACTATCTAATGATTCATTGTAAACGATTTCTATTGAAAATGACATCTACTATAGAGAAACAATCGTGCCTATTAAAGGTCTCTAAACAAAAGGTTAGGATAAAAAAAGAGAAAGAAGCTGCAAGAGTAGCTTTCCTCTCTCTCTTCTTTCTCACGTCTTGATCTATCCTTTCGTTCCTCCAGCAGTAAGGCCAGATATAAAGTAACGTTGGAGCGATAGGAATAAAATTGATATTGGAATCGCAATCAATACTGATCCTGCGGCGAACGTTGTAAACTCATTACCAAACTGATCAGAAATCATTTTGTAAAGACCTACCGCCAGCGTATATTTATCTTCACTACGAAGAATAACTTGAGCAAGAATAAAGTCCGTAAACGGTGTAATGAAACTAAATAATGCTACAACAGCAAGAATCGGTTTCGCAAGTGGCAATATGATTTGCCAGAAGATACGGAAATGACCTGCTCCATCGATTCGAGCTGATTCATCAAGCTCTTTTGGAATTGTATCAAAGTATCCTTTAGCAAGCCAGGTATTCATTGGTAGTAAACCACCTGTATAAACAAGAATCAGCGCAAAGTGCGTATCTAACAAACCCGTTGTATAAGCTAATACATAGATCGCAATAAGTGCTGCAAAGTTCGGGATCATTTGAAGAATTAAGAAAGTCATTAATCCATTTTTACGACCGACGAAACGATAGCGTGAGAAGGCATACGCCATACAGGAGATCATCGCTACGGCTAGAATCATTGTGATGATACAAATCTTCAATGTGTTCCAATACCAAAGTAAATAATCACTTTCAGCGGTATTAAATAACGATTTGTAATGCTCCAATGTTGCATCCTTCGGGATAATGGATGATCCAGATAGACTGTCACCAGGATTAAAGGAAGACCCTACAATCCACAGAACTGGATACAAGATGATGACACAAGCTATAGCGATGGCAATATAGGACAGTGTTAAACGTAAGGTATTCTGCATTTTTGGACTCATATTACATCATATCCTCTTCTTGGAATGATTTCGTTCTTCTAAACTGCCACAGTGCTACACCAATAACAATGGCGGATAGAATCATGGTAATAGCAGCAGCTTTGCCATATTGTGCAGACGTAAACGTAAGCTTATAGATCCACGAAATCAAAATGTCAGTAGAGCCTGCTGTTTGACCAGATACGGCAGGACCACCACCGTTAAACAGGTAAATAACGTTAAAGTTATTAAAGTTAAATGTATATTGTGTGATTAAAATTGGCGCGATTGCAAAAAGAACCATTGGAAGCGTGATTCCTCTAAACTTCTGCCAGATATTCGCACCATCTACTGTTGCAGCTTCATATAATTCATCTGGAATCGATTGAAGCACACCCGTTACCATAGCGAAAATAAACGGGAATCCAAGCCAGAACTGTATAAGAATTAAAGCAACTTTAGTCCAAAATGGCTCTGTAAGCCATGGTATCGCATCGATACCGAACGCTGCTAAGATGTCGTTATTTATCGCACCAAACGTCTCATTAAACATCCCCGCAAACACAAGGATTGATACGAAAGCTGGTACGGCCCAAGGCAAGATAAAGATTGTTCTAAAGATGCCTTTAAATTTAAGGTCTTTCTGGTTCATCAAAACGGCTAGAAAAATACCAATCGCTATTTGTCCTGTTGTCGCAACAAATGTCCATACGATTGTCCATGAGAAAACATCGATGAAAGTATCGCGCCAGATGTCTAGCTTAAATATGTCAATATAGTTTTGAATCCCAATCCAGTCTACTAAATTAGCTGGTGGAGAATGGTAAAGATCGTAGTTTGTAAACGAAAGTAAAATAACAAACAATATCGGAAAAATAACAACAAAAATTAATAAGAAAAATCCAGGTGATAGCATTAAGTAAGGAAATCCTTGTTCAGAAACATTACGGTATTGCTCTCGAACAGAATTTAAGGGAATGCCTAGATCACGATTTCTTCCATTCAAATATGCATCCCTTAGGTTTAAGAAATAAATAACCAATCCAATCAGGATAACAAGGACAGCGATAATTCCCTGTGTTAACAAGAAGATGGAGTGATCTCGTGGTAGCTTTTCCCCCAGGGTAACGATCCCCCATAATCCAATGTTGATTAAGTCAGCAAAAGCAACGGCAAATGAAACCGTTAAGATGAAGAACATAAGTCCTTTGAGGATCTGCTTGTTATAAAACTGACCGAATCCAGGTATTAGTGATAAAGCAAGTGCTGATTTTCGATGCTTTGTTTGACGCTCAGTTGCCTCCATCGTGATGGCAATCCCCTTTCTTCTCCCCACTTTTCTAGCTTTAAAGTGAGAAGCAGTACCCCGTTTCCGGAGTACCGCTTTAAATTTTCAAAACTTTAGTTGCTGTGATTCTGCTCGATTTGAGACTTAATTGTTTTTGTAGCCTCATCAAGGGCCGCTTTTGGTTCTTGCTTATCTGTTGCTACTAATTGTAGAGCAGACGCTGCTGGCTCCCATACTTCAGCCATTTCTGGAATGTTAGGCATTGGAACGCCATATTGAGATTGAAGTGCTACGGCACTTGCACCTTCATTATCAGCAATAACTGGATCTTCAATTAGTGATTTAACAGGAGGAATTTCTGCTGTTTTTTCGTAACGAATCTTTGCATTTTCCTCATTTGTTAACCATTCAACAAGCTTCGTAGCCCATTCTTTGTTCTCAGAGAAATTACTTACGTGCCAGCCTTTAACACCGATAAACGTTTTGAAATTCTCTCCGTTTGGAAGTGTAGGCATCGGCGCAACACCAATGTCAATTCCAGCATCTTTATAACCCTGGAAAGACCATGGTCCGTTCATAACGGAAGCTGCTTTCCCTTCATTAAACAGACCATCCATTGTAGATCCACCGTTTTCACCAATTAGGCCTTTAGGGAAAAGATCTTCCTGATACCATTTCTGAATGTATTCCGTTCCTTCAATAGCACCATCATTATTAAGACCGATGTCATCTGGGTTTAATCCCTCATCAGTGCGATCAAACACATAGCCGCCATATCCTGAAAGCACAGCGTTCGCAAAATAGAAGTTATCCCATAGCGCAAGGAAGCCATACTGCTTGTCCTTCGTGAAGTCTTTTGCGAAATCATAGACTTCATCCATTGATTCCGGAGCTTTGTCCATGAGATCTTTGTTGTAAATGAATACAGGTGTTTCTGTTGCTTTTGGTAGTCCATACAGATTACCGTCAAAGTTTTCAGCTTGAATAGAAGATTCTGTAAATGTATCAATCACAGACTGTTCAACTTCGATTGGGGAAATGAGTCCCTCAACTGCAGCTTGTCCAATTTGATCGTGCGGAAGTGTAATAACGTCAGGACCAGTACCTGCTGGACCATCAAGACGAATTTGCTCTCTAATTTCGTCAGCCATACCTAGTTCTTTAAATTCAACTTTAATTCCGTACTCTTCCTCGAAACTAGCAATAGCCGGTTCAAGTGCAATCCCTTTATCTGTATCTTCCCAAACAACTAGCTTCTCAGGTTTATTTGCATCTTCTCCCTCAGAATCACTGCCCCCGTTGTTACTAGAAGCGTTTTCATTGTTTTGCGGTCCGCATGCTGCAAGAACGCCGATTGCAAGAACTAGTGTAAGAAACAAAGCGAAAAAGCGTTTCATGTGTTAACCCCCTCTTAATTTTACGATAGGAGTACAAGCGCTTTCATATAACTTAATGAAAACGATTGCACTGTCTTTCTATAACTTATTATACATGGCTATAAAATTTTCGCAACCGTTTGCACAAAGTTTTTTCAAAATTTTTTCGAAACAGTAAATTCACCTTGTTTTTTACATTTGACTAACCTACTTTGATCTTCTACATTTATATAGAAGCAACATTCCATTTCGATTAGTTCTTGAAAAGAGTTTCCTATTATCAAAATGCAAGCGATTGCACATGGAGGTATCTAGTTATGTTTAAAGAAGCCATTTATCACCGCCCAAAGAACAACTATGCTTACGCATATGATAAGAAAACGCTACACCTGATGATCCGAACAAAGAAAGATGATGTGACATCCACTTCCCTTATTTATGGAGATCCGTATGATTGGAAAGACAACGCATGGCAGTTCA
Organism: Anaerobacillus sp. 1_MG-2023; assembly: GCF_030547345.1. NCBI lineage: Bacteria > Bacillati > Bacillota > Bacilli > Caryophanales > Bacillaceae > Anaerobacillus > Anaerobacillus sp. 1_MG-2023. Next base: position 31,579 of record NZ_JAUORD010000011.1, on the reverse strand, counting down.
CTTCTAAAACAATGAAAGTAACTGGCTCAGACTCTCTATTCGATTATTGGAGTGTAGCGATCCAACCTCCTTATCGTAGATTGAGATATGGCTTCTATCTAGAAGATAAAAATGAAGCATATTATCATACTGAAAAAGGATTCTATACGGAACAGCCATCAGATACAAACGACTATTATAGTTTCCCTTTCCTAAATGAAGCTGATATCTTTACAGCTCCTGAATGGGTGAAGGACACAGTATGGTATCAAATCTTTCCCGAACGATTTGCTAACGGGGATGCTTCCTTAAATCCAAAAGATACGCTTCCATGGGGTGAATACCCTCCGGAGCGTAACAACTTTTTCGGGGGAGACTTTCAGGGGGTAATAAATCATCTTGATCACTTAACAGACCTTGGAATTCGCGGCATTTACTTCACACCTATTTTTAAAGCGGCCTCAAACCATAAGTACGATACAATCGATTACATGGAGATTGACCCACAATTTGGCGATAAAGAAACATTTAAAGAGCTCGTCAAAGCCTGTCATGAAAGAGGCATTAAAGTTATGCTTGATGCTGTTTTCAATCATAGCGGATATTACTTCGAACCTTTTCAGGACTTATTAAAAAACGGAGAAGCATCACGCTATCGAGACTGGTTTCACGTTCGATCTTATCCAATTGAAACAAAACCTCTTCCCTCCTATGATACTTTCGCCTTTGAAGCGACAATGCCTAAGCTTAATACTGAGAACCCAGAAGTGAGAGAGTACCTACTACAAGTTGGTCGCTACTGGGTAGAAGAATTTGATATTGACGGGTGGCGACTTGATGTTGCAAATGAAATTGATCACCGCTTCTGGCGTGAATTTAGAAGAGAGGTAAAGCGAGTTAAGCCTGAGCTTTATATTCTTGGTGAAATCTGGCACGACTCGATGCCGTGGTTACAGGGCGATCAGTTTGATGCTGTAATGAACTATCCTTTAACTGCTGCCCTACTTGATCATTATGCAAATGGAAAAATCTCTGCCGAAACAATGGGGAACCGACTATCCGCACTCCTTCACTCTTATCCTGCAAATGTGAATGAGGTTGCCTTTAATTTATTAGGAAGTCACGATACACCGCGACTCCTCACACTAGCAAACGGGAAAAAGGAGGTCGTGAAGCTTATGTATATCCTCCAATTCTCTTTCCCAGGAACACCTTGTATTTATTATGGTGACGAAATTGGGATGAAAGGTGGCGCTGATCCTGGTTGTCGAGAATGTATGATTTGGGATGAAAAAGACCAGGACACTGAACTATTTCAGTTTTTAAAAGAACTGATCGCCCTACGCAATCAACACCCTGCATTTCGGAACGATGGAACTTTCGAAGTGGTGTATACAGATGAAACGCTTATTCAATATAAGAGGCAAACGAATAATGAAACGCTCCTCTTTCTATTAAACAACTCAGAAAAGACTATAACTACTGATCTCTCACTCAACTATTTGAACGCAAAAACTCTTTTAGGGAGTCAGCACGACTCTAGCCTTCTTCATCTTGAACCATTTGGCTTCACTATTTTAGACATTTCATAAGCAACAAGCTCCTGGTCATCACCCAGGAGCTTCTTTTTATGCCTCAGAATTCGAAATCAACTGAAAGCGCAACCACACTTACCCCACTTGGAATATTTTGATTACTTACATTTATTAAGGTTAGATTATGTAACACACTATTTTAAATTTTCAAAAAATAACCTTGAATTTCTTGTTTTCACCGCATAATATTAGGATATAGAAAAAAGGCAATGTTAGAAAAACTGACATGGAGGGTCTTACATGAAAAAAGTAGAAGCCATTATTCGCCCTGAGGCATTTCAGGACCTAAGAGATCGATTAAGAAATGAAGGTATCACTGGCATGACAGTATCTGAAGTAGCTGGATGTGGATTACAAAAAAAACAAACTGGTGTCTTCAGAGGAAGTCATTTTGAAGTCTCACTTCAGGCAAAAATTAAAGTAGAGCTCGTTTTTGATGATGACCTGCTTGATCATGTTGTCAAGCATATTCGCGATATATGTGCAACCGGCGAAGTTGGCGACGGCAAAATATTTGTTTATCCTGTCGAAGATGTCATTCGTATACGATCTGGTGAACACGGACTCACTGCATTTAAATAAATCAAAAAGGATGATAAAAACAATGAAAAAAATCACTGGTTTGTTCGCGCTTCTCTTTCTCCTCTCAGGAGGACATGTCTTCGCAGCAGGCGATGCCTCCGCTGTAACCGCCTTGAGTGCTTCAATGGATACCGTATGGATTATGATTGCAGCCTTTCTAGTATTCTTCATGCACGCTGGATTTGCGATGGTTGAAACTGGATTTACCCGTTCTAAAAACGCCTTAAATATTCTAATGAAGAATCTCCTAACAATGTCAATTGGCGCTGTGCTCTACTTTATAATCGGATACGGATTGATGTTCGGTTCTTCAGCCGGCGGTTTTATTGGTAGTGATGGCTTCCTTCTTCTAGGACAATCTGAAAACATCGGCTTCTTTGTTTTCCAGGCCGTCTTTGCCGCAACTTGTGCGACAATCATTTCTGGTGCAGTAGCTGAAAGAATGAAATTAATCAGTTATATTGCTGTAACGGTTGCCATGATTGGATTTGTTTATCCTGTTGTTGGTCACTGGATTTGGGGTGGCGGATGGCTTTCAGAACTAGGATTTGTTGACTTTGCTGGCTCAACGGTCGTTCATATGACAGGTGCACTTGGTGCGGTTGTGGCTGTCGCCTTTCTTGGAGGACGTCTTGGTAAATACTCAGACGGTAAAGTAAACGTTATTCAAGGTCATAACATTCCACTTGGCGCACTAGGGGTATTCATTCTTTGGTTCGGCTGGTTTGGATTTAATGCAGGTAGTACACTGTCAGCAAGCGACGCACTTATCCCTACAATCGTAGCAACAACACTTCTTTCTGCTTCAAGTGGTGTAATCGGAAGTGCCCTTTATTCTTATATTCGCTATAAGCAAATTGATGCTTCTTTAACTCTAAACGGCGCATTAGCTGGGCTTGTCGGAATTACAGCAGGTACAGCAAGCGTATCTCCAATTGGCGCTATTTTCATCGGTCTTATCGCTGGAGTAATCTTGATTGAAGCCGTTCAACTGATTGACCGTCGCGTAAAATTGGATGACCCAGTTGGAGCGATAGCTGTTCACGGAGTGTGTGGTGCGTGGGGCACGCTAGCCGTTGGACTTTTCGCAATCGATGGTGGTTTATTCTACGGAGGCGGTGCCTCCCTTGTACTCGTTCAAGCAATCGGAATTCTTGCAGTTATGGCGTGGACGATTGGTACAGTAGGTATTTTCTTATTCATCTATACTCGCTTCTCTTCCATTCGCGTTTCTCGTGAAGAAGAAATTCAGGGACTTGATTTCGCAGAGCACGGCTCAACAGCTTACGAGCTTAGAGGAGGCCTTCTAAACAACAACGAAAGCCCTTCTGCTGGAACACCATTCGGCCACAACCTAGTCGAACGCCTCAACGGACTCGAACAAGCACCAGTTGAAAAAAGAAAAGCAGAAGGAAGCGTTTAGACACGAAAAGCGGAAGTGGGCGGTTAGACACGGCAGGCACTGGAGCCTTTTCATTTGAACACGGTCTTTGTGTTCGGATGAAAAGGTGAAGTGACCGAGTGTCTGCCCACTGCAGCTAGACACGAAAAGCGGAGACGAGCGTTTAGAAACAGAGATATTGGAGCTCTTGAACTAGAACACGCCCTTTGTGTTCTGGTGAAAGAGTGAAATATCGCAGTTTCTGCGAGTCGCAGCTGGACACACGAAAAGCGGAGCGGGCCCGCCTAAATCCGCAGGATGTTGGAAGCCATGAGAGTGAGACGCTTCATGTCTCATTCGAATGGGTGAAACAGCCGGAGGATTTGGCCCGCGCAGCTAGACACCGAAAAGCGGACGCGCCCGCTTAGCCTCGACAAGCGCTGGAGCCCTCTAAAAAGAACACGCTCTTTGTGTTCCTTTTAGAGGGTGAAGCGATCGAAACCCTCCCCAATAAAGCGGGAACGAGCAATAATAAAATCTTTTAAAGAAAAGGATCGAAGCCATGAGCTTCGATCCTTTTCTTAGTCAACTAAATTTACATTATGGTGCTCCATCCAATAATTAATTTGAGCAAGATGCGCAATCAATTGAGGTCCTGCCATAAGCTGACCGAACCAGGGAACTTTAAACGCCTTTCCCTCTGAATCTACGATATCTTGCACAACTTTTCTATCGATCAATTCAAGAAGCGGCGCCTGCTTGTTATCGAGCGTATCTTGAAGCCATGAAGAAACGGCTTTCGTATAAGCAGGATTATAGGTTTTTGGATATGGACTCTTTTTTCGATAAAGAACATCATGTGAAAGCGTTCCTGTCATCGCTTTTCGCAAAAGTCCCTTCTCTCGACCATCAAGCATTTTCATATCCCACGGGACATTCCACACATATTCGATGATACGGTGATCAGAAAACGGCACCCTTACTTCTAGACTAGCTCCCATGCTCATACGGTCTTTTCGTTCAAGAAGTGTTGTCATAAACCAATTTAAATTCAAGTAAAAGAGAGCTCTTCTTTTTGCTTCAATCTCACTTTCTCCATCAAGTACTGGCGTTTCCTTCATTGACTCACGATATCTTTCCGTCACGTAATCTTCTAGCTTCAATTTATTCCGAACATCTTCTTTTAACATCGCCTGTCTTTCAAGTGTCGATCTCATCCAGGGAAACTGCTCCTGATCTAAAAGCTCCGGCTTATGAAACCATGGATACCCACCAAATATTTCATCAGCACATTCACCAGAAAGAGCAACAGTCGCATGTTTCTTAATTTCCTTTGAAAACCACAATAATGAAGAGTCTACATCTGCCATACCAGGCAGGTCTCGACATTCAATCGCTTCCTTTAAATGATGCACAAGCTGAGGTGTATCAATCACACAGTTCGTATGATCAGTTGCAAGCTCTGCTGATACTTTTTTGATCCACGGAGCATCTGAATTCGGCTGAAATTCACTACTCTTAAAGTATTTATCATTATCAGCATAATCCACCGAAAAGGAACGTAATGTCCCCTTATTATCATCCAGGAATGCCGATTGAGCAACGGATGTAATGGCGCTTGAATCAACTCCACCAGATAAAAACGTACAAACTGGTACATCCGCTACAAGCTGTCGCTTAATGGAATCTTTTAAAAGGTCTCCTACTTTATCTACAGTTGTATCAAGATCATCAGTATGTTCACTACTTTTCACATTCCAATAGCGCCATTTGCGAAGACCACTCCGCTCAAACTTCATCGCAAATCCAGGTCGCAGTTCATTTATGCCTCGAAAAACCCCATGTCCTGGTGTTCTCGAAGGTCCTAAACCAAAAATTTCTTGAAGCCCCGCTCGATCAACTTCCGTCTTCACATCGGGATGAGCTAGAATGGCTTTAAGCTCTGAACCGAATTGCAGCGAGCTACCACTTTGTCGATAGAATAATGGCTTAACACCAAGGCGGTCTCTTGCAAGGAATAATTTCTCTCCATCCCAAATCCCAAAGGCAAAAATACCATTTAAATGATCAACGCATTGCTCTCCCCATTCAACATAGCAAGTTAAAAGAACTTCTGTATCCGAATGAGATTGAAATGTATAACCCTTTGCAAGGAGAACTTTACGTAAATCCTCCGTATTATATAGCTCACCGTTATAACAAATCGTATATTGCTTTTCGTCATGTGTCCTAGTCATTGGCTGACTTCCACCAGCTGGGTCTACGACAATCAAACGAGTATGCCCAAAGCCACAATGCGCGCTAACCCAGCTGTTTGAAGCATCAGGACCACGTCTTGATAACGTATTCGCCATTCGTCTAAGAACCTTCTCTTCTCCTGTCAGATTCTGCTTCCAATCCACCCATCCTGTTATCCCACACAAAAAGATCTCCCTCCTCTCATTCCTCTCTGTTCACATTATGCATACGCCCAATTTTGGTGCAAAATGTCTTTGAACGAACGAAAAAAAGAGACCTTTTGATAGGCCTCACACTTTCTGAAAACGCAAAAAGTACCATGCGCCTTCTTTTACAACTGGTTTTATTTGTTTAAGCTTAAATCCTGTTTTCGTTGCTAAATCGTCCATTTCATCACGACTTGGCAATGGATAAAGGTTATCATGAGCACTCATAAAGCTGTTAAACGCGGCCGAGAAAGCCTGCCCGTGTTTAGATTCATGCATAGGGGTGATAATAATCAGCTGACCAGCTTCACCTGTTACCTCATTTGCCTTCTGAAACAGCTTCAATCGATCTTCTGGTGCGAAATAATAAAGTAAATTATTCATCATCGCCATATCAAAGGGGGCACCATCCCATTTCCATGTCATCATATCATCAGGATAAAGGTGTAGCGGTGATTTTAGCGGAAAATGGATATTAGCTTCTGCATCTAAACAGACGGATCGATTCTTTTCAATTCCAACAAGCTTCATGTCCTCTAGCTTTGCTCCAATACGCGATAAATACCCTGCGTAACCTGAGCCAAAATCGATAACGGATTGTGCATTCGTCGTCTTAATCGCTTGATAAATCTTCGGAAAAGCAAATCGTTCAATAAAGCTGGATGTTGCTGCAACAGTTCCCCCATAATCTTCGTCCTCATATCGCGCGGGTTGATCATTGCTTAATAAATCAGGATAGGAAAGCAAAATCGGAATATGTAACTCCATCATTTCTTTTAATAAGATACCAACAGAGTGCTCACTGCTTTTTGAAATCGATTCAACCATATGTTTCTTAGAACGGATCTTTCCATCCTTTTCAGTTTTTAAGTGACCGATTGCCACCCCCACTTCAGCCCATCTTGTTAATAGCAGTTCATTCATGTCTCGTTTAGTCGCAACAGCAGAGACGGTTGTTCCTGATTCGAACTCATCGAATAAGTCATGTACATAGCCTACATGAGCATGCCAGGCGTATAAAAAAGGTTCATTGCTTTTCATCCACTTTCTAGCACGCCAAATCTTTTTTATTTCTTTCATATCTTTTCCTCCCGTCTCATTTGCAATACCACGGATAATCATCCTCTTTCGTGAACATTACTTTCTCATTTGGGCGTTTACTTAATTTCCCATTCCCTATTGTAGCTGGAATTATTCCTGCTTGCTTCAATCGATCCAACAGGTTAAATTTCCAAATGCCGAGACCCGACGTATTTAACATCTGCTTATAATGCAGAAGAGGCGAATGCTCTGTTTGATTGACCCCTTTAATTCGAAGTCTCTGCCACGGTCGATAAGGGAAAGAGTAGAGTAGTGCAGCTTGATGACTAAGCGTAGACACATATTCCGCTCGCGGTTTTCTCACTTTCTCATACCACTTTAGATGCTTCCATTCTGTTTGGTTCGTTTTAAACATCCAGCAAAGAAGTTCTCCTAATACATCAGAATCTTGAATCGCCAAGTTCATTCCTTCCCCTGCCATAGGATGTACGCTATGAGCGGCATCCCCTGTTAAGATCAAATTATTTTTGACGTAATTGGAGACATTGTGCCTAACAGGAATCATGAGTTGAATTTTCTTCCACGTATCAATTTGATGAACATAGCCCTCAAGCTCAGGCATTAGCTCACAATAAGCACGATAAAAGGACTGTAATCCTTCTTCCCGCATCGATTTGAACTCGCCTGGTTTAATCAACAGAACACTTCTTACTTCATTATTCGGAAGTGGGAATAATCCGACAAATTTATTTTGAGTCGTGATGATGGTTGACTGATTTAGCGTCTCCGGGCGGGGAAACGATACCGTCAAGAAATGATGATTATACTTTGTATTCTTCATCTCCACTTCCATAGCTGTTCTTGTTGGAGAAGCTCTTCCTTCAGCACCAACGTAAAAGCCTGCTTGAATTTCACGTTCCCCTTCTTTTGTTTGAATGATCGCTTTCTTATTCTCAGGCTCATCTTCAGTAAAGCCCGTAAATTTAGCAGGCTGAATATAATCAACAGATTCATATTTTGAAGCCTCTTCGAAAAGAAGCTCTTTTAGCCTCTCATGTGGAATCATAAGCGATGTATTGTATAGAGATGGAATCACATCGTAGCGGAATTCATTTGAACTAAGGTGCTCCATCGTGCCATCGTCTTTTTGGTTATACTCATGGAATTCAATCGAAGGTAAGTGAAAACCATTTTCTTTTACTACATCTAAAACATTAATTCGTTCAAGGACTTGAAGACTTTTTGGCTGAAGAAGTTCACCTTTATAAATCAACCCGCTTCTTTTATCTTTTTCAATTAATAGCGTTTTCACATTACTTTTCCCTAATTTGACAGCAAGTGTGAGGCCCGATATGCCTCCTCCAATAATCATGACATCGTAATCCATCTCTTTATCACCTCTTCGCTAAGATCCTATTCCCTGCCAGCTATCTGTTGAAACAGCTGGAGCACATTGGAGACAGGACGCTCTACAAAAAAAGATCGACCACATTGGGTCGACCTTAGTTAAGTTGCTAAAGGAAATTGCTTTGATAGAAGCAGTTTCTCGAAACGATCCTTATTCAAAGGTTTACTATAGAAAAATCCTTGCGCAAAATTACACCCGAAGCTTCTAATAATATCGCCCTGTTCTTTCGTCTCGATTCCTTCCGCTACAATTGATAAATTTAAACCTTCGCACATCGTAATCACCGCTTTAACAATCGCAGCATCTGCGTTGTTTTCCTGAAGGTTTCGAATAAAGGATTGATCGATTTTCAATATATCTAATGGGAAATCCTTCAGATAACTAAGCGAAGAATAACCGGTACCAAAATCATCAATGGACACTTTAATACCCATTTCTCTTAATTCATTTAGCATCGAAATGCTATAATCCGTATTGACCAGCGTTGTGCTCTCTGTTACTTCAAGGTGTAGCGATTGAGGATCAAGACCAGATGTCACTAATGCTTCCCTAACCGAATCAACGAATTTCTCGCTTTGAAACTGTCTTCCAGACACGTTCACACTAATCGATAAGTCATCATATCCAAGCGCCTGCCATCTGCTCGTTTGCATGCATGCTTCGTTCAATACCCAAATACCAATTTCTTCGATTAGCCCCGTTTCTTCTGCAAGTGGTATAAACTGCGCAGGTGAAACTAGTCCCAATTTTGGATGATTCCACCTAATCAACGCTTCACAAGCATAAATTTTCTGCTCGTCTAGATTAACTTGTGGCTGATAGAAAAGGGTCAGTTCTTCTTTCTCTAGGGCTCGACGTAAATAACTTTCAAGTTCTAATCTCTCAAAAGCCTGATCGGTCATTTCATCGGTATAGAATTCAATATAATTAGCACCTTGTTGCTTGGCGCGATCTAATGCGATATAAGCATTTTTCATAACCGTATCAAGTTCTAATCCATCATGAGGGAAAAGACTGATACCGATGCCTACTGTCATAAAGTACTCAACTTCGTCAAAGACGATAGGCTGCTTCAAATGATCAATGACGCGTCTCGCAAGCATAAGTGCATCTTTTTCGCACTTCAGTCCAGGTAAGAGAACAGTAAACTCATCACCACCAAATCTAGCAAGGACAGCATCATCCTTTATAGCTTCTTTAATTCGAGTTGTCACTTGTTTGAGGATCTGATCCCCTCTTTGGTGGCCCAAACTATCATTAATCAATTTAAAACGGTCTAAATCTATGAACATGACAGCTAGTTTCTCATCGGGATTCTTTAGTGATTCATTTAGTAAGTTCTCAAATAACAAACGATTAGGAAGCTCGGTTAACACATCATAATAAGCGAGATGAGCGATTTTCTCCTCCGCTTTCCGTTGATTCATGATGCTTTTGGCTATTCCATACGCTCCGGTAATTTCACCATTAACGATGATTGGGATATTCGTAATTGTAAAGAGAACGCTCATTCCAGACTTGTGTACAAGATGGGCATCATATGTTTGAGCCATCCCCTGAAACGTTTGATAGAATTTCTTCCTAGTCATTTCTGCATCCTCTGAAGAAACAAACTGAAGAGAATGCTTACTCATAACTTCTTCAGACGAGTAACCTAGCAATGATTTTAATGCAGGATTTACGCTCGTAATTTTACCGTATACATCCACAGAGTAAACAAGATTCGGATTTTGTTCAAACAGAGATTTGAAGCGCTGTTCTGATTGCTGTAAGTTTAAATTTAACGTCTCTAATTCCTCTGTTGAAGCTTTAATTAAATGTGATAATGCCATTAAACCATCCAAGTCCTTCATCTCCTGATTGTGTAATGGTTGATGCCCGATGTCTTTCATTCGAGCATTTTTTTCATTGAAATGCGCAAAAACCATGCTGTTATTTCCAATTTGTACTTTTTGGGTATCTGAATAATATTCCGACGCAAGAAAAACAGATGTAAGATCACATCGCTTTTCAAGATTCTCTAAATAAGTAATTATGCCGTTTGAAAATAGAGCACGAACCGAAGCAGATGAATAAGTAAATAGACTTTGACTCCATGAATCACTAGCGATTTGGTCAATGCGCTCATAGGACGATTGAATTTGTGCAGCGTCTCCATATGAGAACTGTAGCTTCTTCCCTTGTGTTAGTACACGATTCGACGTAACCGATCCATCTCGATGTTTCTCCATAATGGTAATCGGCTTCACATTCCCATTATCTTGCTGAAGCAACGGGACGTGGACTGCTGATTGAGGAAGTTTATTCGCAACATCATAACCTAAATACTTCTCATAAAACTGCACTGGCGTCAGACCTTCAATTTCAAAAATACGCCTCCCGAGCGCTTTTGTCACTTCATACGTTCGACCAGCTGGTTTCCAGAACGTTTCTTCGAAAATCTTAACTTCAAGGTCACTTCCAATAATTTTAGCAGCAGCGACGCCTTTCGATAGCAGTTGATTACCTTTGATCACAAAGGAATCCTCATTAATAATATGGGCTCTACCTCCGATTAATCGGATTGGTTTTATACCTTCAAACAAAGCACGCTCTTCTAAATGACTATTAAAAAGAATGACAAGTTCATCATGTGCAGTACTCTCATTCATAAGAGTGGAAGCATTCTCTTCCAAATCAAACGGCTTGATCTCGGCGTGTTGAAAAGTCGTAAAGGAAACGAGTATCCCTTCTTTCACGTAGTCCTTTTGATAATAAGCGCCACCTGCTGTGGACCCAATAAGAACGGCATGAGGAAGGAATGTCATTGTTTGTTGCGCGACTGCTTTAGCTCGCTTCCTGTCACCTGACAAAGAAAATAATTGAATGAGTACGGCATGGGCCTGAAACAGTTCCGGTTGATTATTAATGCATTCTAGCAAATCGTGATCATGATGAATCATGACTGAAAATGTCCTCAAGCTATACACACCTCATCCTTTAATCCCTTTAATTCGAAGCTTTTATATTTATGTCTATAATATCAAAAAGTAGAAAGCTCGAATACACTTATACCAGAAATATGCCAATCTACCCTTCTTCTTATATCGGCGTAAAGAAACCAAACGTTTAATACAAAAAAACCACCTTATCGAAGGTGGTTTTAGGACTTATAGCTGATAAAGATGCAGTACAGAATACCCATAAAAAATAACAAGGAGAAAAGCAAACATAAATTGTAGCCAAAATGGCCAGATTTTTTTCTCTTTTTTTCCTCTTACTAGGATCATTTCCATCGAGAAAATAAGCCAAAGAGCGACGACACCTTTCACAATGGAAGGCCCCCAAAACTCATAGCCTATTACAAGAAACATTCCTGAAATAACAGTTAAAATATAAAATATTCGAAGAATCGTATGGGTTATTTCTTGTGATTTCCCTTTCCCAGCTCTCATTAAAAAATAGCTAACTAGAAAAAGAATCAAGGTTAATCCCCAAGCAGAATAATGGGCATGCAACATAAACGATCTCTCCCTCTTTCTATGTACAGATTCCTCTCTATCATATCATGAAACAATTAGATGAGAAGATTATGAAACATTCCTCCCAATTTCTTTCAAATGATGGGAAGAAAACGATTTCATTGTTATACTATAAAGGAAGCTTCAACTAAAAGATGGGAGTGAACCGTAACATGGTACAAACGCAGGATATTATTCAAATGACGGAGCAATACGGCGCACACAATTATCATCCACTGCCTATAGTCATTGCAGAAGCAGAAGGTGTTTGGGTGAAAGATCCCGAAGGAAATCGTTACATGGATATGCTAAGTGCTTATTCAGCTGTCAACCAGGGGCACAGACATCCTAAGATTATTCAAGCTCTAAAGGACCAGGCAGATCGTGTCACATTAACTTCTCGTGCATTTCACAATGATCAGCTCGGACCTTTTTATCGAAAAGTTTCTGAATTTACAAACAAAGATATGATTCTTCCAATGAACACAGGTGCAGAGGCAGTTGAAACAGCTGTTAAAGCGATGCGCCGCTGGGCTTATGAAGTGAAGGGTGTTGAGAAAGATAAAGCAGAAATCATTGCCTGTGAGGGTAACTTTCACGGTCGTACAATGACAGCTGTCTCCCTCTCATCTGAAGAAGAATACCAAAGAGGATTTGGACCAATGCTTCCAGGCATTAAACTCATTCCTTATGGTGATCTTGATGCATTGAAAAAAGCCATTACGCCAAATACAGCAGGGTTTTTATTTGAGCCAATTCAAGGTGAAGCTGGGATCAATATTCCTCGAGAAGGTTTTCTTAAAGAAGCTTATGAGTATTGTAAGGAGCAACGCGTGCTTTTCGTAGCTGATGAAATCCAAGCAGGGCTTTGCCGCTCTGGTAAACGTTTTGCTTGCGATTGGGATAATGTAGAGCCTGATATGTACATTCTTGGAAAAGCACTAGGTGGAGGTGTATTCCCGATTTCTTGTGTTGCCGCTAATGAAGAAGTTCTTGGCGTATTCACCCCAGGATCTCACGGTTCAACATTTGGAGGAAATCCTCTAGCATGTGCAGTCTCGGTGGCATCTTTAGAAGTTCTTGAGGATGAGAAGCTTGCAGACCGCTCTCTTGAACTAGGAAATTACTTTCAAAATAAATTAAAAGAAATTAAGAATCCTATGATTAAAGAAGTCCGTGGTCGCGGTCTTTTCATAGGTGTTGAGCTTCATGAAGCTGCTCGTCCGTATTGCGAGAAGCTGAAAGAAAAAGGATTACTATGTAAAGAGACTCACGAAACGGTCATTCGTTTTGCGCCTCCTCTTATTATTAATGAAGAGGATTTAAACTGGGCCATCGAACAAATTACAGATGTTTTGTCTGTACAATAAGGAAACGAAGAAAGCCTCGCTAGCTATAGCGAGGCTTTCTTATTTTCTATAATCCGATCGAAACGTATTTTGTTTCTAAATAAGCTTCAAGTCCTTCGTGGCCACCTTCTCGACCAATACCACTTTGCTTCATACCACCGAACGGCGCCTGAGCAGCTGAAGGAACCCCGTCATTCCAGCCTACAATCCCGTAGTCCAAACCATTTACGACGTGATTTCCTCTTCGAACGCTTTCACTAAAGACGTAAGCTGCAAGTCCAAATGGCGTTTGGTTTGCAAACTTAATCGCTTCATCATCTGTTTTAACCTTTTGAATTGGAGCAACTGGTCCAAACGTTTCTTCATTCATAATTAACATGCCAGGTGTTACATCCTTTAAAATCGTTGGACGGTAGAAGTAGGAGCCATTCTCTTCGTATCCTTCTCCTCCAACAACACATTCAGCTCCCTGACTAAGCGCATTTTGAACATGCTTTTCTACTTTATTATAGCCATCTTTGTCAATCATCGGTCCAATGTCAGTGCCTTTTTCTAATCCATTTCCAACCTTAAGTTCTTTCGTTTTAGCTGCGAATTTCGAAATAAACTCATCATAAATCTTTTCTTGAACATAGACACGATTACCGCATATGCACGTTTGACCACCGTTTCTAAACTTAGAAGCAACGACGCCGTCAACGGCTTTGTCAATGTCTGCATCATCAAGAACGATGATCGGTGCATGTCCACCAAGCTCAAGAGAAATGTTTTTCACTGTTTCAGCAGCCTGTTCCATTAGTTTCTTACCAACTTCTGTTGAACCTGTGAACGTTATTTTACGAACGTGTGGATTACTCATTAGCTCGCCTGCTACTTCTGAAGATTTCCCAGTGACGAGGTTTACAACACCTTTAGGTATACCAGCCTCTTCACAAAGTTCCACTAAACGCACTGCTGTTAGTGGCGTTGCAGAAGGTGGCTTAACAACAAAGGTACACCCTGCAGCAAGAGCAGGAGCAAGCTTTCTTGCGATCATGGCAGCTGGGAAATTCCATGGCGTAATCGCACCAACAACTCCTACTGGCTGTTTGCGAACTTCCATCATACGCTCTTCTTTATGAGGAGGTATGGTACGACCATAAACGCGTTTTCCTTCTTCAGCAAACCATTCCACAAATGAGGCAGAATAAGCCACTTCTCCTTTTGATTCATGAAGAGGTTTTCCCATTTCAAGCGTCATAAGCTCGGCTAATTCATCTTCGTGTTCCATCATCAAACTATGGAGTTTCTTTAAGTATGACGACCGCTCATATGCGGTGAGGCTTGACCATGCGGGGAATGCCTGATGCGCAGCGTCAATTGCCTTCTTCGTTTCCGATTTCCCCCCAACCGGTACAGTACCGACGAGTTCACCAGTTGCCGGGTTGTTCACTTCAAGCTTTTCAAGATCCTGACCTGTCCATTCACCATTAATGTAATGAAACTTTTCCATACGCTAACCCTCCTAGTAGATTCTCTGGATAACAATTCCTTTTATTAGCAATAATTAAACACGAGAACGTTATCTCTTTCTTATTTCATTACGTAAAGTACCAATTCCTTCAATTTGAATCTCGACCACATCACCATCACGAAGAAATTTTGGAGGTTTAAATCCTTTTCCTACACCTGCAGGAGTGCCTGTTGCAATAATGTCTCCTGCCTCCAACGTCATCCCCTTCGAAAGAACGTGAATAAGCTCTGGGATATCGAAAATAAAGTCCGAAGTATTACCACTCTGTCTTAGCTCTCCGTTTACCAAAGTCTTAATAGGCAGTTGATGCGGGTCTAGAACAGCAGATGTATGTAAAATAACTGGCCCCATTGGACACGACGCATCAAGGCTTTTCCCAACAAAAAATTGTCCATGCTTTTTTTGAATGTCGCGCTCTGTAATATCATTGATGATCGTATATCCAAATACATAGTCCATGGCCTCATCGCTTTTGATTCCTTTTCCTTGTTTGCCAATAACAACCGCAAGCTCACCTTCATAATCAAGTGCTTCACATAGCTCATTTTCAAATGCTAAGACGCTATTTGGAGCGCTAACTGTCGTTGGGGCTTTAGTGAAAATCATAGGATGAGCTGGTATATCCTTTTCACTTCCCATTTCAATAGCATGATCGCGATAGTTTTTCCCTACACAGAACACATTTTTAGATGGTCTTGGAATGGGTGCTTCTAATTGAACATCTTCAACATTTACTTCATACTTAGACGCCACATCTATCAATTCAGCTAAATCGAATTTTCCTGATTGAATAAATGATCGTAAATCAGGGATGTGGTTTCCTTGATCTTGATAATAAGCGCTTAAATTAACAATCTGATTACCTTCTTTCCATATACCGAAGTAAGACACACCGTGGTTTCTAAAAGAAACAAACTTCATCTCAACATTCTCTCCTTTTCTTGTCCCCTATAAGGGAAACCATTCAATAATCTTAAAGCTCGTTACATATTAAGAGGAACGTCCTCTACTTTAATACTGCTATTATGACATGAAGTCCCATTCATTTTCATGAATATTGCGATAATCACGCTTTAAGCGAATAAGAATTTCTCTAACAACAAAAAAGACCTGTATCTCTACAGGTCCTCTCGTTTTATCCTTTGCTTTCTGTTTCTTGACTCTCTTCTTTTTCCTTTTTCTCTGAAAGCAGTTCAGTAAAAGCCTCTCTTGGCTCAGTTAAGACTTTTTCCTTAACTTCAAGACCTGATAGGATTTCAACTTTGCCATTTTCTTCTCGTCCTTGTTCTACTTCTCTTAAGTAAAGTTGTTCTTCTTCAAACACGACAACATAACTAGTAGAATCTTTTATTATAATACTTTCCTCAGGTACGGATGGGGCATTCTCATTTTGATGAAGAGGTATATCGATCGATACGTGTGTACCCGACTTCATCTCTGTTTCCTCATCAATCATGACATTAAAATGATACAAACTCAGTCCCGTTTCTTCATCTACTTCATATGGACGATCCTCTAAGATTGTCACTCTTCCTGTGACTGGTTGACCAGGATAAGCACTCGCCCGAATCAGTACTTCCTGATCGACAGCAAGAGTTGGATAATCTAATTCATTGACGGAACCTTGAACAGTGATCTTATTAGATAATACCTTGACAACCGGCTCGCCGTCTTTAGGAGTACGATTCACTTCTTCAACTGTACCGTCGAGTGTTGACTCCACCTTAAGATCTACTTGTTTTGTATCTGCCTCAGCAATTTGACGTTCTAACTCTTTTACATCAAGCTCAGCAAGTCTTTTCTTATATTCTGTTTCTCGCATTTGCTCTTCTACATCTAATTGCAGTTGTAGTTTCTGCTCATCCTCTAGATCCTCATTAGAATCAATACGTGAAGACTGCATAGTCACGTCGCTAAGCTGATCATCAAGCACAGAAACGGCTGTTTCAGCTTTATTTAATTGTGCCTTTAAATCTGAAGTATTAACAGTGATCTCTTCTTCATATTCAAAAAGGGCAGTACCAGTTGAAACAAGATCCCCTTCACTTACGAGCACATCTGCCATGTTACCGCGTGAGGCTTGATAATAATATGACTCTTCTAATTCTGGAATAAGAACTCCTTCGAAAGAAGCAAGTTCTTGATAAGTTTTCTCTTCTACAGTAACCGTCTCCAGCTTCTTCTCACCTGCGATCACACTTTGGATAATCAATGTGTTAACCGTAATAAAAAGAAGGACAACAAGAGTTACACTAATGCTAATCAAAAGTGACTTACGATTCACAGATGAACCCTCCAACTTTTTCATTAAAATGCCGTTCTCATATAAGCGATGATTGCAACGATGACTAGATTTAAGCCGATTGTCCAAAACATAACGTACCTTTTCGCATGAGTTGTACTTTGCTTAAGCGCAGCGTACTGAACAAAAGTCCCCCATCCTAAAAATATGGAAAGACTGTAGCTAAAATAAAGCCAGAATGGGCTATTTGTTATCAAGTCTACGTAGACACCTAAACTGTAAGGAGATATAAGTGAAGGCTCATGTAGAAAAGGAATAAACGGCAATTGAAGCACCATACCGATTAACAAAATAAACACGACATAGCTATGTATGTAAGCAAGTCTTTTAAATCCAACTTCCTGAAAGAATGGCCAATATAGTAATGCTCCTCCTAAAACTACGAGAACAAACGTAATGAGTCCAAGTAAACCATCTGTAATCACTTCACTTAGAACGAAAAGCAATCGATCATCTGCTACAATGCCAGCATATTCAGGCATCTCCCCAGCATATTTAATGTTCATAAACGATGTTATTCCAACTACTAAAAAGGCTACGATCGTTAATAAGAATATGCGCCACCAGGATCCTTTTAATCTGTAGGCTGATTGAAGCGGACGAAAGTGTGAAAAAGGTTTAAAGCTTCCTAAAACTAGTCTCATAGAATGCGACATCCATGTTCCTCCTATGTAAATTACCTCAACTACTATTCATATTTTTACATAAACTCTCGTATTTTGACAGTATCTTTCAAGAAAAAAAAGAAAACATACCCATTTGGATATGTTCCCTATGTCTAGAGTGTCTCCATTTCAATACGACTTCCACGCCCCGATGGTTCTGATGGGGTCACAATGACTTTCCGAGGAAGCCTTGCGCGAAGCTCTGGCACGTGACTAATGACACCGACAGATAAGCTCTCATTCTGTAGCTTTTCAAGTGCTGTAATAACGGTATCTAGAAGTGATTCATCTAGGGTACCAAATCCTTCATCAAGGAAGAAAAACTGTAGCGGATGAGCACCCCTCAATTGAATTTGTCCTGACAGTGCAAGGGCAAGAGCAAGCGATGTAAGGAAGGTTTCTCCTCCTGATAATGTTGAGACTGGTCGCTTTACTCCTCCGTTTGCATCGTCCCGAATTAAAAATCCGCCTCCTGAGTCTACCTCAATGGCGTATCGCTGAGAGGTTAGATCGCCTAACTTCTGTGACGCGTCAAAACTAACTTGCTCTAGCTGTTCAGAAGCAATAAATTCCACAAAACTATTTCCCCGGAAAACGGTTTGAAGCTTATTAAGCTTTTCAAGCTCTTCACTCAAAGACTGACGGTCCCCTTCAAGCTCTTTATAGCGTTCATGCCTTTTTGTTATATCTTCTACACGATGTCGACATGCCGCATAATGTGATAAGGCTTCCTCTCGATTAGCTTTTGCACTTTCTGCTCTCTCGATCGTTTCATAATATTCTCCTTCAGTAATGGCTCTCCCTGAAAGCTTCTTCTCAAGCTCCACCATCGAATGCTCCGTTTGATCTCGTTCTTTTCGATAGGCTTGTACTTGCTCTTCCCATTTCTGTTTCTGTTCATTATCTACTTCTGCATCTCTAACCTGCATACGGTTCTCAAAAATAGAGTCTTTTTCAACTGCTTGATATGTTTCAAGTGATTTTTTTAAACGTAGTTGAGCATCGTCATTGTAATTTTGATCGGCAGCGGAACGTCGTTCATTTTGCTGATAACTTTCCTCCGCTAGCTGCAATCGCTCATATGCCGTTTTTTCTTGTTTTCGAAGAAGATGTAATTGCTCATTCGTTGCTTTATACCCTTCTTCTGCTGTTGTGTTACCGACGATGCCATTGTGATCAGCTACCATCTTATTGATTTGTTCTGTAAGCTGTTGTAATGAGCTTGTTAATTCAGCTCTACGCACAGTATGTTGTTGCACCTGTTCTTGAAGCCCTAAAAGGTGCTGTTCTTTTTTCTCAATATAAGGAACGCTTTTTTCGAGACGATCTCTAATGATGGTTGCTTCTTTATCCATCTCTTCAATTTTTTTCATTTCGTCTTCAATCTCATGAACAGAAAGAGACAATTCCTCTTGAATGGTTTTCGTTATTTCTTCTGTTTCTTTACTTAAATTAATCCGCTTTTCTGTTCTAACTTCTAGATCTTTCTGAACTTGTTCTAGACGATAAGCATATTCGGTCGCTTTTGACTTCTGCTCCTGAAGACTCTTACTAGCGTTTTTAACTTTTTCTTTTATTTCTCGAACATCCTGAGCGAGCGATTTCATTTCTGTAATAACAGCCGTTTCTGTAAGGTTTCGATCGACATCGCTTATATCTAGCGCCTTAACCAGTTGCTCATCCTGATCTGTCATCAGGTCAGACGTTTGCTCTAGCTGATATTGGAGCTGTTTAGCATGTTGAAGTTGATCTTTTAACCGTTCACGCCTTTGTTCTTTTTCCTTTAGATCTTCCTTCAAATCAGGTGTGTTATCATTACCTTCTGCAAGCTGAACGTGTTCTTTCGCACCGCAAACAGGGCATGCCTGCCCTTCTTCTAGTTCTCTCGCAAGACGTATAGCAATGACATGTGTACGATTTTGTTCAAGTCTTTGACTCGTTTGATCGATTTCATCCTGAACGTTACGGATGTGATTCTCAAGCGTAAGCTTATGAGAGGATATGGCATGATATGTTGAAAGAACCAAGTTATAATAACCTGCATAGCTCTCCTTTAACACCTTCAAGTTTTGCATCGTATCATCATAAAGAGGCTGAAGTTGCTTTTGAGCATTCACTTGTTTTTCTTCTTCACCACGCGTTTCATCTAGCTGCTTTTGTAGAGATTGGAACTCCTGCTTCAAACTCTGAGCTCTTAGAATTCGCTTACGTTCTTCAGGGGCGACCTGCCGAGTGGTCAAATCTCTATTAAGATCGGCTTGAAGCGTGCGCGCTTTCGTTAAATCCTCTTGTGCTTTTTTCGTCTCTTCCGCTTTTACCTTCGACTCTTTTTCTAACATGATTGATTGATTTTCCACACCAGCACGCTTTGTTTTCACTTGAGATATTTCTTTTTCAAGCTCCAACCCACGCTCAAGTTCGTTCAATTTTTTTAATAGGAGAGGCTCCTGCTCTTGCCGATCTCGTTGCTTGCTTTCATGCTCATTCTTTCTTGCTTGATACAGCTTTGTAGCTTCTTCTAGTTGACGCTTTGTTTCTTCATAACGATTCTTTGCTTCTTGTACTTCTTTTTCTGTGGCTTCAACAGCATCTAAATAAGGCTTTATTTGCCCCGCTGCATTTGCTTCATTGATCTTTATTTCAAGCGTTTCGATTTCAGCTCTTTGTTCAGCTATCGCCTTTTTCTTACTGCGAAGTTCATCAAGCTGGTTTTGAAGGTTCCAAATCTCTGTTACATTTTCTTTTTGTTTCTCAGCTGCAATAAGATCGTCCTTTGCTTTCTGAGCAGCTTTTTCAGCCTCAAGAAAAGCTTCTTTTGCCTCTTTAAGAGATTCTTTAGAAGCTTCACCTAGTCCCGTTTGCTCAGCGGTTATTTCGTTCAGCTGGTACTTTTTCTCATCCACTCTTGCTCTTAAACGACGATTAAATTGATCACCGTATTTCTCAAGCTGGAACAAACGTTGTAACATTTGTCTTCTCTCAGTGCCTTTTAAAGAAAGGAATTCTGCAAATTTCCCCTGTGGCAATACAACAGCACGAGTGAAATCATCAATCGTTAGCCCTAGAATTTCTTGAATCTGCTGTGAAACATCACGGTCTTTATCCGCTAAAACCGTATTTTCTTCACCAAGTTCTATTAATCTTGAATTGGCCGAACGAATGGAAACATCTCCAGAACGTTTATAACTTCGCTCCACCCGATAGCGCAATTCGTTTCCTAGGGCGAATGTAAACGAAACATACAACGTGTCTTCTGCATGGTTCATAATGCCCTGAGTATTATTCGTTGCTCGTTCAACTTTCCCATAAAGGGCAAGAGTCATCGCATCAAGCAAAGAAGATTTCCCACTGCCAGTAGGACCAAATATCCCAAAGATTCCTCCCTGACAAAGTGATTCAAAATCAATTTCTTGTTTCTCTCGAAAACTATGTAGTCCTGAAACGGACAGGTGTATCGGTCTCATGTCTTCAGTCCCCCTTACTCATCATCATCTGACTGTGTTAGCTCTAGAAAAAGCTGTACAAGATCTTGTTCTGGCTCAGCTCCATCAGTTTGTCGTTCATAGAATCGTTTGAAAAGCTCTTCTATTGGAAGATTAGCATTTGAAACTTCTTTTTGCTGATCCTTTTTTGCAAAAACAGGTCTAATATGGATAAATCCATCATGCTGACTACGAAGGCGATGTATTTCTTCTATTGATAGCGTATCATTTAAATGGATTTCGAGATCAATCCACGCATCCGCATCTTTTCCTTCTTCTAGCCACGTATATACTTGGTCGATTCCTTGATCAGCGATCCATCGAACGAGAGGCTTGCCTGATTGTATAGGGATTTCATTTATATGAGCAAGTCCTTCTGGCTCCACATCAACGATTGTAACTGACTTGGATTGATTTGCTTCTGAGAAGCTGTAAGCAAGTGGGGATCCGGAATACCGTGCAAGTGCTGAAGCTCTTGTAATTGTTTGAGGACGGTGTAGGTGCCCGAGCGCGACATATTGCGCTTGTTCAGGAAGAGAATTCGCTGATACCGTATAAGCGCCACCAACTTGTATCGGTCGTTCAGAATCACTCTCTCTGCTTCCGGCTACATAAATGTGGCTCATAGCAATATGAACAGCCTCCTCTGATCCAGCTTCTGTCAGATCACTAAATAGCTTTTTCACTCGGTCATCATAGGCAAGCTGAAGTGCCTCTTCTTCCTGACTAGCTGTTAAACATTCATTCAGTCTGGATTCCGATGGATAAGGAAGTGCAGCGATAGTGAGCTTTTGCCCATTTCGAACCGTCACTTCTATCGGATCTGTTGTGGGAAAACCAATAATCGTTATACCATTTGTTTGAGCAAGGGGACGTGATGCCGACAACCGCTCTGGATTATCATGGTTACCTGAAATGATGATTAGAGGGCGTTCGCCACGACTAGTTAACTTTACTGCCGCATCATAAAAAAGCGTTTCAGCTGCAGCGGGCGGATTGACAGTATCAAAAACGTCTCCAGCCATTAAAATAGCGTCTACGTTTTCTTCATCAGCAATCACCATTAATTCTTCAAGAAACTCCTTTTGTTCTGGTAGACGGCTTCTTCCTTCTAATGTTTTCCCCAGGTGCCAGTCTGCAGTATGAAGTAACCTCATATTAATCACTCCTTTATTTCGTTTTCTATTCTAACTCCACCGAAAAGAAGACAGCCGGACATAAGCCCGGCTACTTGTTAATCGATTAAGAGAGATCGACCCCCGTCAAAGAAAAATAATATTTTCTCCTTACAAGGTACCTTCCAGATCTCATTAATGGCTTTTTCATATAATTGTAACTGTGTTGTATAGCGCCGTTTCATTGTTTCCATTGCTTGTTCATCAGAAGTAAAACGATTCGCTATCACGTCTGTTTTGTAATCGACAAGCACCAATTCTCCGTTTTGATCGCGAAGTATACAATCAATCACACCCTGGAGAACCACGGTTTCTTGGTCTCCTTCAAATTCAGGATAGATCCACTTTGAATCTACTCCTAGGCTGAAAGGAACCTCTTTATATATTTCAGCTGCATTTCTCATTTTCTGGCCAAGCTCTGAATCCATTAATTGATGAATTTGCTCGACATCAATGGCTCTTCCCTGTTCAGTCGTTAACAATTCCTTTTGCTCAAGTTTGGCGACTAACTCGTTTATGTCATCACGATCATGCCACTTTTGCAAATCCAGATGCTGCATGACAATGTGCATTGCCGTTCCTCGCTCAGCAGGCGTTAACTGCTTACTTTGAAGAAAGCGAGGTCGCTCTTTCAATGATTGGCTAAATCCTTTGACTAGCTTGTCATCACTTCGTTCATCTTGAAAGATCTCACGTTGGCGCTTCACTTCTGTTACCGACTGTTTCGACCTTGTTTCAGACGCTGCTTGATGAGGATAAGTCCAATCAAGACGGTGGTTCACCTCATCTTTATAGGAGCTCACTTCAGGGATAGGCTCTTTCTTCTGTAGTAGCATTTCATATTCTCGATGTTTATGAACATCTTCTGCTTCAATCTCAGCGAAGGAGGAAGCGTTATGAAGAGTGAGTGACCACCGTGCCGGATGTTGAAATACCTCATCGTGTTTTGAAAAATTCGCCATCCCTTCAGTTATAGAAGCGAGATCTTTATGTCTCATAATAGCGGGTCCAATCCAGCTCAGATAGGTCTTCCCTTTCGATCGTTCGTAATCCGATAGCAGCCACTCATCTCCAGCTGCTCCTGCCCACGACAATCGTTCTTTCTCCCAATCATTTACCGTACCAACTAAAATTAATTTTTCTTTCGCTCTCGTTAACGCAACATAAAGAACTCGCATTTCTTCAGCAAGTAGCTCAAGCTTCATCCGCTTTTGCAGTGTAAAGTAAGGCAATGTCGGATAGCTAATACGCTGAATTGGATCAATGAATTTGGTGGCAAGACCAAATTCTTTATGCATCAGCATTTGATTGGCCATATCTCTCATATTAAATTGCTTTGCAATTCCTGCAATAAAGACGACAGGAAATTCAAGTCCTTTACTTTTGTGAATGGTCATCACTCGGACAACATCCTCTTGTTCTCCAAGAGCACGCGCAGTGCCAAGATCACTCCCACGCTCTTTCATCCTGTCAATAAAGCGCAGGAAACGAAATAAGCCACGAAACGAAGTCGCTTCGTATTGTCTTGCCCGATCATACAGCGCTCGTAAATTCGCCTGTCGCTGCAAGCCGGCAGGCATTCCACCAACAAATTCATAGTAGTTCGTTTCTCGATAAAGCTGCCAAATTAACTCACTTAAAGAAGACTGCCTTGCCGCTTCTCGCCACCTGTTCAAGTTTGTGATGAACTTCGATAATGTCTCCGATAGCTTGTTCGACTCAGTCTCACAATAAGATCGTAAGGCAAGATAATAACTTGAATGTTTCTCATTGATACGAATAAGGGAAAGCTCTTCCTCTGTTAACCCGATAATGGGTGAACGAAGCACGGAGGCAAGCGGAATATCCTGATATGGATTATCGATAACATTAAGAAGACTCATCATAATCGCGACTTCTGTTGCCTCAAAATATCCTGTTGCAAGATCTGAATAAGATGGGATGCCAGCTTGCTTTAATTCTTCCATGATCACAGGTGCCCAGCTTGCTGTTGCACGCATTAAAATCACCATATCCCTATACTGGATTGGTCTCATACGATCTTCCTTCCGATCGTATACTTTTGTTCGTTCGCTTTCACTCTTCCCCATCATATCTTTAATATTAGAAGCAATAAGCCGAGCCTCAAGCTGAACCTTTTCAGTTTCTTCTTCGTCTTCCTCTTTCTGGGCACTCTTATCAATGATATGAACTTCCGGAACAACCGTTTCAGACTTAGGGTATTCTGCGCCAGGAATGAGCTCAGCTGCTTCATCGTACTCTATTTCTCCAACACGTTCGTCCATAATTTGTTTGAAGATAAAATTCGTACTATTCAACACTTCTTCTCGACTACGGAAATTGCGCGCAAGATCAATTCGTTTCGATGGCTCGTCAGACGATCGACCAAACGTTTTATACTTAGAGAGGAACAAGCCAGGTTCTGCTAGTCTAAAACGGTAAATACTTTGCTTCACGTCCCCTACCATGAAGCGATTGCCTCCTGAGTCAGAAGTTCTGCTAATGGCATTTAGGATTGTTTCCTGAACAGAGTTCGTATCTTGGTATTCATCGATCAGTACTTCGGCAAATTGTGTTTGATATTCACGAGCGGCACTCGATGGGACCGGGTTCTCGGGAGTAGAACGATCATCTAATAAAATAGAAAGACAATAATGTTCAAGGTCACTGTAATCCACAAGCCCTTTTTCTTTTTTTAGCTCCGTATACTTGTGTCTAAATTCATTTACAAGTGAAGATAACGTTCCTAGTACTGGAGCAAGCTGAACGATGTCTTCTACATATTCCTCCGGGTTTCGTTGGAATAACTCTTCTTTTAAGCTTTGGATGGTCTTTTTGACACGATCACGAAGGCCTTTTACTGTATCAATCATTTCAGAATCATATTGATCCCCTTTGCAAGGCTTTAAGCGACCAAATGTTATTTGTTCGAACTCATTTTTGAGCTCCTGCCACGTTTGAGCGGAAGCGGTAAGAAGCCTTTCCGTCATTTCACGTTCCATTTCTAACATCTCAAGGTATGGCTCTGGACCGCCTGGTGCATTAGAAAGAGAAATGGCCTTCTCCTGCATTTCACGCATACCTTCAAGCTGAAGAACGACATCTTTTTTTATTTCCTCTACCCAGACTAATTCATCAAACGCTTTTTCACTCGCTTCTTCATATACGGCGACACTATCTTGCAACCATTGCTCTGGCCATGGATGACTAGAAGAGAAATGATAGAGTCTTTCTACAAGAAGCTGAAGATCCACATCACTACGATCACTACTGTAGCGATCAACAAGGTCATAAAAAGCCTCGTTCTCTTTCTGGCTATAATGCTCTTCGAACAGTTCTTCCATTGCTTCCTCACGAAGCAATGCCGCTTCGGTTTGATCTGCTACTCTAAAGGCAGGGTCAAGATCAATTTCGTAATAATAGCGTCGAAGTACTTCCATACAAAAAGAATGAAGGGTTGAAATAGAAGCGCGATTCAACATCGAAAGCTGTCTTCTTAAATAAAGGGAAGATGGGTCTTCCTTTAACTTTTCTTCAAGAGCCTCCCCGATTCGATGTCTCATTTCAGCCGCTGCAGCATTTGTAAATGTTACGACAAGAATTCGATCAACTTCAGCAGGATCATTCTCATCAGCAAGACGCCTAATAATTCGTTCAACTAAAACAGCCGTTTTTCCCGACCCAGCTGCAGCTGCTACGAGAACGTCTTGATCACGAGCAGCAATAGCTTCCCATTGTTCGTCTGTCCATTTCGAGCCTTCGGGTTTATTCATTATCGTCATTTCCGTTCGCCTCCTCTCTCATCCGTCTCAGTATTGTTTCATCATCCTGTACAGTAATCGGTCGATAGTCATTATCCTCCATCGCCTGATCAAATTGACAAAATGAGCGATAGGAACAGAATGTGCATGGGATGCGATCCTTCATCTTGTAAGGATCGATATCGATACGTCCGTCTGATATTTCAGTTCCAATCGTTTGGATGGTTTGCCGTGTGAATGACCTGAGCGCCTGAAAATCATCGGAAGATAAAACAGAAGAATTTTTATAAAAACTACCGTCCTTCTTTAGAGCAGCTGGAATAATGTCAGATTTTTTCTTCTCAATGTCATGATCCATCAAGCTTACGACATCTTTGTCAGCTAGCAAAAGACCCTTCATCTTAAACTTTCTGAAAAGTTCCTGTTGAAGTGCAGCTTGTCCTGGCGCTGATGCCTGCAACATGGGATTATGAACGTGGAAATAAAGCATTCCGGCTGCCGTTGCATCACGACCGAGCCAGATGTTTGCGTTTGTAATCACAACATCCAGGTACGTTAACATCTGAAGCGCTAAGCCAAAGTAAACTTCTGAGAGATCAAGAGAAGTTCCACTTGATTTGTAGTCAATAATTCTGAGAAGAAGTTCCTCTCCATTTAGCGCCTGATCAACGCGGTCCACTCGTCCGATCAGCTGGATTTTCACCCCATTCTTAAGCGTAAACTCGATTGGTGGCAACTCCTGGTTTGGGCCAAATCCTAATTCGAGCCCCGCTGGCTGAAAACCACTTTTCTTCGCTTGTTGACCGAGAACGGAAGAGGCTCGACCTACTACCTGAGAAAGTTTTCTCATAATATAGTGATAGCGATTGGAACTTAATAGAATTTCATTTTGCAATTTCGGTGCAAGTTGCTCTACGATTTGACCTGATAGTTCATAGTATTGATTCGATGAAAGCTTTGCCCAATCCCAATGACGCTGCTTAATTGTTTCAGCCATCATGTTAAGCGCCGCGTGAAATAACTGACCGATATCTGGTGCTTCTAGCTTAAATGTTGACCGTTCTTTCAACCGTAAACCATGAGAAGCAAATTGCGAAAAGGCACAGGATTTATATCTTTCCATTCTAGAAACACTTGTTTGAATCTTTGAACCATACAGTTTTCTACTCGTATCTTCAGTCAGACGATCTGCTTTGTTCCGATAAAAAAGACTTTCAATCAATCGTACTCGATTCTCTTGTGATGACGCCGTGACGAACCAATTATAGGCATCCCACCAAATCGGATCAATCGGATACCCGCGATGCCATTGACGAAGCTGACCTGTTAATCTACCAATCGTCTTCGCCGGGTTCGTTATAAACGATAGCTCTTCTTTCGATTCTTCACCTGGTTCAGCAAATTTCAAACCAATGATAAGCTCAGGAAACATCTCTTTCAATCGATTCATCACAATAGATGGTTGCAATCCCTTTCCTTCTTCATCCGCAAGAGGACAACTTACCCACAGGGCATCAGATGGCGTTGACAAAGAATGATAAATTAGAAACTCTTCGTCTAAAAGACGTCGCTTTAATCCGGGTGCTAGCTGAATCCCCTGTTCTTCTAGCTTTTCTCGATCCTGTTCATTCAAAAGCCCATCTTCCTGTATTCTTGATGGTAAAACTCCTTCATTGACACCTAGCAAAAAACCACACTTCACATCAGTAAATCTCGTTCGATCAATGCTACCGATCACAACTTGATCAAGTGAAGCAGGTACAAGGGCAAACTTCATGTTTTCCATCCCAGCTTCAAGAAGCTTCGTAAATTGCTCTATTGAAAGTTTTTGATCACCAATCAATTCAACCGTTTCATCAAGCAGTGCAATAACAGCATCCCAAACTTGATCATGCTCCCGTGCTTTCGAAAGCTGACCTGCTTCTTCTGCTTGTACCTTCAACCGATCTATTTTTTCTGCAGCATGACTATTCTCTAGAAGATAATAAAGAATTTCACACATCTCGCGAACGGTTTTTGCTTTCGTCATTTTTCTTTCAAACTTCTCGAGCGGTGTAACAATCCATTCTTTCGTTTCGTTTAGTCGATCTTCCATTTTTTCGAGGTCATCTGAGGTAATCGTTTCATCATCTTCAAGCTGTCTGTAGATATTCGCTTTAAAGCGCTCGTCCGTTTTCCAGCGATAGCCCTTAATGCCTTTAGCAATCACATAATTTTCGAGTTCATCCATGCGCTCGCGAATGGTTTCGACACTTTCTTCTGTATCGTCTGGAAAAAGCAATTCTGTTTTCACACAGCGAAATACAGATTCATAGCGCCAGTTATATTGAATAATATCTAGACTGGACCTTATTAATTCAATTAGCGGGTGATGCAGCATCGTTCTTTTCTGGTCAGAAAAAATAGGAATACCGTGATCTGCATAGATCGTTTCGACAAGTTCATAATAAGAAGCCATGTTGCGTACCATGACTGAAATGTCTCTATATCGATAGCCTTCATCGCGTACTAATCTAAGCGTTTCACGTGCTGCCGCTTCAACTTCGGAACGGATATTCACCGCATGATGCACTTGAATATGCTGAAG
This sequence comes from Anaerobacillus sp. 1_MG-2023, assembly GCF_030547345.1. NCBI lineage: Bacteria > Bacillati > Bacillota > Bacilli > Caryophanales > Bacillaceae > Anaerobacillus > Anaerobacillus sp. 1_MG-2023. The sequence goes on along the minus strand of NZ_JAUORD010000011.1, from coordinate 2,815 downwards.
ACTTCCATTATAAAGAACTGGTGGTCGTTCACCATAGTTGGCTTCTAAATGCGCAAGTTCACTATTGTTATAGCGCTTTTGATCAGCTAAAATTAGCGGCTCCTTAATAGCAGCCCCCTCTTCATGCGCTAGTCCTTGAAGTGTTTGATATGTTTTCGCTGGCTCATGAAAGAGATCCAGTTCATGAATGCTTGAAGGATTCATCTCGGGATCCATTGTGATAGTAAATGTAAGGTTTGTGCCTTTTTTTATTAAAGCCTGAAGCACAAGAAGCTCTTGAGGTGTAAAACTATGAAAACCATCAATCCAGATAGAGGCATTCTCTAGGTAGCTTGACGCTTCGATTTTCTCAGCAAGCAATGCCAAATAGTCTTCCGAATCAAGATAAAATCCTAGCATTTCCTTCTGAAAAGCATCATAAACAAGATGAAGATCGTAGAGCTTATCCCGAAGTAAGCTTCGCTCATCTTCATCATAAAGATCATCCGCAAAACGTTTTATATCTTCCGGTTCAAGACAATACCGCTTAAACTCGGTGACCATGTCATTCAAATGTTCCACATACCCTGTTTTTTCAGAAGAACGCTGATAAATTCTTAGCTTCTGTTTATTCTCTTCGATGATATGACGTAACATCATACTTGTTCCTACGCTCGTTAAATGGGGGCGGGCCATCCCTCCCGTTTCTTGAAGAACTTTCCATGCCAGTCTTGTAAAACTAAAAACCTGAGCACGAATCATTCCTTTTAATCCTCTATTATGTACTAGTTCATATTCTGATTGAAAAGTCATTTGCTCTGGTACAAGATAGATCATATCTTCACCAAGCGGGCGATCGATCAATTCGTGCTGCATTTCAGATAAGCAATGCTCTGTTTTTCCACTTCCAGACCGACCAATAACAAACTGTACCGCCATGTATTCTACCTCCTACACCGTAAATTCTTAGTCTATTATCTCATGTTTTTCTTCAATTGGATAGCAAGACAAGAAAATACGTTCGCATCCAATGCGACATTATTTGTAAATTATCATACTCGATGGTTTTTAGAATGATCCGTCAGGGTATATCAAATATAAGAACTTATTTACAAAGGAGTTTTGACAATGGAAAAAGAATTCGAAACATTTAAATGGGAGCTAAATAGACTCACAAGAGACATGACCGAATTTGTGCATAGCTACGAAAAGCTCGACGAAGGTCAAAAAAGAAGTGTTGCATCGAACTATCCATTTAAATCAGATCTTCATGACCTAAAGAATATGCTTGCTACGTGGAACAATACCGTTAATAAAATGTAAAAGGATGAGGAGCACTCCCACTTTAGGGGGTGCTCCTTATATTTAGAGATCATGTTTTTTCCATAATTTCATACAACTAAAGAGTAGAGATTTGTATAGAAGGAGGTCAACGATGTATACCCACAAAAAGTATTACGAGCCTTACGTCAGTCCATTTGATCCCTGTCCCCCTATTCGAGTGAAATCTTATTCCACTCCTCCTAATCTTTATATGGGATTTCAGCCCCCAGGACTAGAGCAATATTCTGCACGTGAAGCTCTCACTCGAGGTACTCTCTGGAAAGCTTTCTATGATCCCTATCCTTATCCTTCAAAGCGGGGGGAGTAAAACATGTCTAAACAGCTACCGAAAGCCTATTATGAGCTGTTAGAGGAACTGCAGGCCACTGATTTCGTTCTCGTTGAACTGACTCTTTACCTTGATACACACCCGGATGACTACGAAGCCATTCAACAATTCAATGAATATGCCAAAAGAAGTAGGCACCTTAAGAAACGCTATGAAAAGGAATATGGTCCCCTTCAACAATACGGCAACAGCTATTCAAACTACCCATGGAATTGGGGCGACGCACCGTGGCCATGGCAAGTCTAGTCTGGAAAGGGTGAAAATCAATGTGGCTATATGAAAAGAAATTACAATATCCCGTCAAAGTCAGTACATGTAACCCGATGCTTGCCAAATTTTTGATTGAGCAATATGGCGGTGCTGATGGTGAACTAGCAGCAGCCCTCCGTTATTTGAATCAACGGTATACTATACCCGATAAGGTTGTCGGTTTATTAACCGATATCGGAACAGAAGAATTTGCACATCTCGAAATGATCGCTACAATGATCTACAAACTCACAAAAGACGCAACCGCAGATCAAATGAAAGAAGCTGGACTCGGCGCCCACTATGCTAATCATGACAGTGCCCTATACTACTCCAATGCCGCTGGCGTCCCATGGACAGCAAGCTACATCGCTGCCAAAGGAGACCCAATCGCCGATCTATACGAAGACATCGCCGCAGAAGAAAAAGCAAGAGCCACCTACCAATGGATCATCGACCTCTCAGACGACCCTGACCTAAACGACTCCCTCGCCTTCCTAAGAGAACGAGAAATCATCCACTCCCAACGCTTCAGAGAAGCCGTTGAAATACTTAAAGAAGAAAAAGATAAGAAAAGGATATTTTAAAACGAAATGCGGAAGTGGGCGGTTAGACACGGCAGGCACTGGAACCCTATAAATTGCACACGGTCTTTGTGTTCGAGTTATAGGGTGAAGTGACCAAGTGTCTGCCCACTGCAGCTAGACATGAAATGCGGAAGTGGGCGGTTAAATCCGCAGGGCGTTGGAACCCATGAGAATGAGACGCTTTTTGTCTCAATCGATTGGGTGAAACGACCGGAGGATTTGCCCACTGTAGCTAGACACGAAATGCGGATGTGGGCGGTTAAATCCGCAGGGCGTTGGAACCCATGAGAATGAGACGCTTTTTGTCTCAATCGATTGGGTGAAACGA